>JAUSMB010000030.1 GCA_030645365.1 Rugosibacter sp.
CTGCTCATGCAGCAAGCCAATAATTCGTTTTGAAGTAGCCGAACTATCTACGCCACCCTCACGAGTCAGTAGCTGAACAAGGTTGGTATCACCTTCTCTTTTAACTTGAATACGATATTGCGCGGCCTGAACCGGCTTGTCCTTATCTGCATCATGACTCTTCCAGAACATCATTTTGGATAACAAGCCAGGCTCATCTTTTTTCCTGCTATCCGCTTCTGGATCGACATAACGAACATAGTAAAGACCTTGTGAGCGATCGCGGTCCTCTACAGTAAATCCGATGCGATCCAGCGCCAACCCCACGCGCCGCCAGGCGCGATCAAACGGCTCTTCGAGCACCAGCGCCCCGCTACCATCGGCAGCACGCGACAGCTTGGCACGCTCAGGTGCCTGCTCAGCAGAAATAAGTGTCTTGGCACGCGCTTCTTGCACACCCAAACGTACCATCAGTCGACGCAACATTTCTGCTTCCAGCTCAGGGTCAGCCGGACGTGGCTGCCAGCGGGTTTCTGTCTTCCCCTCGGAAATATAAAGCTCAATCATCCCGCGATGACTGATATAAATCTCGGTAGTATCTGGCTCGGCACCTTTTTCCAAGCGGACGCGATATTTGTCGCGTTCGGCGGTTGAATAAACATCATCAAACACTTTGCCCAGTGTGCTGCGAATAAAATCCTGCGGCAATTTGGCCCGATTCTCGGCCCAATCGGTTTCCATGATGCCAGCCTCGGGCAATTCAACATTGACGAGCAGGCCTATCTCTTGCCAAAACTCTTTCACCACAGGCCAGAGTTTTTCCGGACTACCGGATACAACCAACCAACGTTGCGTACCCGCCCGTTCGATCCGCATCTTGTCCACCTGCGGCAACACGTCGGTAGAAGGTTCGGCACGTGCCTCACCACGTTCGTTGACATAGGCTGAATAGGTTGCAGGGCCTTTGCTGCCAGCTACATCAGGCACGATATAGCGCTCATCGCGGCTAGGTTGGGTCAAATCGGGAGGAATCTCCAACGATGGCAATTTCGCCTTGCCAGCCGATTTGTATTCGATCTTTTTAGTTTCGATCAGCGGGCCGCTACAGCCAGCCATCACACTAACCAGCAGCAACAAGAGTGAGAGACGTTTCATGAGTAGTTAAATCCAGATTAAATGACGATATCCGCTGCATGCAAGGCAGCACGTACACGCTCACAAGATGCCGTCGTGAGCGGCAAAAGTGGCAAACGCAAGGCGCCATCAATTAAACCCATTTGCTGTAGCGCCCACTTGGTCGGCGCCGGGCTGGGTTCAATAAACAGATCACGATGCAAATCCAGCAACTGAAAATTCAACGCACGCGCTGTAGGCAAATCACCTGCCTGCGCTGCTTGACACATGGCGTGCATTAACCGTGGGGCCACGTTGGCGGTAACTGAAATGGTACCCACCGCTCCCAACAGCATCAATGCCAGGGCAGTTGCATCATCTCCGCTATAAACAACAAAACCTTCAGGAACACGACGCAACAAATCTGACCCGCGCTCGATGTCTCCTGTCGCATCCTTGATACCGATAATTCCTGGCACCTCTGCTAAGCGCAGCGCTGTTTCGTTCGACAAATCGGCCACGGTGCGGCCAGGCACGTTATACACAATCATGGGTAGCGCCACGGCCTCGGCAATCGCCTTGAAATGCTGAAACAGCCCTTCTTGCGTTGGCTTGTTGTAATAGGGCACCACAGAAAGATGCGCATCCACACCTGCTTGCTGCGCAAACTGCGCCAATTCAATTGCTTCGCGGGTAGCGTTCGCGCCGGTTCCTGCAATGACCGGAACCCGCCCGGCCACGTGCTGCACCGTGGTTTCAATCAACAGGCAATGTTCGGCAAAATCAACCGTCGGCGATTCGCCCGTCGTACCCACCACCACAATGCCGTCAGAACCCGCAGCGATATGCCAGTCGAGTAACCGCCGCAAGGCAGGTATATCAAGGGATCCGTCCGCCTGCATGGGGGTAATGATGGCGGGGATTGAACCCTTGATCGAGCCGTGAATAGCCGCTTGTGTTGTCTTCATGAAAATAAGAAATGTAAGCAATACACCAAAAAACCAATTCTAACCGATGGCCATAGCCAAACGCGGCCATTCATATTCATTGAAACATCCATTTACACATCTGCCAGCACACGCAAATGGGCTGCCACGCTGCGCCCCAAAGCCGAAAGCGCATAGCCACCCTCGAGCATCGACACGATCCGCCCGTGGGCTGTTGCCGCAGCCACGTGCTTGATCTGCGTTGTCACCCACGCGTAGTCATCCTCAACCAAACCTAGCGAAGCCATGTCATCTTCGCGATGCGCATCGAAGCCGGCCGATATAAAAATCATTTCCGGTTGAAAATCATGCAGCCGGGGTAACCAGATATCGCTAACAGCCTGACGAAAGCCCTCACCCCGCGTACCTGCGGCCAAGGGCACATTACACATATTGGCGGCGTGATGCGCCGTGCCGCTGTAGGGATAAAACGGATGCTGAAACGTGCCCACCATCAACACGTTTTCATCATTCGAGAAAACCGCTTCGGTGCCATTGCCATGATGCACATCAAAATCAACAATCGCCACCCGCGACAATGGCCAAGCAGCCAGCGCATGACGCGCGGCGACAGCAATGTTGTTAAAAAAACAAAATCCCATCGCCTGACTCGGGCCGGCATGATGCCCGGGCGGGCGCACGGCACAAAATGCATTATCTACTTCTCCGCGCATGATGCGATCAACGGCATCACACCCCGCGCCCGCAGCACGCAGCGCAGCATGCCACGTACCAGGCGACATCGCCGTATCCGGGTCGAGATGCACAAACCCCTGCACGGGACTGCTTGCCTGCACGTACTCAATGTAATCCGCCGGATGCACGCGTTGCAATTGAGTCATGCTGGCTAATGGTGCATCAAAAAACTCAAGACTCACATCCAGCCTTGATGCAATCAGCTGGTCATGAATGGCATCCAGCCGCGCCGGACATTCGGGGTGCCGAGCACCCATGTCATGCAGCTTGCAATCGCGGTGGGAAATGAAAGCGGTTGTCATAAAAAGATAGGTAGCCTGATGACTTACAATCAAAACGATAAGTTCCCGTTATTATTGCTCATCCCATTCATTCTCTCGCTCACCTCATGCAACCTAGCGAACATCATTTGCTTTTAACCCAGCTACTGGCTGACATTAACCGCATTATTCTTGGTAAAAAAGAACCCGTCCGCATGGCGTTGGCCTGTTTGCTCGCTGGTGGTCACTTGCTGGTCGAAGACTTGCCCGGTGTCGGTAAAACAACGCTGGCGCATGTGCTGGCGCGTGTACTGGGGCTCGACTTGCAGAGGATCCAGTTCACCAGTGACATGCTGCCCGCCGATATTATCGGCGTCTCGGTGTTTGATCGGGCCAGTGGGGCATTTCATTTTCACCCCGGCCCGATTTTCACGCAGATGGTGCTGGCCGACGAACTCAACCGCGCCACGCCCAAAGCACAAAGCGCGCTGCTCGAAGCCATGGAAGAACGGCAAGTCACCATCGAAGGGGCAACGCGCGCGTTGCCCGCGCCTTTTTTTGTCATCGCCACGCAAAACCCAACGTTTCAAATCGGCACCTTTCCCCTGCCTGAGTCACAACTCGATCGTTTCCTGCTCAAGATTGAACTGGGTTATCCCGATGCCGCCGCCGAGCGTGAACTCCTCGCAGGAGCGGACCGTCGCCAGATGGTGGCCGAACTCACCCCGCGCCTTTTGCCGCCCCAATTGCTCGAATTACAGCAAAAAACGCGCAGCGTACACGCCTCGCCCGCGCTGATAGCCTACATTCAGGCGCTGGCCGCCTTCACGCGCAGCTCGCCGTTATGGGTAGCCGGTTTATCCCCGCGAGCAGGCCTCGCCCTGCTCGCCGTTGCCCGTGCCTGGGCGCTGCTTGATGGCCGCGATCACGTGCTGCCGGAAGACGTTCAAGCAGTGCTCCCTGGCGTTATCGCGCATCGACTGCGCTTTCACGATGACACCAGAAAAGTCGGCGCTGGTGAGACGGCGAACCGGCTTATCGAGGCCGTGCCACTGCCCTGACGATGTGGCACTGGCTGCATCGGCTGCAACGCTTGCTACACGAGCGCTTTGTGCGCTGGGCACTGCGCGTGCCAACGCCCGAGCCCACACCCATCACGCTGGTTCAGCGGCGGGTGTATGTGCTGCCCACACGCGTTGGTCTGGCTTTTGCCGTTGCCCTCATCACCATTTTTCTGGGTGCCGTGAATTACAACCTGAGCCTGGGCCATGCGCTGGTTTTCTGGCTGGCCGGGCTGGGTATTGTGACGATCTTGCATACCTTTCGTAATCTCGTGCAGCTCACCCTGCGGCCAGGGCGCTGCCCGCCGGTCTTTGCGGGCGATCTGGCCAGCTTTGATCTTCTGCTGGAAAACACCCGGCGCGATGCGCGCATCAACTTGCAGTTGTCATTCTCGGGTGAAGCACCTGTCGAGATTGACCTTCCCGCACACACCACCAACACCGCCACGCTCACCCAGCCAACCACCCAGCGTGGCTGGCAGGCCCTGCCCCGAGTAACCGTCGAAACCACCTGGCCGCTGGGTCTGGTGCGTGCGTGGAGCTATATCGCGCCGGATATGCGCTGCCTGGTTTACCCCGCGCCCGCACGCAACGCACCACCGCTGCCCTGGAGCGGCGAAGCATTCCAGGGCGCAAGCAATGTCGGTCAGGGTGCGGATGATTTTGCCGGCCTGCGCCATCACCAGTTGGCCGACCCGCCGCGTCACGTCGCGTGGAAAGCCGCTGCACGGCAAGACGACGGAAAACTACAAACCAAACTCTTTAGCGGCCAGTCGGCGCAAGAACTCTGGCTAGATTGGGATGCCGCACCCAGCGCACTCACCACCGAGCAGCGCATCGCGTGCCTTACCCGCTGGTTGCTGGATGCCGATACCGCTGGCCTGCACTGGGGCTTACGCCTGCCCACGCTGCGCCTCGCCCCCGCGCAAGGTGCCGCACATCGTGCCGCCGGATTACAAGCCCTGGCTTTATACGCATTGCCTCCAGTGACAACAAACCATGGCACGTCTTGACCGCCCGGTAAGCCGCCGCCAAAGCCAATGGCTTCTGCTGGCTGCTGTTACCGCGTTTGCCCCCTTGGCCGCGCATATGCCAGTGTGGCTGGCGCTATTCGCTGGCGCGGCTTTTGTCTGGCGTGGCTGGCTCATTCAGCGCGGTGGACGACTGCCGCCGCGCTGGCTGCTCGTGCTATTGGTCGTCGCCGGTTCGCTCGGTGTCTTTTTTGAATACCGCAGCTTGTTTGGCCGCACACCGGGCATTGCGCTGCTGCTGATTTTTCTCTCGCTCAAACTCATGGAACTGCGCGCGCCACGCGATGCGGTGGTGACCGTGTTGCTGTGTTACTTTTTAATCCTCGGGCAGTTTTTATTTACCCAAACGCTGCTCACCGCCTTCGTCACCTGCCTTGCCGTTGCCATTACCACCGCCGCCTTGCTCGCGGCCAATAATGATCGGCCAACCATCAAGCAACAATTTGAGCACGCAGGTCGCCTGCTGCTGCAAGCGCTGCCCTTCATGCTGTTGCTGTTTGTTCTTTTCCCTCGCGTGAACGGCCCGTTGTGGGGCCTGCCCGAAGACCGCCGCACAGCGCTTTCCGGGATCACCGATGCCATGGCGCCGGGCACCATTGCACAGCTTTCACAGTCAGACGCCATTGCCTTTCGCGTCGCGTTTACCGGCGCATTTAAAGGTATAGCCCCCGAGCAATCCAGCCTGTATTGGCGCGGCCTGGTGATGCCTGATTTTGATGGACGCACCTGGCGCATCTCACAAACCCGCGAGGCCTACACCACCCCGCCGTATGCTGAAGAAAGTAAGCGTAGCAAGCCGATCGACTATGAGCTCACCCTCGAGCCGCACGGCAAACGCTGGCTCTTCGCACTGGAATCCCCCACCACGCTGCCCACGGAAAGCGGCCTTACCCGCGACTATCAATTGTTATCCCGGCAACCTGTGCGCAGCCGCATGCGCTACACGCAGCGCGCCGTGCCGGATATCCAAAAAGGCCTGACCGACCCGCCAGAGGTTTTGCAAGAGTCTCTAGCCTTGCCCAAAAACAGCAACCCGCGCACCCGAGCCATAGCGATCAGCTGGAGGCAACGTCATGGCGACAATGACGTTGCCATTTTGCAAGCAGCCGAAGATTTTTTTAGTCGCCAGCTGTTGCGCTACACCCTCAACCCGCCCCTTGCCGGCAGCGATAGTGTTGATGAATTCCTGTTTGACAACAAACGGGGCTTTTGCGAACATTTTGCCTCTGCCTTTGCCTTTGCCCTGCGTGCCGCCGGTGTCCCCGCGCGCGTCGTGGCCGGGTATCAAGGCGGTGAGATCAACCCCGTCGACGGGTTTCTGGTCGTGCGCCAATATGACGCCCACGCCTGGACGGAAGTATGGCTGGCCAAACAGGGCTGGGTGCGCGTAGACCCGACCGCCATTGCCGCACCACGGCGCATTGACAGCAGCCTGGCCACCGCCATCCCGACAAATGAAACCCTGCCTTTTTTAGCGCGCAATGACATGGCCTGGCTCAAGGCTATTCGTTACCAGATCGACGCTGTCACCAACGGCTGGAACCAATGGGTGCTCGGGTATGACCCGCAACGTCAGCGCGATTTATTAACGCGTCTCGGGCTGGATACCGATTGGCGCAACATGACAGCCCTCTTGGCTGTGCTCTGCGGCGCGGCCTTGCTGCTGCTCACCGGCTGGGTGCTGCGCCAGCGCGAGCGTATTGATCCCGTCCGCCGTGCCTGGCGGCGCTTTACCGCCAAACTCACCAAGCGCGGCATTGTTTGGCAGCCATGGGAAGGGCCAGACACCCTGGCTGCACGCGCGGCTAGCCAACTCCCCGCGCACGCGACAAAAATTCACGCCATCGCCCGCAGTTACGCCCGCCTGCGCTATGCTGCCCAACCGTCCAGCACGGGCTTGGTCGAACTCAATCAATCCATCCGCGACTTGTCACTATGAAATCGAACTACGTGAAATACCTTTTCCTGCTCTGCCTGTTCTTGACCTTACCTGCGCAGAGTCAAACCAGCTACCAAGCCCACAGCTATGCCGAGCGTGAGGATGTCAAAGCATTCATCGACGAGATGGCCACCGAATACAGTTATGACCGCATGACACTCGATGCACTGTTTCGCGTCACCCAACCCATTCCTTCAGTGTTAAAAGCCATCCGCCCACCCGCCGATCCAGGCATCCGTTCATGGCGCGCCTACCGCAGCCGCTTTGTTGAGCCAGTACGCATTGCAGCGGGTAAAGCCTTCATGCAGCGTTATGCCCCCGAACTCGCCGCAGCAGAGGCGCGCTTTGGCGTGCCCGCTGAAATCATCGCGGCGATCATCGGCATCGAGACGATTTACGGCAAGCACACGGGCAACTACACCACGTTTGCCGCACTCACCACGCTGGCTTTTGACTACCCGCCGCGTGCCAAGCTATTCCGCCAGGAACTAATTGAACTACTCCTGCTGGCCAGGGAAGAAAACCGCCCGATATTGAGTTATACCGGTTCCTATGCAGGCGCCATGGGTTGGCCGCAGTTCATGCCCTCTTCACGACGAAAATACGCGCTGGATTTCGACAACGATGGCAAGGTGGATCTCGCCGCCAGCCCCGTGGATGCGATTGGCAGCGCGGCAAATTTTCTGGCCAAACATGGCTGGCAAACAGGCGGCCCGATTGCTGAAACAATCACCATCAGCGGCGACGGTATTCAAGCCTTGATTGATGAAGGCATCAAGCCGCAACGCCTGCCCAGCGAATTCTCTGCACAGCAGGTAGAGATACAAAAAGTCGGCCAAAAAGTCGGCGATGGTGACACGGCGGCAAATCGTCAATTCAGCGACCAACCCGCCGCCTTGATCGACCTCATCACCCCCGACGCGCCCACCGAATACCGCCTGGGCTACCAAAACTTCTATGTCATCACCCGCTACAACCGCAGCAGCTTCTACGCCGCTGCGGTGATGGATCTGGCTCAAGCGCTGAAAGACTCACTCAGTGTCCAATAAAGAAGCCACCGCCCGCATCAAGATCAACAAACTGCTCGAAGCGGCTGGCTACTTCTCGCAGAAGGACATCGAAGTATGCCTCGGCTTTTTGAGTATGTGACATCAATGAACTGCAAACATTTCAAACGCTGACCAGCCCCCATGTACGAACCCAAAACCCAGCCGTTGTTACCTCGCAAACAATTTCTGCAACGCATATTGCGCCACGCGGCGGTTGCGTTTGTCCTGTTGTTGTTCTCGCTCTTGCTTGGCATGGCGGGCTATGCGTATTTCGAGAGTCTTCCCTGGCGGGATGCTTTCTTGAATGCTGCCATGCTCATGGGCGGCATGGGGCCTGTCAACGCGCCCCAAACGGATGGCGGCAAACTGTTTGCCGGCCTGTATGCGCTCTATGCGGGGCTGTTTCTTTTGATCATTGCAGGCATTGTGCTCACGCCGATTGTGCATCGGGTGATGCATCGGTTTCACTGGGAAGAGGATCAGTAGGCGCCTCGTCGTGTCATCAGCGCCGACTTTTCGCTGATTCAGGTCAACGCGACTCTCTACCGCACAGACTATAGTTCCACATCAGGTTTTTCTGTTAGCCACCCATGAATCGCTCAAAACTACCAAAGAGCATCGTTGCCCTCGGACTGGTCAGCCTGTTCATGGACACCTCCTCGGAGATGATCCACAGCCTGCTGCCGGTGTTTCTGGTCACCGTGCTGGGCGCGAGCGCCTTGTCGGTCGGCTTGATCGAGGGCATCGCCGAAGCCACGGCATCGATTGCCAAGGTGTTTTCCGGCGTGATTTCAGACTGGATGGGGCGCAGAAAACCGCTGGTGTTGCTCGGCTACGGGCTGGCAGCGTTGACCAAGCCGCTGTTTCCTCTGGCGCAAGGCATCGGCGCGGTGCTGACCGCGCGGTTTATCGACCGCATTGGCAAGGGCATACGCGGCGCACCGCGTGATGCGCTGATCGCCGACATCACGCCGCCGGAAATTCGCGGCGCGGCCTATGGCTTGCGCCAGACGCTGGACACCGTGGGCGGCTTTGCCGGGCCGCTGCTGGCGATGGCGTTGATGGCGGCAACGCAGGATAACTTTCGTCTGGTGTTTTGGGTGGCCGTGTTACCGGCGATCATCTGCGTTCTGCTGATTATTTTTGGTGTTGAAGAGCCTGAGGCCACGCGCCCGCCAGCGCAGTTGCGCTCACCGCTGCGCCGCGAAAACCTGCGCCGGTTTAATGCCCGTTTCTGGTGGTTGGTGGCGTTCGCGGCTGTACTCACCTGCGCGCGTTTTTCCGAAGCCTTTTTGCTGCTGCGCGCCGAAAATGTCGGGCTGGCGGTGACCTGGGTGCCGGCCATGCTGATTGTGATGAATGTGGTGTATGCCCTCAGTGCCTATCCATTCGGGAAATTTTGCGACAACGGCGGACGGCGCCGTTTGCTGATCTGGGGCATTGTCTTGCTGATTGCAGCTGACCTGGTGCTGGCACTGGCGGGAAATATCTGGCTGGTTGGCCTGGGTGCGGCAATCTGGGGGCTGCATATGGGCGCAACGCAGGGCCTGCTCTCGGTGCTGGTGGCCGATGCCGCACCGGCCGATTTGCGCGGCACAGCGTTTGGCGTGTTCAATCTGGTCAGCGGCCTGGCGCTGCTCGCCGCCAGCGTGCTTGCTGGCAGCTTGTGGACAGTCTTCGGCCCGGCGATGACGTTTTATGCGGGCGCGGCGATTGCAATGCTGGCACTCATTGGGCTACTCATCGGGTTACACAGCGAACCGAGCACCCGCAAACCTGGGCAACAACTCAGCTGATGTCGTAGCTCAGTTGGCGTCGTAGTAATACGGCTTAACAGCTACCTTGGCTGCCTTATCCTGCGCAATAGTCTCGAGCGGGCGCGGCGTTTTATCCCACCACAGTGCACGGCCAGCATCTTGCGCAGCGGCCTGCTCTGGGTGTGCTGCCATCCAGTCTCGCATAAATTGGGTAAATTCAGATTCGTACTGAGCCATCACGTTGCCTTTCTAGCATGTCGGGTTAATGTTTCGGGTTAATGTAACGCGCCAGACGCAGCACCTCGGGCACACGCCGCAGGGCGCGCAGGATACGCGCTAGGTGCACGCGATCAATCACCTGTACGGTGAAATACAGCATGGTGGAGTCACGGTCATCTTCCACACTGACATCGATAATATTTGCATTGCTCTCGGCAATTTCTTTTGCCAGCCGTGCCAGCAGGCCGCGCGCATTTTTAACAATCACGCGGATGGTGACATCAAACAGATGATCCGACGTCACATCCCAGACAACATCCACCCAATTGCCACGCTCGCTTCTGAGCTTGGCCAACACAGGGCAATCATGCGTATGCACGACCAGCCCCTGTTCTTTGCGAATCAAGCCGACAATGGGATCCCCGGGAATCGGCCGACAACATTTGCCCAGCTGCACGGCCATGCCTTCAGTACCGCGAATCATGATTGCCTGGCGCGTACGCGGAAGTTTCGCCGTCAAACTCGTGATTGGCACATCCAGCCCTTCGGCCAGGCGGCGCGCCACAATCGCGGGCAAGCGCTTGCCCAAACCAATATCCGAGAGCACGGCGCGTTTTGATCGCACACCGGATTCTTTTTTGAAGCGGTCCCACGCCTCGGGCAGAATTTTGACGGTGGATATGCCCATCTCATGCAGTGCATGTGCAAGCAGCCGTTCGCCTAACGCCACCGATTCCTCGTTTTGCTGGGTCTTTAAAAAGTGACGGATTCTGAATCGTGCCCGAGCACTCTTTACATAGCCAAGCCAAGCCGGATTCGGCGCCGCATGGGGTGCGGTGATCACCTCAACACGATCACCATTTTTGAGTTCTGTACGCAGTGGTGACGTTTCAAAATTGATACGGCACGCCACGCACTGGTCGCCAATATCGGTATGCACCGCATAAGCAAAATCAACGACTGTCGCGCCACGCGGCAAGGCGAAGATTTTGCCCTTCGGGCTGAACACATACACCTCGCCCGGGAATAAATCAATTTTGACATGCTCGAGGAATTCAGACGCCGTACCTGAATCAGACTGCAACTCGATCAGCGACTGCAACCATTGGTGAGTTTTTTTCTGCACCTGGCTGATCCCATGTTCATCCTTATATAGCCAGTGTGAAGCAACGCCCGATTCAGCCACATTATGCATTTCAGCCGTGCGAATCTGAATTTCAACCGGCGTGCCGAACGGGCCGATCAAGGTGGTGTGCAATGACTGATAACCGTTGGCTTTGGGAATGGCAATGTAGTCTTTAAACTTGCCCGGCACGGGTGGGTAAAGCGCATGCAATGCCCCCAGCGCAAGATAACAACTCGGCCTGTCTTTCACCACAATACGAAAGCCGTAAATATCCAGCACTTGCGAAAAGCTCAGGTGCTTTTCACGCATCTTGCGATAAATGCCATACAGATGTTTTTCACGACCCATGACATCAGCATCCAGCCCAGCGCTGGGTAACGTTACACGTATCGCTTCAAGAATTTTACTGACCACTTCGCGCCGATTGCCTCGCGCTTTCTTGACGGCCTTTTCCAGCACACGATAACGCAGGGGTTGGCCATGACAAAAGGAAAGCTCTTGCAACTCGCGATACAAGGCATTCAAACCCAGCCGATTGGCGATGGGCGCATAAATATCCAGCGTTTCCTTGGCAATTCGCCGGCGTTTATCAGCCCGCATCGAGCCGAGGGTCTGCATGTTATGTCGCCGATCAGCCAGCTTGATGAGAATAACGCGCACGTCGTGCGCCATCGCCAGCAGCATCTTGCGAAAATTATCGGCTTGCGCTTCTTCAAAACTTTGGTGCTCGATGCGATCAATCTTGGAAACGCCATCCACCAGATCGGCCACGCCTTTGCCGAACCGCTCAGTCAGCTGCTCTTTGCTGATATCGGTGTCTTCCATCACGTCATGCAGCAAAGCAGCACTCAATGCCTGAGCATCCAGACGCCAATCGGCTAATCCGGCAGCAACAGCCAGCGGGTGAGAAATGTAAGGGTCGCCACTGACCCGCATCTGGCCACTATGCGCCGCTTGAGAAAACAGATACGCCTCGTTCACACGGGCGATGTCCTCGGGACTCAGATAGGTAACAAGTCGCGCGTTAAGGTCTGCCAGGCTGACAGAAAAATTGACTGGCGCGGGCACGCCCGATGCCGGGGAATCTGGTTGTAACGGAGCGTCTGACTTTAACTGCGGGTTTGGATCAGCCAATGGATTGTTGAATTTATCGACCAATGGCTTAGCCGGCGCAGACGGCAAGTGGCGAGGTGTCATGGCGGACATAGCTCACCCCATGCACCGATAAGTTATGCGGCTTTCGGACGGGTCAAAATTTCGACCCCCACTTTGCCAGCAGCAATTTCGCGCAGAGCGATCACCGCCGATTTATCGTTATCCGGTTCAACTTGCGGCGTGCTGCCCATGGCCAGCTGACGCGCACGATATGCTGCGACTAGCGTGAGATCAAAACGGTTGGGGATTTTTTTGATGCAATCATCAATGGTGACACGGGCCATGGGGTTTAGTCCTGTTCAAAAAAGCGGAATATTTCGGGATAACGAGCCAGCTGACGCTTGACTCTCAGGCGGGAGGCGCGCACAGCGGCAATCAGCTCGCCCAGTGCCACATCCAAGTCTTTGTTGATTATAACAAAATCAAACTCATGCACATGCCTCATTTCATCACGTGCGGCAGCTAAACGCCGCGCGATCACCTCTGGACTATCGGTTGCGCGCTGTTGTAGCCTGTGTTTCAGCTCTTCCATATCGGGTGGCAAAATAAAAATACCCACCGCTTCGGTAAACTCTCGCTGTATTTGTCGCGCGCCTTGCCAGTCAATCTCCAGCAACATATCCGTGCCTGATGTCATTTGCGCATCTAACCACGCGCGTGACGTGCCGTAATAGTTGCCATGCACTTCGGCCGACTCGACAAACTCGCCCCGGCTGCGCATCGCCATGAACTGCGGCAGATCAATAAAGTGGTACTCATTTCCATCAACCTCACCCGGCCGCGGCGCGCGGGTAGTATAAGAAATAGAACGCCGCACCTGCGCATCGTTAGCCAGCAGGCCGCTCACCAGCGTGGTCTTGCCAGCGCCAGAAGGTGCTGCGATGATGAACAAAGTACCAATCGTCATGGTTATCAAAGACAAGAAATGTTGCCAAATAAAGGAGGGAAGGATAGCGCACCTTAGCCAACTTTGACGCACTATAAAATGGTGTTTCTTTTGACAATCATCAAAATCACGCAGCAATACATACCCGGTCCAGTTAGAATCACGCCCGAAATTACACGCCATGTTCACGTCCCGCTACCCTTCCTTCCTCCACCGTGCAGCCGCGCACCATGCGCGGCTTTTGCTCGTGCTGGGCTTGTTTGTCGTGCTCATGCAAAGCTTGGCCAGCATGGGTTTGATGGGCTCGCATCAAGGCAAGTCAGACAGCGATGGAAATTTTTTCGCCGAGATTTGCACTGTGCTGGGCGTCAGCAATACCCAAGTGGCACAAGGTAATGCAGCGAGCGACAAGCAATCACCATCAGATAACAGCAACACGCACGATTGCTGCAAATTGTGCGTCGCCAGCGGTACTCTGTTGTTTGCCAGTACAACGCCCGCCGTATCACCAGCGCCGACTTTTCACGCAAGACTTGCCACACCCTTCTCAGCCCGTCCCGCATCCTTTGCCTGGACGGCGCATCCCCCGCGCGGGCCACCCGCAGCCGTTTGACCCTTCCCGCACGCTGAAGTCCGGCTCGGCTCCAGAGCGTTAAGCCCTGAGCCTCCTTGCCGCCATCCAGCAAGTTCGGCCTATTCCTGCCCGGCACCTCCGCGGTCGGACCCGCTTACCGCGCCCTGGTCGCTGGCGTTGGGCATCAATCACCATGTTTGATTTTTCAATCCATTTAAAGGAATCCATCCCATGTTCCGTTTCATCCAAACCGGCCTGTTCTTTTTTATCCTCACCGCTGCGGCCCATGCCGAAGTCACCGTACAAGACGCCTGGATTCGCGCCACCGTGCCACAGCAAAAAGTCACCGGCGCTTTCATGAAAATCACTTCAACCGCCAATGTACATATCGTCGCCATCAAATCGCCGATAGCCGACCGCGCCGAAATCCACGAAATGAAAATGGATAACGACGTCATGACCATGCGCGCCGTACCCAGCCTGCCGCTTGGCGCAGGCAAAAGCGTGAGCCTTGCGCCCGGCGGCTATCACATCATGCTGTTCGGCCTGCATCAGCAGGTGAAAGCGGGCGACGGCGTGCCGCTCACGCTGCTTATCGAAAACAGCCAAAAACAACGCACCACCCTCGAGGTCAAGGCCATCGCAAAATCAGCCGCAGCGCACTGAAGGTGCGACATTCGTCAGCCTCGCCTTGCCCCGCGACATGCTCGGCAATGCAAGTGACCTGCCGCATAACAACCAACTTTCTTTTATATAGGAGAAACACCATGAAGTCATGCCCTTCAATATCTATCAAAAATCTTCAGCTGCACACTCACTT
This sequence comes from Rugosibacter sp., assembly GCA_030645365.1. Taxonomy (GTDB): domain Bacteria; phylum Pseudomonadota; class Gammaproteobacteria; order Burkholderiales; family Rhodocyclaceae; genus Rugosibacter. The sequence goes on from JAUSMB010000030.1 coordinate 14,652, forward strand.
ACACCCTTTGGCTATCGCCCTTGCCAGTGCACTGCTCGTCCCGAATCCTGTATCCGCAGAAGAACCGGCCATGGAACCGATTGTCGTCAAGGCCACCCGGCCAGCGACGCCACTCTTATCCAGCGCAACGCTCGACGCGGCTGATATCGCCCCGCAACGCGCCGCAACCAGCGATACCGCCAGCCTGCTCAAAAATGTTCCCGGTGTCAGCCTTTATGGTGCCGGCGGTGTATCCAGCCTGCCGTCGATCCACGGCCTGGCAGACGACCGCCTGCGCATCCAGGTCGATGGCGTAGACCTGGTGGCCTCTTGCCCCAACCACATGAATTCGCCGCTGTCTTATATCGACCCGACCAATGTCGCCACGCTCAAGGTCTATGCCGGCGTCACGCCGGTGAGCCTCGGCGGCGACAGCATCGGCGGCACCATCATTGCCGCAACCGCCGCCCCCGAATTTGCTGCGCCAGGGCAAAGCCCGCTGATCAAGGGCCAGATCGGTGCCTTTTACCGCAGCAACAACAACGCGCGTGGCGGCAACCTCACTGCGACGTATGCCACCGATATGCTCAACATCACGTATAGCGGCTCGACAACGCAAGCCGACAACTACACGGCGGGCGGTGATTTCAAATCCACCACCGCCACTGGCCGCCCAGGCCACTCACTGCCGCTCGATGAAGTCGGTTCAACCGCCTTCAAGGCCAACAACCACGCCCTGAACCTGGCATTGAAAAACGACAACCACCTGTTTGAAGCCAGGTTCAGCTTTCAAGACATCCCTTATGAGGGCTTCCCCAACCAGCGCATGGACATGCTCGACAACACCGCGCATCGCTTCAACCTGCATTATCTCGGCGAATTCTACTGGGGCTCGCTGGACGCCCGCGCGTACCATGAAACCGTCACGCACTTCATGAATTTCGGCGACGACAAGCAGTTCTGGTACGGCACAGCGCCCGGCATGCCGATGCAGACCGAGAGCAAAAATACCGGTGGCGTGGTCAAAGCCAGCATCCAGCTCACGGCACAAGACCTGTTGCGCGTCGGCGGCGAATACCAGCGCTATCGGCTGGACGACAGCTGGCCCGCTTCCGGCAGCGGCATGATGATGGCGCCCGACACCTTCCTGAATATCAACAACGGCCAGCGTGACCGCACCGCGCTGTTCGCCGAATGGGAATCGCGCATCAACCCGGCATGGATGACACAGCTTGGCGCGCGTTATGAGCGCGTCAAAATGGATGCCGGATCGGTGCATGGCTATAGCGGCCTGTATGCCATGGATGCCAATGCCTTCAACGCCCAGGATCGCGAAAAAACCGACAACAACTGGGACATGACGGCACTGGCGCGTTACACCGCCAGCACGACACAAGACATTGAATTCGGCTTTTCGCGCAAGGTGCGCTCGCCCAACCTGTATGAGCGCTTCGCCTGGTCGCGAACCGGCATGGCCATGCTGATGGTGAACTTTGCCGGTGACGGCAACGGCTATGTGGGCGACGTAAACCTGAAGCCCGAAAAAGCCCATACCTTGAGCGCCACCTTTGACTGGCACGCTGTTGACCGCCACTGGGCATTCAAGGCCACACCGTATGTCACCTACGTCACCGACTACATCGACGCCAAACGTTGCGGCAGCGGCATGGGCATGATGGCCGCCTGCGGTGGCGCGATGAATAACACCGGCGGATCGAAATTCGTCTACCTGCAATTTGCCAACCAGTCCGCGCGGCTCTACGGTATCGACCTTTCCGGCCATATGCCGCTGGCCAAAACGGATGGCTGGGGCGAGTTCGGTCTATCGGGTTTACTCAACCATACCGACGGCGAAAACCGCGGCACGGGAGACGGCCTCTACAACATCATGCCGCTCAACTTGAAGTTGTTGCTCAACCATACCCTCGGCGACTGGACCAGCAGTGCCGAACTGCTGCTGGTCAAAGACAAGGGCAATGTGTCGGATGTGCGCAACGAAATCAAGACCGCCGGTTACAGCCTGGTCAACCTGCGCACCAGCCGCACCTGGGGCAATACCCGGTTTGACCTCGGCATCGACAACGTCTTCAACCGCTTCTATCAAATGCCGCTCGGTGGCGCTTATGTCGGCCAGGGCAGCACGATGTCCGACACGGGGGCACCCTGGGGCATCAACGTTCCCGGCATGGGGCGTTCGCTCTACACCGGCTTGTCGTATGCCTTCTAGATCGCGTAATCCCTGAAAGGCAAAGGTCATCACGCCGTAGCATCAGCAAAACCCGACAAAAGTCGGCGCTGGTGATACGGCGATCTTTCAATTCACGACCGCATGGCTGGCGTCACAGCCGCGCCACAGGCTTAACCAGAGGCGCGCACGCCGAAAGTTTGGCTCGCTCGCATAGTACATGCCACCATCATTACAGAGTGCTCCATACTGGAATTTTTCTGGCGTATCTCAATGAATTTCAATTAGAATCAGCGCGTTATAATTTTTCATATAGCATTTTTTTATATTTCCTTTTTATATTCCCATTGGGATAACAATCACTGGATGATTCTGACCTGCCATGAAATATAGTCACTCAAAAACTGAAAGTGCGGAATATTTGCGCCTGGCCTTGCCGTTGATGTCCAAACATGATGCGCCCTTTCATCCCATCAGTTACGCTGTCTGGTATGAATATGTCGCAGGGATGAATCGCTCGCTGAATACAGCAGTTGACGCCTTATCCACTCACGGCATCCCACTGACGGGGAAAGATGTCGAAGCGCTGTTTAATCGACATATAGCGGATGTCACCAGTGAAACTGCCTCATCAATTACCCAGGAATTTCATCGCATTATCAGCGGGGTTGCTGTCTCAACCGGCCAGGTGGCTAAAGAAGCAGACCATTTCGGGCAAACCCTGCTGGATATTGAAAAAAATAGTGCCCTGCCGGGTGCCACAATAGATATCAAAGCCTTGATCACCAGCACCCAAGCTATGCAGGCCTCAACGAACTCGCTCAAAGCCAAGCTGGCGGAAAGCCAGCGCGAGATTGAGTCGCTACGTGAAGAAGTTACCCGCGCACGCGACGCCTCCTTGCTTGATGCTCTCACCGGGCTAACCAACCGTGGTGGATTTGACCAAGCACTGAATTCCTGTCTTGATTCGTTAACCTCAGAAGATGCAAACGACCCCACTGCTCAGCCGTGCTTGTTAATGTGTGACATTGATCACTTCAAAGCAGTCAATGACACCTATGGTCACTTGTTTGGTGACAAAGTGATTCGCGCAATAGCAAAAGTACTTAGTGATCATGTCAAAGGACGTGACACAGCAGCACGCTATGGTGGCGAGGAATTTGTTGTGCTATTGCCAAACACGCCACTAGAAGGCGCACACGCCTTGGCAGAAAAAATCCGTCGCACCATTGAAGGGGGACGAATCAAAAAGGGCGGTAGCGAAGATGTCACCGCCAAAGTTACCATTTCGCTGGGTGTGGCGCGCTACGTTCCTGATGAATCAATCGTGTCGTTCATTGACCGTGCAGATAAAGCCTTGTATACCGCCAAGCATATGGGTCGCAATCAGGTGTGCGTAGTATCGGCTTGATTAACTATCGTCGAAAGATAAATGCCAGCGCTGAACAATCTTGAGTCCGTTTTGAACGACGCTGGAAATTACCTTCGGGATGCCTGGCGCAGCAAGTCAGCAGCAACCCATGCCATAATTTTCTAGCTGAAAAATGGGTTCTCCGGCCGGTGCAGGCCGAGATTTTCGCGCAGGGTCTTGCCTTCGTATTCGCGGCGGAACAACTCGCGCCGCTGCAATTCAGGCACCACCTTGTCGACAAAATCGTCCAGCCCGGCAGGCAGGTAAGGAAACATCATGTTGAAGCCGTCGCAGGCCTTGCCGTGGAACCATTCTTCGATCTGGTCGACGATCATCGTCGGCGTGCCGATCATTTCCAGCGTGCCGAATGCGCCGCCGATATATTGCGCCAGTTCGCGCACGGTATAGCCTTCATCGCGGCTCATGGCCACCAGTTTTTGCCGCGCCGTGTGGCTGGCATTGGTTGGCGGCAAATCTGCCGGCAAAGGCTTGTCGAGATCGAAACCCGCAATGTCGCAACCCAGTTGCCCGGCCAGCGAGGCAAAACCGCTTTCGGGATACACCAGGCTGTCGAGATGGCGCTTTTTGGCACGCGCCTCGTCTGCGGTGTCACCGACTACGACAAACGCGCCCGGCATGATTTTCATTTGGCCGGGGTCGCGGCCGATGACGGCCATGCGCGCCTTGACATCGGTGTAGTACTGCTGCGCGGCATCGATTTTGTTCAAGCCGGAAAAAACCACTTCAGCGGTTTCTGCGGCGAGCTGACGGCCCGATTCGGATTGCCCAGCCTGCACGATCACCGGATAACCCTGGATCGGCCGCGCCACATTCAGCGGGCCGCGCACGGCGAGGTATTTTCCCTTGTGGTCGAGCACATGCATTTTTTCGGGATCGAAATACACGCCACTGGCCGCGTCGCGGATGAAGGCATCATCCGCCCAGCTATCCCACAGGCCGGTGACAACATCGTAAAACTCGCGCGCACGCACATAGCGCTCGTCGTGCTCCATGTGCTCTTCCTTGCTGAAGTTCAGCGCTTCCTTAGGATTGCTGGATGTCACCACATTCCAGCCGGCGCGGCCGTTGCTCAGGTGGTCGAGCGAGGCAAACTTGCGCGCAATGTGATAAGGCTCGTTGTAGGTCGTCGACGCAGTCGCCACCAGGCCAATGTGTTCTGTCACCATCGCCAGCGCGGGCAACAAAGTGAGTGGATCGAATGAAGTCACGGTTGCACTGCGCTTTAACGCCTCCATCGGCATGTTGAGTACCGCCAGATGGTCGGCCATGAAAAACAGGTCAAACCGCCCGCGCTCCAGTGTTTGGATAAATCGCTTGAGATGCGCCAAGTTAAAGTTAGCATCAGGAAAGGCGCCGGGATAACGCCATGCAGCGGTGTGAATCGTCACCGGGCGCATAAAGGCGCCTAAACGAATTTTGCGGTCTTCAGGCATGCTTATCTCCTTTTGATTTTTAAATTTATTCCAGATTCTGTACTTGTTCACGCATTTGTTCGATCAACAATTTTAATTCCAGCGCAATCGCCGTGACTTGGCCCGACACGGATTTCGAAGCCAGCGTATTGGCTTCGCGGTTGAGTTCCTGCGTCAGAAAATCCAGCCGCTTGCCCACCGCGCCGCCTTTTTTCAGCACGCGCTCCACTTCATCCAGATGCGTCACCAAACGCGCGATTTCTTCGGCGACATCAATCTTCGTGGCGAAAACACCGACTTCCTGGCGAATGCGGTCTTCGTCGAGATTAGCCACGGCTTCGCGCAGCTTCGCCGACAGGCGCTCGCGGTAGGCGGCCAGCGCGGCGGGTAATAAAGGTTCGGCGGCGTGCACCTGCTCGCGCATGCGCGTGGCGCCCGTGCGCAGCACCCCGGCCAGCTTGGCCCCTTCGCGTTCGCGGCTGGCGACAAACTCATCCAGAAGCGTAGCAAAAAGGACCAGCGCAACACTCTGTAATTGATCAGCCGCAACGCTATCGTCCGCGAGCACACCTGGCCAACGCAACACTTCGGCGACAGTCAGTGCTTGCGCATGCGGCAAGGCTTGGCGTACCGTAGCCTCCATCCGCCCCAGTTCGGCCAGCAGCGCCACGTTCGGTGTGCGCTCACGCGCCGCACCACCCTGCCCTGGCTGCGCCATAAGGTAAGCGCGGCATTCGAGCTTGCCACGGCCGATACGTTCGGTAATTTTTTCGCGCAGCGGCATTTCAAGAAAGCGCAGCTCTTCGCCTAACCGAAAACTGATATCGAGATATCGAGAATTCACGCTTTTGATTTCAAGGTTCAGCATCGCGCTACCTAAGTCGCGGCTTGCAGCGGCATAGCCGGTCATGCTGTGTATCATGGGTATCATGCTCTCGTAAGTTGAATAAATCGGCCTCGTTTTCAGACGCGCATGCCACTGTGGTATACAGCAGAATACTGAAAAACGGGAACTGCCACAGTATAACTATCTACTCATGTCCGTCCTCATGAATCACCCGCTACCTGCTGGCACAATGCTGGAAAACTATCGTATCGAACGCCAAATTTCCTGTGGCGGTTTTTCCATCATCTATCTGGTCTATGACATTAACCAGCAACCCTGGGCGATCAAGGAATATATTCCGCAAACACTGGCCCTTCGCGCTGCGGGCGAGACCTCATTGCAAATTCCACCAGAGCATCAAGCTGAATTTCAGCGCGGGCTGGCTTATTTTTTTGAAGAGGCGCGCGTGCTCAGCGGGTTAAACCACCCCAATGTCATTCGCGTGCTGAACTTTTTTCGCGCTAACGGCACCGCTTATATGGTGATGCCCCTGGAGCGTGGCCGCACCTTGCAAAACCATATTCGCTCACAACGAGGGCCGGTTAGCGAAGCCTTTATATTGAACGTGTTTACCAACTTATTGCATGGCATGAGCGAAGTGCATAGTTGTGGGCTGTTACATCTCGATCTGAAACCTGCCAATATTTGGCTGCGTTGCGACCATACCCCGGTCGTACTCGATTTTGGCGCTGCGCGCTTTGCAGTCGACATCGGCCCGCCTGCGCCACGCGCCATGTACACCCCAGGCTTTGCTGCGCCTGAGCAATACCATGGCAACTACACCCTAGGGCCATGGACGGATATTTATGCCATTGGTGCCTGCATGTATGTCACTCTGGCAAAAGCTGCACCACCACCGGCGGATGACCGGCTAAAAGAGGATCATCTGCATCCGGCGCGGCAGCGCTTCAGCGATTTTTATTCACCGCGCCTGTTGGTCGCCATTGATGAATGCCTGCGCCTTTCTCCCGTCCTCCGTCCGCAGAGTGCAAACGCCTTGCGGACAGCATTGGACAACGCAAGCGGCTCGGGGTGGTCGGCGTGGATGAGAAAATTGCGCCATTACTTGCCATCCTGACCTCTTCAACCCTGATAGAAAGCAGCCATGAACAACTCTACCAACCCGCCGATTTCACGCGTCGAGCGTATGCCCGATCAACTGCGTGAATTGAAAATCACCCGCCACTACACCTGCCATGCCGAAGGCAGTGTGCTGGTTGAATTTGGATCCACTAAGGTGTTGTGCACCGCCAGCGTGGAAGAATCAGTGCCACCATTTATGCGCGGCAAGGGCTCCGGCTGGGTCACCGCCGAATACGGCATGTTGCCGCGCTCGACGCACACGCGCAGCGTGCGCGAAGCGGCGAAGGGCAAGCAGTCTGGCCGCACGCAGGAAATCCAGCGCCTGATCGGCCGCAGCTTGCGCGCGGTAACTAACTTGGCCATGCTGGGCGAGCGCCAGATCACGCTGGATTGCGATGTTTTGCAAGCCGATGGCGGCACGCGCTGCGCATCGATCACCGGCGCTTGTGTCGCGCTGCATGATGCGCTGGCAACGCTGGTAGCCAGTGGCAAACTGCCCGCCAACCCGCTGCGCGAACTGGTCGCTGCAGTGTCCGTCGGCATCGTCGATGGGCAGCCACGCCTCGATCTGGATTACGTCGAAGACTCGGCCTGTGATACCGACATGAATGTGGTGATGACTGCCAGCGGCGGCCTGATCGAAGTGCAGGGCACGGCCGAAGGCGCGCCGTTTTCGCGCACCGAGCTGGATGCATTGCTGGCACTTGCGACGCAAGGCATAAACAATATCCTCCAGGCGCAACGCACGGCGCTGGGCATTTGATGTAATCCAACATCTTGCTGCCATGCAAAAACTGATCCTCGCTTCAAACAACCCTGGCAAGTTGCGCGAGTTCTCCCAACTGCTCGCGCCACTCGATTTTGCGCTTTTACCGCAGGCAGGTTTCGCCGTGCCGGAAGCGGATGAGCCGCATGTCACCTTCATCGAGAACGCGCTGGCCAAGGCCCGCCATGCCGCACACCACACCGGCCTGCCCGCGCTGGCCGATGATTCCGGGCTGGTGGTGCCAGCGCTGGGTGGCGCACCCGGCGTGCATTCGGCGCGCTATGCGGGCGAACCGAAAGACGACCGGCGCAACAATCAGAAACTGGTTGCGGCGCTGGCAAACGTCGCTGACCGGCGCGCGCATTACGTCGCCGTCCTGGTGCTGGTACGCCATGCGGACGACCCGCAACCGCTGATCGGCGAAGGCGAGTGGCATGGCGAGATCATCGCCACACCGCGTGGTGATGGCGGGTTTGGTTACGATCCGCATTTTTTTATTCCTGATTTGCAACGCACCGCTGCTGAACTGGATGCAGCAGAAAAAAACCGCCGCTCGCATCGCGGGCAGGCATTGGCACAACTGATTGCCAAACTAACGCATGGCATCTGAGCGTCGCACAATCTCCATCGTCGCCGTATCACCAGCGCCGACTTTTACGCACGGCGCGACAGCTTCGGGCCTTGCCGCGCCGCCACCGCTGGCGCTGTATGTGCACTGGCCGTGGTGCGTCAAAAAATGTCCCTACTGCGACTTCAATTCACACGAAGCCAAGGCCGAGATTGACGAAGCGGCTTACCTCGCTGCGTTGATTGCCGACCTCGAAGCCGCGCTACCGCACATATGGAACCGGCCGGTGATGAGCATATTCATCGGCGGCGGCACCCCCAGCCTGATGAGCGCACACACGGCAGATGCCCTGTTGTCGGCGATCCGCATGCGTGTGTCGCTGCATGCGGATGCTGAAATCACGCTCGAAGCCAACCCCGGCACGGCGGAAGCGGGCAAGTTCAAAGGCTTCCGCGAGGCGGGTGTCAACCGGCTCTCGCTGGGCATTCAAAGTTTTAACGATGAAAAACTCAAAGCGCTGGGTCGCATTCACGACAGCCGCGAAGCACGCTTGGCGATTGATCTGGCATTGACGCATTTTTCCCGGGTAAACATTGATCTGATGTACGCACTGCCGCAGCAAAGTTTTGCCGAGGCGGAGCACGACATCGACACGGCGATTGCCAGCGGCGTCAGTCATGTTTCCGCCTATCACCTGACGCTGGAACCGAATACGCCGTTTCATCACACGCCACCGCCGCTGCCCGACGACGACATCGCCGCCGACATGCAAGAGATGATCGAAGCCAAATTGGCCGCAGCAGGGTTTGTGCATTACGAGACATCCGCCTTTGCCAAAGCCGGTGAGCAATGCCGCCACAACCTCAATTACTGGACGTTTGGCGATTACCTTGGCATCGGCGCGGGCGCGCATTCCAAGCTGTCCAATCACGCCGAAATCTGGCGCGAGGCACGTCATCGCCATCCACGTGCGTACATGCAAGCCGCAGGTGCAGTGCAAAGCCAAGCCGCAGGCGCAGTGCCAGGTGATTTCATCAGCACGCGGCAAACCATCAGCGCCACCGACCTGCCCGGCGAATTCATGATGAATGCGTTGCGCTTGAACGATGGTTTTCGGCTGCACCTGTTCGCCGAACGCACGGGGCTACCGCTAGCCACTATCGAAAAGTCGGCGCTGGCGGCACGGCGCGAAGGGCTGCTGGAGGCGCTGGGCGACACACTGGGAGACACCCTGCGTCCGACGCTGCAGGGGCGACGCTTCCTGAATCAGTTGCTGGGACGCTTTCTGGCAGATTAAAGCCAGCCCATGCGGCGGAAACGGTAGAACAATGACGTACAAGCGACAGCGATCACCACCAGTGCCGCCGGATAGCCATAGTCCCATTGCAGTTCGGGCATGAGCTTGAAATTCATGCCCCAGATGCCGGCAAATGCCGTCGCCACAGCAAAAATACCCGCCCACGCCGCAAGCCGTTTGCCAACCTCACTTTGATCAATGGCCACGGAAGACAAACTCACTTGAATTGCCGTGCCGATGGTGTCGCGAATTCCATCCAGGCTGGCATTAATACGCGCCAAATGGTCATACACATCGCGGAAATAATCACGGCTGTTAGCGCAGACCGGCGGCACGCGGCCACTGGTCAATTTTCCCACGGCCTCCAGTAGCGGCGTCACCGCATGCTTGAGTGTCAAGGTTTGGCGTTTGACTTCATACAACCGTTCAATATTCGAGCGCGCCGCACCCTTGCTGAAAATTTTCTCCTCGATCGCCTCGAGTTCGGATTCAATGTAATCAATGATCGGAAAATAGCGATCAACTACCGCATCCATCAAGGCATACAACACGAACCCCGAACCCTGACTAAGCAATGCAGGCTCACGCTCGCAGCGTTCACGCACACCCAGCAATCCCTGGCTGCTTCGGTTGCGTACCGACAAAATGAAGTTGTGGCCGACAAAAATATCCAGTTCGCCAATTGAAATTTCGCCATCTACCTGTTCCAGGGTGTGCAGCACAGCAAATAACGTTTCCCCATACTCTTCGATCTTTGGTCGCTGATGGCCTTTGTGAGCATCCTCAATCGCCAACGGGTGAAGTGAAAATTCTTCACGCATTTTTTCCAGCTCGGCAGGTGTCGCATCGCGCAAAGCCACCCAGACAAAACAATCAGGCTGCTGCAGATAATCGCTGATCGATTCAATCGCCAGATCAGCAAGTTTTTTTCCTGCGCGGTAAACAACACAATTGATCAACATACGCAGCTCCATGAGTTTGCCGCTCTATATTTTCTCGATGCGACGTGAGCTAAGCGGTATGCGCCAATTCTTGCAACTTTTTCCGCGCTACGGAAACAAGAGCATCGGCGTCTTTCCTGCCTTGTTTTGCGACGTTCCTAATCACGCCACCCCAAGGCGGATATGATGTAATGGTCGCAAACCGGTTTCGGATACCCCCACATGGCTGACTTTACGCATTTCTCGGTTCAACCCCTCGCCGGTGCCATTGGCGCGCTCGTCGACGGGATTGATTTGCAAAAACCCCTAAGCGCTGCGGCCATTGCTGAGATGCGCGCGGCCTGGCTGACGTATGGCGTTATCTTCTTGCGCAATCAACCCTTGCCACCGGCGGCATTCCAGGCCTTCGCCGAGCACTTCGGGAAGGTGATCGAATATCCGTTCGTGCAAGGCATCGCAGGGTTTCCGCTGATCATCCCGGTGCTCAAGCTGCCACACGAGCGCAATAATTTCGGTGGTATTTGGCATACCGATACCAGCTACCTTGCCGAGCCACCGATGGCGACGATGGTCATCGCCCGCGAAGTACCGCCGACTGGCGGCGACACCCTTTTCGCCAGCGGCTATGCGGCGTTCGACGCCTTGTCACCAGCCATGCAGCAAATGCTGGCCGGGCTGCGCGGCGTGAGCACTTCCGCCAAGGCGGATACCACCAAGACGCGGGAAGACCGCATCAAGGATTCCGCAACTGACAAGATCACGCAGGAACATGTGGCGGAACACCCGGTCGTGCGTACGCATCCGGAAACCGGCCGCAAGTCGCTGTATGTGAACTTCGGCCATACCGCGCGTTTTGCGGGGATGACCGAAGAGGAAAGCCGGCCGCTGCTGGATTTCCTGTTTGCCCACCAGATCCGCCCGGAATTCACCTGCCGCTTTTCCTGGACCGTGGGATCAATCGCCTTCTGGGATAACCGCTGCGTACTGCACAACCCGATCAATGATTATCATGGCTACACGCGGTTGTTGCATCGCGTGACGTTGCAAGGCGATAAGCCTTGTTAAGCAACCCCGTTGAACTCATGCGCAGTACGGCACTCAAATGTGGGAAAGATGCGGGAAAGCCATCCTGCGTTTTCCCGACCCTAAGGAGACTCCCATGCTGAAACATAGAACCTTCGTTGCCATCACCTTGCTGGCAGGCGTCGCATTGGCTGTTGTACCGGCAGCAGTACGGGCAACTACATCGACCACCGTCGCACCGCCCGCCCCAGTCGTTTCAACGCCGAAGCCACCACCCAAGCCACCCCGTCTGCGTGCCCCGCTGGCGCCACCGCCCATGAATGACGTCAGCTACGCCTATGAGTTTCGCACCCAGCTTTCCGGCAACCCGGAGTGCCAGCGCTTTGCTACGGAATCCGACAACGTGTTTCTGAATAACCAGCTTGATGATGCGCAGAAAGTTATCAAGCTGAAAGCCTTGGGCGCAGAAGCTAAAGCCAATAATTGCCTCGCCCCGGCCACAGCCTACTGAACAACTGTGGCTTAGTCCCTGCGGCGAAAGATCAGGTCCCACACGCCATGGCCCAAGCGCAGGCCGCGTGTCTCGAACTTGGTTTGCGGCCGGTAGGCGGGACGCGGCGCAAAATCGCTGGCGGTATTTTCCAGCAGCGGTTCTTCCGATAACACGGCGAGCATCTGCTCGGCATATTCCTGCCAGTCGGTTGCGCAGTGGATATAGCCATTGGGTGCCAGCCGCTCGGCCAGTTCATGAACAAACGCAGGCTGAATCAAGCGCCGTTTTTGCTGACGCTTTTTAGGCCACGGATCCGGGAAAAAAATGTGGATGCCAGACAAGGATTGCGGTGCAATCATGTCACGCACCACTTCAACGGCATCATGCTGGATCACGCGCAGGTTAGTCAGTTCGCGCGTGGCGATTTCCTTAAGCAGATTGCCCACGCCGGGTGTATGCACTTCGATGCCGAGATAATCGTTTTGCGGCTGCGCGGCGGCGATGGCAGCAGTGGTCTCGCCCATGCCGCAGCCAATTTCGAGAATTCTCGGTGCTGACGATACGCCGCGACCAAACACGGCATCCAGATCCAGCGGCTGCGCCTGGTACGGGATGCCCCAACGCGGCATGCCCTCTTCATGAAAACGCCGTTGCGCAGCAGAAACCCGACCCTGCCGCAACACAAAGCTACGGATATGACGATCAGGTGTGGCTTCAGTTTCAATAATCTCAGGGGGCATGGGGTTTAGCGAGTTCATCAAGTTTGGCGGGCTCATCGGATAGCGTTTTCTCTTCCAGGGGTACGGTGGGTACGGCGCTGATTGCGTTATTTACCAGGGGTGGCTGTACTGGCGTCGCGCTATCGGCTGCGCCAGCAGCTGCACTAGCGGCTACACCAGCGGGAACAAACTCGCCCGCAATCACTTTCATCGCGATCAACGGCTCCATTTTCAGCAGCGTCGCCAGATCGTAACGTGGCCCGGTGATGGCTTGACTCAAACTAGCGCAGGCCACGCTTAACTCAAACTGGCCTAGCGATTGATCAATGCGATCCTTCAACTGAAGCGCCCGGATTAAATCTCGCCATTGAGCAGTCGCCGCCTGCGGGCCAAAATAATACCCGGCCAGATCATGCACTAACTGCACAATGGTTACGGCTTGCTGGTCATGCCAGGCAAGGAATGATGCCTGGGTAGCGACAGATTGTTCAGGTAATTCCACACAGGCTGCTGCCAGCAACGAAACCCCATGCGCCAAGCCAAATAGCCGCTGTCGCAAGAGAATTTTCGGCTGATCAAATGCATAGCCGGTACGACCCGGCAGCACTTTTAATGGCTCAGTGGCTGCGACAGAAGATGGCGAAGGTACATCTGCGCGTAACGCTGCGGAGGGTACATCGGATGTTTGCGCCGGCCCCTGCTCGTAGGTGGCCAGCGCCGGAACCTCTTTGGGATAGGCAATAACACGTGCTTTGGGGGCGGGCTCGGGATCGGATTCAGGCCCCGCTGTCGACCTCTCCTGGGCGCAAAGCACTGCGGGCAGCAGCCAGGCAACAACCAGCCAGCGTTTCACTTTGCGCCGATCAATCCACCGCTAGGCGAACTGGGCACTGCCGAATAAAATTTCTTGGGCATGCGCCCTGCCAGCCAAGCCTCTCGCCCGGCTTCCACCGCTTTTTTCATCGCACCCGCCATGCGTACCGGGTCTTGTGCCGCAGCAATCGCGGTGTTCATCAATACGCCATCACAGCCCAGTTCCATCGCGATGGCCGCATCAGAAGCCGTACCCACACCGGCATCCACCAATACCGGCACTTTGGCTTGGTCGATGATCAGTTGCAGATTCCACGGGTTAAGAATGCCCATGCCGGAACCAATGAGTGAAGCCAGCGGCATGATGGCCACACAACCGATGTCCTCCAGCATGCGTGCCTGGATCGGGTCGTCCGCGCAATACACCATCACGGAAAAACCATCCTTGACCAGAATATCGGCCGCTTTCAGGGTTTCCGGCATGTTGGGAAACAAGGTCAGCGAGTCCCCCAGTACCTCAAGTTTGACCAGCGCATGGCCTTCCAGCAGTTCACGCGCCAGGCGCAACGTGCGCACAGCATCATCCGCTGTAAAGCACCCTGCGGTGTTCGGCAAAATGGTGAATTGATCAGGGGGCAATACGTCCAGCAAAGACGGCTGCCCCGGCTCCTGGCCGATATTGGTGCGCCGAATCGCCACTGTGACAATCTCGGCCCCAGAGGCATCAATCGCTGCGCGCGTTTGCGCAAAATCCTTGTATTTGCCTGTACCCACGAGTAACCGCGAGCCATACGCCCGACCGGCGATCACCAAAGGGTCTGCCACTACGGGGGCCACCACCGTGGTGTTGATCTGGTTTAACGCTTGATTCATGGAACGATTAACTCCTGTATCTGTTAGCTAACCGCCGCCAACGGCGACAACGATTTCGATGCGATCACCGGTGGTCAGCAGTGTTTCTGCATGGCGGCTTTTGGGCACAATCTCGCCATTTCTTTCCACCGCAACACGTTTGCCGGTGAGGTTGCGCGAATCCAGCAATGCGGCTACCGACAATGGTGCCGACAGCGTCAAGGCTTCGCCGTTAATGATAAGTTCCATGGTGCAATTTTACTTCAGCAAACGTCGTTGCGTCAGCCGTAATGCAATCCAGAATGCCCCGCCCGTGATAATCAGCAACGCGCCGACATGCAACTCAATGTCCGACGGCACCTGACCAAACAAGAGCGGCCGCACCAGCGCCACCGCATGTGTGAGCGGCAACCACGCCGCCACTGACTGCACCAAAGAGGGCAGCTGCTCCTGCGGAAAAAAGACTCCGCATAGCAAAACCATCGGCGTCAAAAACAGCGTGAAGTAATACATGAAAAAATCATAGGATGGTGCCAGCGCAGTGATGATCAAGCCCAGCGCAGAAAATGTCAGGCCCGTCAGAAAGATCACCGGCAACGCCCACAAAGCCAGTGGCGAGTCGACAAAACCGAGCAATGAAACAACCAGCAGAATCGCGCTGCCCGACAGCGTGGCCTTGGCAGCCGCCCATAACCATTCGCCCGCCAGCACATCGTCCAACGCCACCGGCGCATACAAAATTGCCTCCCACGTACGCTGCATCTGCATACGCGAAAAAGCAGAATACAGGGATTCGAATGAGGCCGCATTCATGGTGGAAGCGCATACCGTGCCGCTGGCCAAAAACGCAATGTAAGGTACTCCCGCAACCTGCGGCAACAAGCTACCTAGCCCGTAACCCAAGCCAAAAAGGTAAATCATCGGGTCCGCCAGATTGCCCAGCAAGGAAGGAATCGCCATTTTCTTCCAGACCAGAAAATTTCGCCGCCATACGGCCAGGGCACGACTGGAAAGTTGCGGCAGGATACTGTGTCTCAACTCTGTGGCGTACAGCACGTTTTCAATCCTGTTCTTTGTTGATCCACTTAACCAAAAAATACCTTCAGCAGGTGTTTACCTGAAGAGGGCTCATCCATTACCTGGCGGCTACCCACCGCTTGTCATGCACGAGCAAAATGCTGTAGCCAACGACGCAATCATTTGCAACTTGCAACTCATTTGCAATTCAGTTTACGGCAATCGCTGATCAATCACCACGCGGATACCTTTTGTTCCCGGCTTCACTGCCGTACTGCTGCCGGTCAGGTCGCCGCTAGCGGGCATGGCTTGGCCTGATTTCGAGACACGCACCTCAATGCGCAGCGCTTTTGCGGATGATATTTTGTTGTCCGGCGACATCGCCTGGCTATCGTCGAGCTTGAAATCAAAAGGCAAATCAGCCACACGCACGCGCTGCACGGCCAGCGGCATGCGCGAACCATTCACCGCGCGGGCAAAAATGAACACCGTTTCTTCCGACGTGGTTTGCACCCGCAGGGCGGGACTCAATTCGACACGGCCGCTGACGGCGCTGGACATCGTCGCTGCATCGCTTGATTTTGGCGCCGGCGCCGTATCACCGGCGCCGACTTTTACCCCCCCCACCTCGCGCGCTCTGGCGATGCCGGCTGCGATCATGCGCGCTTCATCCGAAGCGGGATCCATCTGCGCCTGCAAACGCTCCCAATAACCAATCGCTGCCGCATAGTTTTTCCCGGCGAGCGCCTCGGCACCTGCCAAGAGCAAAGCCTTGCCGTTATCCGGCTCAAGTTGCAACGCCTGCACGATCAATTCATGCGGGCGCCCGGCGAAGTTGTTGGTTTTTTGCAGCAACACATCGGCTAGTTCAGCCAGCAGTGATGCGTTTTTTTCCAGCAGTGGCTCGGCACGACCATAGGCACGTTCAGCATCATCCCAGCGACTCATCACTTTGTAGGCCCGCGCGAGCATCACCCAGCCTTCCATGTCATCAGGAGTCTGCGCCAGCTTTTTCTCAAGCTGACTGATCATGCCATTCATCGTCGCCACTGCCTGCGTATTGCGCTCGGCGCTGGACAGCAGTGCATCAGGATTGCCCAGCAGGACATACAGGCCGATAGCCGCCGCAGGCAACAGCGCCGCCAGTACCCAGCCATCCCAACGCCGTTTCGGGCTTGCAGCAGCGGTAGATGCGGCCGATGCGTCGTCGAGCAACTGGTGCTGCAGCTCATCCCGAGCCTCGGCGTAATCGGCCGCTGAAATCAGGTGATTGGCATAGTCTCTTTCGAGTTCGGCGAGACGGTCACGATGGATCGTTGTATTCAGCGCCGAGGTCGCATCACCGGAATAGTCGGCGCTGGCGACACGGCGATGTTGGTCACCCTGACCGTTTTTTTTACCGATCCCGCGCCACCACGGGCGCAACAGCAACACCAGGGCGGCCAAGGTCAGTGCCGCCGCGGCGATAAAAAATGAATTCATGTGTCGGATTGATCCAGCAGTGCCGCCGCATGGCGACGTTGTTCTTCAGAAAGGATAGGCGGCGGCGCCATGCGATTGCGCCGCCGCAGGAAAAACACCAGCGCACCCAGCCCGCCCGCCAGCAAGATGAACGGCCCGCCCCATAGCGCCCAGGTGGAGGGCTTGACCGGCGGCCGGTAACGCACAAAATCGCCATAGCGGGCGACCATGAAATCAAGGATTTCGCGGTCGGTTTTTCCCTCGCCTATCATTTTGCGTATCTCGCGCCGCAGGTCATTCGCCAGGTCGGCCTGCGAACCGGCGATCGATTCGTTCTGGCAAACCAGGCAACGCAGCTCTTCGCTGATCGCCATCAGCCGTTTTTCCACGGCCTCGTTAGTCGCCAGCGGGGCGGCCTCACCGGCGAATACGCCGCCCGCGACCAGCGCAACCAGCGCGAATAGCATCAGCAACACCGGCCAGCGCCTCATCGCGACAACTCCGCCACCAGAGGCAGAATTTTCTTGTTCAATGATTCCGGTGTAATCGGCCCGGTATGTTTCATGCGGATGATGCCCTGCTTGTCGATGACATAGGTTTCCGGCACGCCATACACGCCATAGTCGATGCCCACGCGGCCATCGGCATCGACCGCTGTCAGCGTATAAGGATTGCCCAGCTTGTCCAGCCATTGCCGGGCATCTGCCACCTTGTCCTTGTAATCCAGCCCGATGATCGGCACCTGACCAGTCTTGGCAAACTCGACCAGCACCGGATGTTCTTCGCGGCACGCAACGCACCACGAAGCCCAGACATTCAGCAGCCACACGCGCCCCTTCATGTCGGCGACAGAAAAACTTTTGGCGGCGTCATGCAACTGCGGCAGGGTGAAGGCCGGTGCCGGTTTGCCGATCAGCGGCGAAGGCACATCGCGCGGGTCACGCGTCAGGCCAATCGCCAGAAAACCGATCAGCACGGCAAATGCCGCCAGCGGAAGCAGAAAGCGCTTCATGCCGTGGCGCTTGCCGGTAAGCTCGCCGCAGCCTTGACGCGCAAGCGGTAACGCCGATCAAACACTGCAAGGAAACCACCCGCCGCCATCAGCAGGCAACCGCCCCATATCCAGTCGACAAAGGGTTTGAAATAAACGCGCACGCTCCATGCGCCCTGCTGGTCGAGCGGCTCGCCGAGCGAGACATAAATGTCGCGGGTAAAACCGGCATCAATCGCGGCTTCCGTCATCGGCATCTGCGATGAAAAATACTGGCGCTTTTCCGGATGCAAGGTTTTTAGCACGCGGCCATTTTTCGACAATTCAAACTCGCCGACACTGGCCCGATAGTTGGGCCCTGGCGCCGCGCTGATACTAAGCAGGCGCAGCTGGTAACCCCCGACGCTGACGACATCGCCGGTCTGCATGCGCACATCTTTTTCTTCCTGGTAGCCGCCGACCAGCGTCACGCCAAGGACGAATACGGCAATGCCGAAGTGGGCGAGATGCATGCCCCAGAAAGAGGTCGGCGCACTGCCTCCGCCGATTTTGAGGCGTTCAACAATCTGAAAAACCGTGCTTGATGCAATCCACACGGCGAGCAGGCAACCCAGCGCGGTCATTGGCGTCCACGTGCCCATCAGCTGCGGCAAGATGATGCCGGCCAGCAGCGCAAGCACAAAGCTCAGACGCAGGCGACGCGCCATGTCCCGCAAGTCAGCCTGCTTCCAGCGCGCCAGCGGACCAACGGCAATCAGCATCAGCAGCGGCACCACGACCGGGACAAACACGGTATTGAAATACGGCGGGCCGACCGACAGCTTGCCCAGCCCCAACGCGTCAATCAGCAAGGGATACAGCGTGCCAAGCAGTACGCTACCAGTAGCCACCACCAGCAGCACATTGTTGATCAGCAGCATCGTTTCACGCGAGACAAGGGCAAAGGCGCCACCCGCGCTCACCTTGGGCGCACGCCAGGCAAACAGCGCCAGCGATGAACCGATCACCACACCCAGCAGGAGCAGGATGAACACCCCCCGGCTCGGGTCAGAGGCGAAAGCATGCACTGAAGTGAGCACGCCGGAACGCACGAGAAAAGTGCCCAGCAGCGACAACGAAAATGCGGCGATCGCCAGCAGCACCGTCCAGTTCTTGAACGCGCCGCGCTTTTCGGTAATGGCCAGCGAATGGATCAGCGCCGTACCTGCCAGCCAGGGCATGAAGGAAGCATTTTCCACCGGATCCCAGAACCACCAGCCGCCCCAGCCCAGCTCGTAATACGCCCACCAGCTGCCCATCGCAATGCCGATGGTCAGAAAGCACCAGGCCGCCGTGGTCCATGGCCGTGACCAGCGCGCCCAGGCCGCATCCAAGCGGCCGGAAATCAAGGCCGCTATGGCAAAAGCAAAGGCGACTGCAAAGCCGACATAGCCCATGTACAGCATCGGCGGATGAAACACCAGGCCGGGGTCTTGCAGCAAGGGGTTCAGGTCACTCCCTTCGGCAGCCGCAGGCAACAGGCGGGCAAACGGATTGGAGGTAAACAAGATGAAAGCCAGCATGCCGACACTGACCAGCCCGAGCACGGCAAGCACACGCGCCACCATGACTTCGGGCAACTGGCGGGAAGTCACCGAGACCGCCGCACCCCAGCCGGAGAGCATCAGCACCCACAGCAGCAGCGAACCCTCATGCCCGCCCCAGACGGCGGCAAAGCGGTAAATCGCCGGCAACTGGGTGTTTGAATTCTGCGCGACATAGGCCACGGAAAAATCATTGGCCAGAAAACTTTGCGCCAGACAGGCAAATGAAAATGCCAGCAGCAGAAAGTGCGTTTGCGCAGCAGGCCGTGCCAGCGCAATCCATTGTGCCTGACTGCGCTGTGCGCCAATCAGCGGCAGCACGCCCTGCATCAGGGTTGCCACAAAAGCAAGAATAAGGGCGAAGTGTCCGAGTTCAGGGGTCATTTTTTCTGTGCCTGTTCAATCGCATGTTGAGCTTCGGGAGGCATGTAGTTTTCATCATGCTTGGCCAGCACTTCACTGGCGGAAAACAAACCATCGGCACCCAGCTTGCCTTGCACGATGGCGCCTTTGCCATCACGGAACAAGTCGGGCAGGATGCCGGTATAGGCCACGGGGATTTCCTTTGCCGTATCGGTGATGGCAAACCGCGTGGTCATGCCCTCACGCTGGATAGAGCCTTGCTTGACCAGCCCGCCCATGCGGAAGGCCTTGCCGTGCGGCGCCTTGCCCGCGATGACATCCGAGGGTGTGATGTACAACGCGATATTGCTGTCCAGCGCCTTCAACACCAGGATAGCCGCGATGGTGATTGATGCCAGGCCGCCGACAATCAGGGCGATGCGTTTATGACGGGGTTTCATCGGGAGATATGATCCTTGTTGTGATCCAGGACTTCGGCCAGCCGTTCGCGGGCCAGATTGCGCCGAACGTCGTTCAGACGTCGCCTGAGCAGAAAAGGTTCCGCCACCAGCAGCAAAGCACAGGCGCCAAAGCTGCCCCAGACATATAAGGCATAACCGCCCATGGCGAAAAATTCGCCGACGCTATTCCAATGCATGTTTCACCCATTCGGTATGCCGTTCGCGTTCGAGCATGATGGCGCGCAAGCGCATCAGCGACACGGCAATGGAATACATCCAGAACGCCAGCGCCATCAGCAGCATGCCCCACAGCATGGTTTGCGCCATGGATGGTGCGCGCGTCAGATTGATCGTCGAGCCCTGATGCAATGTGTTCCACCATGTCACGGAGAAATAAATGATGGGCACATTGACCACACCAATCAGCGCCAGGATCGCCCCGGCCTTGTCGGCGCGGCGCGGATCGTCAATCGCGGATTGCAATGCGATGAACCCGACGTAGAGAAAAAACAGGATCAGTTCGGAGGTCAGGCGTGCATCCCATACCCACCACGTACCCCACATCGGTTTGCCCCAGAAGGCACCCGTCCACAAGCTCAGCGCAGCCATCAGCGCACCCGTCGGCGCCAGCGCCTGCGCCATCATGCTCGACAGGCGCGTGTTCAACGCCAGGCCAAGACCCGCCCAAAACGCCATCGCCAGATAAATGATCATCGACATCCATGAAGCAGGCACATGCACGAAGATGATGCGATAGCCTTCGCCCTGCTGCGCATCGGTGGGTGCAACAAAAAAAAGACACCCACAGGCCAGCCGCACCGAAGAGCAGCGCCAGCGTCCAGAACAATGGAACGAGTCTTCCGGCCAGCGGATAAAAACTCTGCGGGCTGGCGAAACGAAACCAGTTAATGAGATTCATGTTGGTCATAAAAAGTCGGCGCTGGCAAGACGGCGAATCACCTGTTCATCGCCCTGTTTTTTTACCTTGTTCATTCCAGTGCAATCCTCAACGCCGCCGTAGTCGCCCACGGCGCAAAAAAAACCGCCAGCGCCAGCAAGGCCGCCAACAGTGACAGATGCCCTTCGACACCCAAACCCGCACTTTGCGCTTCGACCGCACCCGCACCAAAAATCAGCGTGGGTATGTAGAGCGGCAACACCAGCAAGGCCAGCAACACACCGCCGCCGCGCACACCCAACGTGAGCGCCGCGCCCATGGCGCCAATCAGCGACAGCAGTGGCGTGCCGAGCAACAGCGACAAGCTGAGGATGAATAACGTTTGTCCTTCCAGCGCAAACTGCAAGCCCAGCAGCGGCGCCAGCAATACCAACGGCAAACCGCACAACAACCAGTGGGCGAGAATTTTACCGGCAATCAGCAGCGCCAAGGGAGATGGCGAGAGCGCCATCTGTTCCAGCGTGCCATCCAGGTGATCCGCCGCAAATAGCCGGGGCAGCCCGAGCAGGGTAGACAACAGTGCCGCCACCCACAACACGCCAGGCGCGATTTTCTTCAGCAGCTCAGGTTCCGGGCCAATGCCCAGCGGAAAAAGACTGACCACGATGACAAAAAAGAATAGGGTGGTCAGCACTTCGCTTTTGCGCCGCAAGGCCAGCAGCAGATCACGGCGTACTGTCGCCAGCAAGGCATTCATAGCATCAGCCTTTTGCCTGCAGGCAATGGCAACGGCTGGTGGCTGGTCAGCACGGCCAGACCGCCCTTGGCCAGATGTTCGCCGATCAATTCACCGAGCAGTTGCACAGCACCACTATCCAGTGCATTGAATGCTTCGTCCAGCACCCACAGGGCGGCCGGACGTGTTAACAGGCGAGCCAACAAAACCCGGCGCTTTTGTCCGGCAGACAACACGCGCACCGGCAAGGCCTCGCGCCCACGCAAGCCCAAACGCACCAGCGCAGCAAGTGCAGCCTTTTCATCCAGAGGTATCCCGTCCAGCGCGGCTGACAGGCACAGGTTTTCTAGCGGCGTCAGGTCATCCTTCACCGCCGCATGGTGCCCCAGATACAGCAGGTCGCGGTGAAAATCCGCTTCACTGGCCGCCACGCCACGCCAGTAAATCTCACCCGCATCCGCCGGTGACAAGCCGACCAGCAAGCGCAGCAAGCTGGTTTTGCCCGCACCGTTTTCACCTTGCACATGCAACCACTCGCCCGCCGCGAGCGAGAAGGAAACGTCGGCAAAGAGTTGGCGCTCTCCGCGTGAACAGGTAAGACCGGAAACTTTCAGCATGGCGCGCATTCTACCGCCGCCAGGTACTTTGATTGGTCAGCAGTAGGTCTGGGCGATAGAATACGCAACCCGCCGCATTATTGAGGCGCATTTTCAGTTGCCTTCTCGTCGCTTTTTTTGGTCACCCACTCATGCTCGTCGCATCCAATATCACCATTCAGTTTGGTAGCAAACCCTTATTTGAAAACGTCTCCGTTAAATTCGGCGACGGCAACCGTTATGGTCTGATCGGTGCGAATGGCTCCGGCAAAACCACGTTCATGAAAATCCTGGCAGGCGTGATTGACTCTTCTGCCGGGAACGTCTCGCTCGATCCAGGCGAGCGCATGGCTTATTTGCGCCAGGATCAATTCGCTTTTGAGGATGTTCGCGTACTCGACGTGGTGATGATGGGGCACACAGAAATGTGGGCCTGCATGACTGAGCGCGATGCGATTTACGCCAACCTTGAAGCAACCGAAGACGATTACATGCATGCGGCCGAGCTGGAAGGAAAGTTCGCCGAATATGACGGGTATACCGCCGAAGCGCGCGCTGGCGAATTGCTGCTTGGCGCAGGGATTCCCATTGAACAGCACACCGGCCCGATGAGTCAGGTGGCGCCAGGCTGGAAGCTGCGTGTGCTGCTGGTGCAGGCGCTGTTCGCCAATCCCGACATCCTGCTGCTAGATGAACCCACCAACAACCTCGACATCAATACCATCCGCTGGCTGGAAGATATTCTCAACCAGCGCAGCAGCACCATGATCATCATCTCGCATGATCGTCACTTCCTGAATCAGGTATGTACCCACATGGCGGATTTGGATTACGGCACGATCAAGGTCTATGGCGGTAACTATGATGATTTCATGGAAGCCTCAACCATCGCACGCGAGCGGCAGATGTCGGCCAATACCAAGGCGAAAGAACGCGTCTCTGATTTGCAGGATTTCGTGCGGCGTTTTTCAGCCAATAAATCCAAGGCGCGGCAGGCGACTAGCCGCATGAAGCTGATAGAAAAAATCAAACCGGAAGACATCAAGCCCTCATCGCGCCAGTATCCATGGATCCGTTTTGACTACGACGAGAAAGAAAAATTGCATCGTCTGGCGTGCGAAATCCAGAACCTCGGTTTTGGCTACGAACCTCAAGTGCCGATTATCAAATCGTTATCGATAAGCATCGAAGCGGGCGATAAAGTGGCCATCATCGGCGAAAACGGTGTCGGCAAAACCACCCTGTTGCGCCTGTTGGCGGGTGAAGCGCTGGGTGGCCTGACGCCGCAGGCCGGCCGAGTGAAATGGGCCGAAAAAGCCCGCCCCGGCGTGTTCGCACAGGACCACGCCAGTGACTTTGCTTCTAAAGAAATACTCACTGAATGGATTGTGCAATGGGTGCGCGCCGGAGGCTACGATGGTGGCGATGTGGAAACACTGATTCGCGGCACACTCGGGCGACTTCTTTTCTCTGGCGATGATGCAAAAAAATCTGTCGATGTGCTGTCTGGTGGCGAGCAAGTCCGCATGCTGTTAGGCAAATTGATGCTTTTGCGCAACAACGTGCTGCTGATGGACGAACCAACCAATCACCTCGATATGGAATCCATCGAGTCGCTCAACACCGCACTCGATAAATTTGCCGGAACACTGATTTTTGTCTCGCACGACCGCGAGTTTGTCTCATCTCTTGCCACGCGCATCATCGAGATCAAACCCGACCGGACCATCGTCGATTACCGTGGTAACTACGAGGAATATCTTTCAAGCCAGGGCGTCAGTTAACCGTTCAATCATCCCGCAAGCTGAGCTGCGGCCAACCGCGCGCAACAGCTGTGGCTGCAAGCGTTTCATCGGCATCTACCGCCACCGGGTGAGTGACTTTTTCGAGTAGGGGAAAATCATTGTGCGAATCGCTGTAAAACCAGGATTGCGCAAAACTACCCCACCATAATCCCATCGATTCAAGCCAGGCTTCCACTCGCTCGACCTTGCCTTCCCGAAAGGCCGGCAGGCCACGCGGCTGGCCTGAAAAAACGCCGTCCGCCTGCGCGGGAACGGTGGCGATTAGGTGAGGAATGCCCAACTCGCGGCAGATCGGGCCGGTGACAAAACTGTTGGTTGCCGTAACTATGGCCAGCAAATCGCCATTCGCGACATGCTGCGCCACGCGTTGCCGTGCAGCCGCCGTGATAATCGGGTGGATTCGTGTGACCATGAACTCTGCATGCCAGGCATCCAGCTCACGCCGCGTATGCCGCGCCAGGGGGGCGAGCTGAAAATCCAGGAATGCATGAATATCCAGCGTGCCATCTTTGTACTGGCGAAAAAATTCCTCATTCATGGCGGCATGCAGCTCGGCATCCAGCACGCCTTTGGCAATCAAGAATTGCGCCCATTCAAAATCAGAGTCACCCGCCAACAGCGTATTGTCCAGGTCAAATAAAGCGAGATTCAATATCGGTTTCATGACAAATCAGTATTTACGGTATCCAGGGTGGTTTGCATTAGCTCGCGCACTAGCGGTACGGTCAACGGCCGATGCTGTTCTAGTGAGATGCGGTCAAGGCTTTCCAGCATATGCATCAACGATGGCAGATCGCGGCGGCCGTGACGCAACAAATACTGCACGACGCCCGGGTCCATCAGCATGCCACGCAGTTGCGCATGATGCGCTAAGGCGGCGGCTTTTTCTTCATCACTCAATTGATGGATTTCATAAATCAGCATCTGGCCGATGCGCGTGCGCAGGTCTTCACGCAATGCCAATTGCATGGGCGGCTTTGTGCCTGACAGCAGCAAGGCAAGACCCAGAAACCGGGCAGTGTTAAAGAGTCGAAATAAAGCGCGCTGTCCCTCTTCATCCAGCGCCTGAATCTCGTCTATCACCAGCAAACTGCCACTGACCACCGTTACGTCAGCGCTGTCCAGTGATCGGCTTTTGAATCCGCCTCCGGACAAGGCTTTTTCAACCGGCAAAAAAATGACGGGGCGCCTGGCGCTTGCCGCATTGACTGTGGCAGCGAGTAGATGACTCTTGCCGCAACCCGCCGGGCCCCACAGATACACGGCGTCGAAACGATGGTGATCCGTCAGGCTACGCAAGCGCGCGATCAACTCAGCATTGGCGCCCGCGAAAAAATTCTCTAACGTCGGAGGTTGATCTCGTTGAAGATCGAGCAACAGTTGTTGTTGCACAGTCATGATCGAAGGCTCACGATTCGTGCTGATAAAAACGGCTGGCGAGGTAACCCACACGCACCTCACGCCAAGCTACAGCAAGTATGGCTGACAAAGGCAGCGCCAAGAGCACACCAAAAAAACCAAATAACTGGCCAAATGCCAGCAGACCGAAAATAACAGCCAGGGGATGCAAACCAATGCGGTCACCGACCAGATACGGTGTCAATAAAAAGCTTTCGAGCAATTGACCTACGCCATAAATAATCAGCACGGCGATGATGGGTGATAGGCCTGTAAACTGAATCGCGGCGACCAGTAACGCCAGACTGAATCCTGTGGCAAACCCCAGGTAAGGAATAAAAACAAGCAGCCCTGTCACCAAGCCGACAGAAAGTGCCGATGGAATATCCGCAAGCCAGAGCGTGGTGCTGTAATACAGCACCAGGACTATCATCACGAGAATCTGACCACGCAGATATTGTGCCAGCACTGCATCAATATCGTGCACCATGCGCTGGCAACGACTCTGCCAGCGGCGCGGGATAAAAGCTGCCAACCGGCCGATGAATCCATGCCAATCGAGTAATAGATAAAACATCACCACCGGCACTAACAGCGCATTGATCACGACACCAAAAAATGCCATGCCGCCGATTTTTATCGACGCGTATAGCTGGCTAAGCACGGGTTGAATCACGTCCCAGTTGCCCGCCAGGAGTTTGTTCAAATGCGTGGCATCCAGCCGCAGCGAGATGCCCACATGGCGTGACACCCAAGGCAGCAGACGCTGGTTAATCTGTTCTAGCGCCGCAGGTGCGCGTGCCGCCAGTCGCCCGAGTTCATCGATCAATAACGGCAGAATAATGAATGCCAACCCGGCGAAGATGAGCCCCAGCCCCAGCAACACAAAAACTACCGCCAACACGCGAGGCAACCTGTAGCGGCTCAAACGATCAACGACCGGGTTAGCGATATACGCCAGAATACCCGCCAGCACAAAGGGCGCAAGAATCGGCGAGAGAAAGTACAGCAGCAGAAGCAGCGCTAATCCGGCGCCAAACCAAAGCACCATAGTCACCACCGATAGACGGTTGGCTTGCGTAGAAGTCATTTCCGGTAGAATTTGCGCGCTCGCATCATTTTGTTCAGCCGCGATTATCGCCCATCCGTACATCTGTTGCACTCCACCTCTCGATTTCAAGGAAAGCATTTTGACTATCACCCCCTCTTCACTGACTTACCGCGACGCTGGCGTCGACATCGATGCAGGTGACGCACTGGTCGAGCGCATAAAACCTGCGGCCAAACGCACGATGCGGCCTGAAGTACTGGCGGGCATTGGCGGCTTTGGGGCGCTGTTTGAGCTATCCAAAAAATATCGCGAGCCAGTGCTGGTTTCAGGCACCGATGGCGTCGGAACCAAGCTCAAGCTGGCATTTCAGTGGCAACGGCATGATACCGTCGGGCAGGATCTGGTCGCCATGAGCGTTAATGATATTCTGGTGCAAGGCGCCGAGCCCTTGTTCTTCCTCGACTACTTTGCTTGCGGCCATCTGGATGTCGCCACGGCTGCCACCGTGGTTGAAGGCATTGCCCGTGGCTGCGAACTGGCAGGCTGCGCCTTGATCGGTGGTGAGACCGCCGAAATGCCCAGCATGTATCCCGATGGTGAATATGACCTCGCGGGCTTTGCGGTGGGCGCGGTTGAAAAATCACAGATCATTGATGGCAAGAAAATTCAGCCGGGCGACGTGGTGCTGGGGCTGGCCTCTTCCGGTGCACACTCAAACGGTTATTCGCTCATTCGCAAAATCATTGAGCGCGCCAAACCGGATCTAACGCTGGACATTGGTGGCGTGCCACTCATGGACGCCGTCATGGCACCGACACACATTTACGTCAAACCATTGCTGGCACTGATACAAACCCTGGGCGGGCAAGGCGTGAAAGGCATGGCACATATTACGGGTGGCGGCCTCACGGAAAATATTCCGCGTGTGTTGCCAGACAATGTCACCGCCATCATTGATCAAGGCACCTGGCCGCAACCGGCGCTGTTTCAGTGGTTGCAACGTGAAGGCAATGTGGCTGCCGCTGAAATGCACCGCGTATTTAACTGCGGCATTGGCATGGTTGTGATCGTTGCTGAGGCAGATGCGGGTGCCGCCATGCAAACGCTCTCTGCGGCAGGCGAAATCGTATTCGCTATTGGTCGTATCGAAACACGCAACGCGAATCAGGCATCCACCATCGTTGTATAAAAGTGCTAGTGAGTGGTGGTAGTGTAAGGGCTGCAGCCTTTACACCTACCTGATTTTTAACCGGCCAAACCTATCGACTGAATACCTGATGCGCGCCTGCGGGCAAGCAGCGATGATAAGGCCTGGGTGCATCCACCTGGGCACCCAGCACGGCAGCAGCATGCCACGGCCAACGCGGATTCCACAAAAAATTGCGGGCTAACGCCACCATGTCAGCTTCGCCCCTGGCAATAATTTCTTCCGCTTGTACCGGCTCGGTAATCATGCCCACGGCCATTGTCGGAACACTGGTTTCACGGCGAATACGCTCGGCAAACGGCGCCTGAAAACCCGGCGCCACAGGTATTTGTTGTTGTGATGACACACCGCCGGAAGAAGCATCGATCCAGTCGCAGCCCAGTTTTTTTAACGCCTGCGCAAAAATTACCGATTGTTCAATATCCCAGCCCCCAGGCACCCAGTCGGTCGCCGAGATACGCACGCCCAACGGTTTTTCAGCTGGCCAGATAGCGCGCACAGCAGCAAACACTTCAAGCGGCAAACGCAAGCGATTTTCCAGGCTGCCGCCATACCCATCCGTCCGATGATTTGCAATCGGCGATAGAAACTGATGCAGCAGATAACCATGCGCCATGTGCAGCTCAATCGCATCAAAACCCAGACGTGCGGCGCGCCGTGTGGCATCCACAAACGCCGCAGTGATGCGAGCAATGCCCTCCGCATCCAAGGCTCGCGGTACTTGATCTCCCACTTGATGCGGCACGGCAGACGGCGCCACCGTTGGCCAGCCGCCTGCCTCAGGTGATAAAGAACGGCCGCCAAGCCATGGTACTTGACTCGAAGCCTTGCGTCCGGCATGGCCGAGCTGAATAGCCAGCGGCATAGAAGAATGATGGCGGACATGGGTCAAGACTTTTGCCAACGCGGCTTCGTTTTCGTCAGACCCCAGCGCGAGACACCCGGCTGAAATACGTCCGGCCAGTTCAACACCGGTGGATTCAACAATCAACATGCCAGCGCCGGACATCGCCAGATTGCCCAAGTGAATAGTGTGCCAATCGGTGGCATTGCCATCCACCGCCGAATATTGGCACATCGGGCTAATCACGATGCGATTAGGCAATGTGACTGAACGGAGAGAAAACGAGGTAAACAATTGACTGGTCATGATGATGAATGGAATAAAAATGAAAAAAAAGAAACTGCGGCCAGCCATTTATTATCGCAGAGGCAAGAGTTAATCAATAACTGATTACCGTATCACCATCCGCTACTGCGAGGAAAGCGCTTTTTGCTCGACTGCCTTATAGCGCAGGGGCTTCATTAGCACCGACTTTCCGGGCCGCCGCTTACTCGCTACGCAACGCATCCACTGGATTAAGTTGCGCTGCGCGGCGTGCGGGCAACACCCCGGCCGCCAAACCAATGCTGATCGCCAAAGCCTCTGCCAACAACACGAAAAGAAGGGGGGTATGCACAGGTAACACCGGCACCGTCAGATGGATCACCTGCACAATACCCACGCCCAAAAGCAAACCGATCGCTCCGCCCGCTGCGGCAAGCGCCACGGCTTCACTCAGAAAAAGACCGAGGATGATTCGCCTGCGTGCACCGAGGGCAACTAACAAGCCAATCTCCGCCGTCCGCTCGGTAACCGAGATCGTCATCATCGTCACGATGCCCACCCCGCCGACAAACAACGAAATGCCGCCGAGCGCGCCCACCGCCATGGTGAGCACGTCGAGAATACTCGACAGACTGGTGAGCATTTCTTCTTGACTGATTAAAGTGAAATCTTCACGACCATGACGCGCCAGCATCACCGCTTTAATCGCTTTCACCACACTCGCCGAACTCACGCCTTCAGCAACAGCCACATCTATTTCGCTCAAGCTCTCGCGATTAAACAATTCAATGGCGCGCGCCGCAGGAATAAACGCCGTGTCATCCATATCCATGCCGAGAAGCTGCCCTTTGGATTCCATCACCCCAATGACGCGAAATTGCAGCCCACCAAATCGTACCCGTGCGCCGAGCGCATTATCAGCGCCGAACAATTCATACTTGAGCTTGGAACCCAACACCACCAGCGCACGCGCGCTATTCGCCTCTTCCACCGGTAAAAACTGGCCACTGCGCACACGCCCTTTAAACACAGTCAGCATGTCCGGTCCGACACCATACACGGTGACACGCCGCAAACGTCCGGCAGTACTCGCCTCGGCATTACCAAACACGAGGGGTGTTACTGCGACCACATTCGGCAAGCGCATCAACGCCTCCGCGTCTTCCAGTGACAGCGGTTTGGCACTGCTTGGCAAACCTGATAGTGCTGCGCCCCCAGTCTTGACTTTGCCTGGATGAACACCAATCACATTAGTGCCAAACTGGGCAAACTCATCCAATACATACCGATGAATCCCCTCGCCAATAGAGGTCAACAAAATCACTGCTGCAATGCCAATGGCAATGCCTAACAACGTAAGAAAGCTGCGCAGCGGTTGTGCAATAACCGCGCGAAAAGCCAGCTTGAATGCGTCCATCAGCAGCATATCAATGTCTCATGAGTGCGTCGACAGGATCGAGCTGCGCCGCGCGGCGGGCGGGCAAAATGCCGAACAGCAGGCCCGTGACAAGCGCTGTCATGAGCGCCGCTGCCACCGCCCAACCTGGCGCATACGCGGGGAAAACAGGAAACAACTGGCGCAATATCAACGCCCCGAGTTGCCCTAACAAATACCCCGTCACGGCACCGGCCAAAGACAACATCGCTGCTTCGGTAAGAAATATCTGCCGTATGGTGCTGCCACGTGCGCCCAGCGCCTTGATCAAGCCAATCTCTGCCTTGCGCTGTGTCACCGCCACGAGCATGACATTCATCACCAGTACACCGGCCACCAACAAGCTGATGGCTGCGATGCCCGCAACAGCCGCCGTCAACGCACCAAGAAGTTTGTCGAAGGTCGCCAATACAGCATCCTGAGTAATCACGGTGACATCTTCTTCTCCACCGTGGCGTGCCTTGATAATAGCCGTGGCCTGCGCCTTGGCCGCCTCGATCTGCTCACGACCACGCGCCTGGATCATGATGCGAAACAACGTATTCGAATTAAATAAAGCCTGCGCCAAAGCCACGGGCACAATCACCAGCTCATCGGTATTCATGCCCACACCCTGACCGGTTGATTTTAAAACGCCGATCACCCGCACGCGACGATCGCCTAAGCGAATCAATTGACCCACGGCAGGTTGATTGCCGAAAATATCATTGCGGATGGTCATGCCGATCACGGCGACAGGCGCACTACTACGCCAATCATCCTCCGGTAAAAAACGGCCTTGCGCCAACTGAAAATTACGTATCGCCATGAATGACGCCGTAGAGCCTGCGGCAACAACTTCACGCACGCGACCTCCCGCACTGATTTCTGATGTACCCACAGCGAGTGGCGCCACACGTTGCACGGCGGGTGCCCGCAACAAAGCGGCGGCATCATCCACGGTTAAATCGCGCGGCGTGGTGGTAATGCCATTGGCCGGATTAAAGCCCCCGGTGGCAGAACGTCCCGGCAAAACAATCACCAGATTGCTGCCGAGGGAAGAAAACTGTCCCACCACATAGCGTCGTGCGCCATCACCCAGCGCCGTGAGCAGTACCACCGAGGCCACGCCAATGGCCATTGCCAGCACCGAGAGCAACGTGCGCAGAGGATAGGCTGTCGCGGCATCACGGGCAAAGCGCAAAATGTCGGTGTACTGCATGGTTGGCTAGCCGGTGATGAGTTGATGATTCATTAGTCAAACAGAGGTCAATGTCGTCGAAGCGGCATGAGAGACATCCGATTTAACCCGCCCGTCTTCCATCATGATCTGCCGCCCCGCGCGTGCAGCCAGCGCGGCATCGTGAGTCACCACAATCAACGTCATGCCCTGCGCATTCAATGCTTCCAGCAGATGGACTACTTCCTCGCCCGTCGCGCGATCAAGGTTGCCTGTCGGCTCATCCGCCAGCAGCAATGCGGGCTGCATGATGGTGGCACGGGCAATGGCGACACGTTGACGCTGACCGCCCGATAGCTCATCGGGTCGATGGTTGGCACGCTGATCCAAGCCAAAATCGCGCAGTGCCTGACGCACGCGCTGCTCACGCACGACGACAGGAACGCCGTCCAGCATCATGGGCAAGGCAATATTTTCAGCAGCCGTCAAGCGTGGCACAAGATGAAAACTCTGAAACACAAACCCGATGCGCCGGCTACGCACAGCGGCTTGTTCATCGGGTGAAAGCGTCGTGACATCCCGTCCTTCAAGGTGATAAGTACCCGCCGTGGGCTGATCGAGCAAGCCCAGCAAATTGAGCAGGGTCGACTTGCCTGAACCCGAAGGACCAACCACGGCCACATATTCGCCTGCAGCAATAGTCAAATCGATACGCGCCAGAGCATGCACATCGGTTTCACCCAGATGGAAAACACGCTCGATAGCGGCGAGAGCTATAAGTGTCATTTACTTACTTTGCCGCAGTGCTTGCGGTGGGTTTTGTATCGGCGGCGGCTGTGTCGGCAGTATCAGCAATATCGGCAGTGTTATTTGCCACATCCGCCGTCACACGAGCGCCGACTTTTACGCCTTCGCGTTCAAGCGACGTGACCACTTGTTCGCCCAGCTTCAGGCCGTCAATCACCTCGGTATATTGCCAGTTGGCAAGGCCGGTTTTGAGTTGGCGCGCTTCAAGCTTATCGCTGCCTTTTGCCTGCACCAGCACTTTCCCGCCTTCCATGATCGCGGTGGTTGGCACGCGCAACACATCGTTGTGCTGTTGCAAAACAATTTCCACATCCGCGCTGTAACCAACCAGCAGCCCTTTGGTCGGCACATCAAAATCCACTTCCACGTCCACCGTCCGCGCCTGTTTTTCAACAGCCAGCACATACGGCGCCACACGTCGTACATGGCCGGCAAACGGGCGTTTTGGCAAGGCATCGAGCGTCACGCGCACGGGTAGGCCCGCAGTAATTTTTGGCACATCCACTTCATCCATCGGCGCCTTGACATACAAGCAACTGTCATCAATCAGATCAATCGCCGGGGGCGTTTGTACACCCGGTGGCGACGGGGTGGAGTATTCGCCCAGCTCACCCACAATTTTCGCCACCGTGCCATCAAAGGGCGCAACAAGCACGGTGCGTTGCTGTTCCGTACGCGTCACATTCACGCGCGCGTCAGCCTGAGTTACATCGGCCCGCGCGCTGGCACACGCGGATTTTCGAGCATCTGCTTCGGTTCTTGCCGCATCTTCTTTGGCAATGGACACATATCCTTTAGCGCGCAACAGCGCTTGTCGCCTTGCTTCGCGCTCAGCATTCGCTGCCATGACACATTGCTCATTCACGCGCTGGAGAGACGCAGCACGCTGCGTTTCTGCCAAATACTGCTGCGCTTTTTGATCCTCATTCCACAACTTCATCAGCAACTGCCCTTTCTTGACGCGGTCGCCTTCTTTCACACCAAGATATTCAATACGGCCACCCGCAATACTGGACAGCCGTGTGCGCAAGCAAGCTTCCACGGTTCCGGCGCGCGTGTTAACCACAGTGGCATCGACCATGCCACGATCAACGGCCTTGAAAATCACGGGGAGGGGCTTGGGACGCATACTCCACCAAACACCAGCAGCGATGAGCAGGATGACAAACAGCACCAACAGAACGCGACGTAACATGAATTAGATATGCAGTTGAATTTTCATGCGTCGATTATGCCGCATTTGCTATCATTCTGCCCCCGCGCATTTTCTTTCGGAACTTTCCTCACAAAGAGCTTAATCATGGTCAAAATCTACGGTATCAAGAATTGCGACACGATGAAAAAAGCCTTCGCCTGGTGTGCTGCCAACAGCATCAGTTACGCATTCCATGACTACAAAAAACTCGGCGTACCGCGCGAAAAGCTCGTGCTTTGGTGCCGCACGCTAGGCTGGCAAACGCTTATCAACAACAAAGGCACCACCTGGCGCAATCTCACCCCAGAACAACAGGCCATCACCACACAGGGGCAAGCCGTCGCCCTGATGCTGGAAAACCCCAGCGTAATTCGCCGTCCGCTGGTTGAAAATGACGCAGGCCAGTTACTGGTCGGCTTCGACCCCACTCTGTTTGACAGCTTCGTGCGCTAATACCTTATGGACACCATTCATCGCTTTCTGTTTGAAGACCTCGACATACGCGGCAGCCTCGTTCAACTCGGGCCCGCTTGGCGCTCGCTGTGCGCTGTGCGCAATTACGCCCCGGCGACGCGTCACTTGCTGGGTGAGTTGGCCGCTGTCACCACCATCATTGGCAGCAATCTGAAAACACCAGGCCGCGTGCGCTTTCAGCTACAGGGCACAGGGCCCGTATCCTTATTGGTGATGGATTGCGATGAGCAATTACGCCTACGTGGCATGGCGCGCAGTACGTTAGAACCTGTAAATCAAGAAGCCACCGTATCACCAGCACCGTCCAGTAACGGACTTTTGAACACGTCTCTGGACAAGACTTTTTCGGCAAAAAAACTACTCGGCGATGGCCAGCTCATGCTCACGCTGCAAACCGCCCACGCCGAGCCGTATCAAAGTCTGGTGCCGAATGATGGTGAAACGATGGCTGCTATTTTTGAGCATTACCTCACGCAATCCGAACAGCAGCCCGCACGCCTGTGGCTAGCGGCGGATGCTGAAACAGC
The DNA here is from genome assembly GCA_030645365.1 of Rugosibacter sp. Lineage (GTDB taxonomy): Bacteria > Pseudomonadota > Gammaproteobacteria > Burkholderiales > Rhodocyclaceae > Rugosibacter. The sequence continues at coordinate 49,352 of JAUSMB010000030.1, forward strand.
CTGTGGCCTCTTTTTACAAAAACTGCCCGACGCGGACTTGTGCGATGCAGATGGCTGGAATCGCATCGAGCAACTCGCCAATACACTGCAACCGGCAGAACTAGCGCTACCGGTGGAAACGCTGCTCACCCGCTTGTTTAACACGGAGAATATCCGTGTTTACCCACCGCGCATGGTCACTTGGCATTGCCCGCGCGATGAAGAGAAAATACGTAATCTATTACTCTCCATGGGCCGTGACGAAGTAGCCGACATCCTCGCCGATGCTGAAATGATTTCCATAGCGGATGAAATCTGCGGCCACGAATACCGCTTCGGCCCGGAGATTATTGACGAGCTATTCCCGCCAGCCCGCCTGCTGCATTGAGCCTTTGATCAAAGGCTCAATGCAGCTTCACCCCTGTCTTGGCCTGTAGCTGTTCCAGCGTCACGCCGGGTGCCAGCTCCACCACTTTCAACCCTGTTGGAGTGACATCCATCACCGCCAGATCGGTGATGATGCGATTAACTACTGCCTTACCGGTCAACGGCAAAGTGCAGGCGGGCAGTATCTTCAAGTCTTCGCCGCCATCCTTCTTTCTGGCGACATGCTCCATCAGCACGATCACGCGCTTGACGCCCGCCACAAGATCCATCGCACCTCCCATACCCTTGACCATCTTGCCGGGAATCATCCAGTTGGCCAAGTCGCCATGTTCGCTGACTTGCATCGCGCCGAGGATGCTCAGGTTCACCTTGCCGCCGCGTATCATGGCAAAGCTCTCATCGCTGCCGAAAATCGATGAACCGGGCAAGGTCGTCACCGTCTGCTTGCCCGCGTTGATCAAATCGGCATCCACTTCATCTTTGGTGGGAAACGGGCCGATGCCGAGCATGCCGTTCTCGCTCTGCAGCCACACTTCCATGTGGTCGGGCACATGGTTGGCCACCAGCGTAGGCAAACCAATACCAAGATTGACATAGAACCCATCCTGCAATTCCTGCGCGGCACGTGCCGCCATTTGGTCGTGTGTCCATGCCATGATCAGTTCTCCACCATTTCTCTGAGCGTGATTTTTTCGATGCGCTTTTCGGGATTCGGGTTATGCACGATGCGATGCACGTAAATCCCCGGCAGATGCACCTGATCCGGGTCCAACGCGCCTGTCTCGACGATATGCTCGACTTCCACGACACAGATTTTTCCCGCCATCGCCACGGCGGGATTGAAGTTGCGCGCAGTCAGATGAAACTGCAAATTGCCGGATTTATCCGCCACGTGTGCTTTGACCAGAGCGACCTCAGGCACGAGGCTGCGCTCCAACACATAGGTACTTCCTTCAAAGTCGCGCAACTCCTTGCCTTCAGCCACAAGTGTACCCACGCCCGTCTTGGTGAAAAAGGCCGGAATGCCTGCCCCACCGGCGCGTAGTTTTTCAGCTAGCGTGCCTTGCGGCGTGAGTTCTACTTCAAGCTCACCGGATAAATACTGGCGCTCAAATTCCTTGTTTTCACCGACGTAGCTAGCAATCATTTTTTTGACCTGCCGCGATTCAAGCAGTTTGCCCAAGCCAAAGCCATCGACGCCGGCATTGTTGGAAATGACGGTCAGCCCTTTGACGCCGCTGGCCAGCAAGGCATCAATCAGCGCTTCGGGAATGCCGCACAAACCAAATCCGCCGACAGCCAGCAACTGGTTGTCTTTGACGATGTCTCGGAGCGCTTCGGCTGCGGACGGAAAAATCTTATTCATGAACATCCCTTACGAAATTGATGAATCAACACACATGCTAAATAATATCAGCACAGCTACGGTTGTCACGTTTTCTTTGCATCAGCAAAAGCCAGGCGCAGAGCATCTGGCAGCGGAATCGACTTGCCGCTTAGCTTGTCTATCCACACCAGCTTGGCTGCGCCTTCAGCATACAGACGATGATCATCCAGCCGACGCAACTCATAAAAAGTCGGCAAACTGCTGCGCCCTGGCTGGCCAATGAAAATATCGCACGATACTTTTCCCGGATAGGTCAGCGGAATCAAAAAAGTGCAGCTGGCATTGACCAGAACAGCACCCTGATTTTTTTCTCGCCGCTCTTCAGGACAAAGAGAATCCAGCCACTCGACCCGCGCTTGTTCCATATAGCGAAAGTACAGCGTGTTGTTGATGTGATTCATCGCGTCCTGATCGCCCCAGCGCAGCGGCATTTCATGGCGATAGACCAGCTTACGATCAAGCATTGCAACAGAACTCATAACACGCATTCAGCAAGTTAAGTTAAGGGCTGATTATAATCGGCAGATTAAGTTTCCCTCGTATTTGAAAGGAACCACATGCAGCGCGAAGCCATGGAATTTGACGTATTGATCGTGGGAGGCGGCCCCGCAGGGCTATCAGCAGCGATACGACTGAAACAGATTAACCCGGAGATCAGCGTGTGCCTGATTGAGAAAGGCGCTGAAATTGGTGCGCATATTCTCTCGGGCGCAGTGATGGATCCGCGCGCGCTCTTTGAACTGATACCCGACTGGCAAGAAAAAGATGCGCCGCTAGACACTCCCGTCAGCCGTGATCGGTTTACCTTTCTTACATCCAAGGGCAGCGTTGATGTGCCCAATTTTCTGCTGCCGGGGTGCTTTCAGAATCACGGTAACTACATCATTAGCCTGGGGATGGTGTGTCGCTGGCTGGCCTCACAGGCGGAAGCCTTGGGCGTTGATCTCTTTCCCGGCTTTGCCGGTGCTGAAGTGCTGTACGACGAAAAAGGTGCCGTACGCGGTGTAGCGACGGGCGATATGGGCGTCAAACACACGGGAGAGCACAGTACAGCTTATCAGCCGGGTATGGACCTGCTCGCCAAATACACGCTCTTCGCCGAAGGTTGTCGCGGGCATCTGGGCAAGGAAATTGAGCTCAAGTTCAACTTGCGCGAAAGATCCGACCCGCAAACTTACGCACTCGGCATCAAAGAGTTGTGGGAAGTATCAGCCAGTCAGCACGAAAAAGGCCTGGTCATGCACACCGCTGGCTGGCCACTTACCAGAGATACTTACGGCGGCGGTTTTATTTATCATCTGGCAGAAAATCAAGTTGCTATCGGTCTTGTTGTCGGTTTGGGTTACAGCAATCCGCATCTTTCGCCCTTTGGAGAAATGCAGCGCATGAAAACTCACCCGCATATTGCTGCCATGCTAGAAGGCGGCAAACGCATTGCGTATGGCGCGCGCGCGCTGGCGGCAGGTGGCCTGCAATCCATGCCACAACTGGACTTTCCCGGTGGCGCACTGATCGGCGACGATGCTGGTCTATTGGTTGCCTCGCGCATCAAGGGCAGCCATGCCGCAATCAAGAGCGGCATGCTGGCCGCTGAAGCCGCAGCAGCCGCACTTGCCGCTAACCGCGCGAACGATAACCTTACTGCCTACCCTGAAACCTTGCGCGCCTCCTGGCTGTATGACGAACTGCACACAGCGCGCAACTTCAAACCGTGGATGGCCAAGGGGCTGGTCACCGGCTCGCTAATGTTTGGTATCGATCAAGTATTACTGCGCGGCAAAGCCCCATGGACGCTGCACAACACGAGCGATCACACCAAACTCAAACTGGCCGCTGATTGCACGCCAATCGATTATCCCAAGCCCGATGGCGTGCTGACGTTCGACCGACTCTCGTCGGTTTTTCTCTCCAATACCAACCACGAAGAAGACCAGCCCTGCCATTTGCAATTAAAGAATGTGCAGGTGCCGATTGAAATCAATCTGGCGCTTTACGATGCGCCCGAGCAGCGCTATTGCCCGGCCGGAGTGTATGAGATTGTGCGCGATGCCAGTGGAGCTAATCCGCAGTTGCAGATCAACGCGCAAAACTGCGTGCATTGCAAAACCTGCGACATCAAGGACCCAACGCAGAATATCAACTGGGTTGCCCCGCAGGGTGGCGAAGGGCCAATTTATCAACAGATGTAGCTATACCGATTTACTCCATAACCCACCCATAAAAAACCCCGCAGAAGCGGGGTTTTTTATGGGTGGGAAAAATGCAAAAGAACGACTATTTCTTCTCTGCTGATTTGGCAGCCATGGCACTCGCAGTAGCACCACCATTTTTTTCACTTTTCAGTGCGGCTTTCTCAGATTTCTTAGCATCCCTATTAGCCTTCTTACTACTCGTGTCCGCCTTTACCGTGGTTACGCCAGTGAGCGTCACGTCATTTTTGATCTTGCCCATGATACCGGCGCCTAAGCCCGGCACATTATCAATCTCTTCAAGTGTCTTGAAGCTACCGTTCTTCAGACGATAATCAATGATGGCCTTGGCTTTAGCCGGGCCAATGCCATTGAGTGACTCGAGTTGCTCCTGGGTTGCGGTATTGACATTAACCGCAGCAAATACATTAACCACAGCCATACCAAGGCCAACTAACAGCGTAACTAATTTTTTCATTGATTTTCTCCAAGAGGACTTGCTTCGTGGCGTATCACCAGCGCCGACTTTTCAATATCGAATTAAAAAAGAACATCATCCAGCGCTAATGCGCTAGCGCCGCCTTGCACAACTTCTTTAGCCAGGCCACTGGCTGCTGCCATCACGTGATCGGCGTAAAAGTGGGCGGTGTTGATTTTGGCAGGATAAAAAGGATCGGTATCACCTGCGCCAATTTTTGCTTGCGCCGCAAGTGCAGCGCGCGCCATCATCCAGCCGCCGGACACAATCCCAAGCAACCGCAGGAAAGGTACTGCGCCCACAGCAACATTGCGGACATCCTTGCCGTAATTAGCAACGATGTAGTCGCCTGCAGTGGTCACCGCCTCAATGCTCTCATGCAGTGCTGCTGCCAGTGCCTTGAAGCTAACACCCGATTGCTTGGCTACGCTCGCCTGCGTTTCTTTCATCTGGCCGAGCAAGGTATTCAGCGCACCACCCCCGTCGCGCGCAACCTTTCGGCCGATGAGATCCAGCGCCTGAATGCCCGTCGTGCCTTCATAGATCGTAGTAATTCGCGCATCGCGAAAGTGCTGCGCGGCACCCGTCTCTTCAATGAAGCCCATGCCGCCATGAATTTGCACACCGAGTGACGTCACCTCGTTACCCGTCTCGGTCAACCAGGCTTTCACCACGGGGATCATTAAATCAACAAACGCCTGTTGGCGAATGCGCTCATCTGCATCCGGATGCCGCAGGGCTGAATCCAGTGCTGAAGCCACCACATACGCTACCGCACGCATGGCTTCATTTTGCGAGCGCATGAGTAACAGCATGCGACGGATATCCGGGTGACGAATAATTGGCACACTACCTGTCGAGCCTTCAATGGCGCGGCTCTGCACTCGCTCACGGGCAAAGCCAAGTGCCTGCTGATACGCACGCTCACCGAGCGCCAGACCTTCTAACCCGACAGCATAGCGCGCCGCATTCATCATCACGAACATGTACTTGAGGCCATCGTTTTCTTTGCCAACCAAGGTGCCAACCGCACCACCATTGTCGCCATAAGCCATCACGCACGTTGGGCTGGCGTGAATGCCGAGCTTATGCTCGATCGACACACTATAGACATCGTTGCGCGCGCCTAGCGTGCCATCTGCATTCACCAGAAATTTAGGCACCACAAACAGCGAGATACCTTTGACCCCTGCAGGCGCATCGGGCGTACGTGCGAGCACGAGATGTATCGTGTTCTCAGCCATATCGTGATCGCCATAGGTGATAAATATTTTCTGCCCGAACAGCTTGTAGGTGCCATCCCCTTGTGGCACCGCGCGCGTACGCACTGCCGCCAGATCAGACCCTGCCTGCGACTCCGTCAGATTCATGGTGCCCGTCCATCGGCCGGAAACCATGTGATGCAGATAAGTCGCTTTTTGTTCCTCGCTACCATACAGCTCAAGCGCTTCGATGCCGCCCATGGTCAGCATCGGGCACAATGAAAACGACATATTGGCCGATTGCCACATCTCCTGCACCACAGCAGAAATTACTTTAGGCAAGCCCTGACCGCCAAATTCCGGATTGCCAGACAATGCATTCCACCCGTTCTCGACAAACTGGGCGTAAGCCTCTTTAAACCCTTTTGGCATAGTGACTGATTTATCAGCCCACTGCGCCCCCTCTTGATCACCTGAGAAATTAAGCGGCGCCAGAACATCCCGAGTAAATTTTCCGGATTCTTCCAGAATGGCTTCGATCACATCGGGTGTTGCTTCGGCATACCCCGGCAAAGCACTGACCTGTGCCAGGCCAGCTAACTCGTTCAACACGAACTGCATGTCTTTTAAAGGGGCGTTATAGTCGCTCATGTCGGCAAAACCTCAGCAAGGGGAACACAAAATGATAATGAATTACAGGGCGGCAACCAGCTCTGGTACCGCCTGAAAGAGATCTGCCACCAAGCCATAATCGGCCACTTGAAAAATGGGTGCATCCGGGTCTTTGTTAATCGCCACAATGACTTTGGAATCTTTCATGCCGGCCAGATGCTGAATCGCGCCCGATATGCCGATCGCGATGTACAGCTGTGGCGCAACGATTTTTCCGGTTTGCCCTACCTGATAATCGTTCGATACAAAACCGGCATCCACGGCCGCGCGCGAAGCACCCATCGCCGCACCGAGTTTGTCAGCCAAGGGCTCTAACACCGTGTGATAGTTTTCACCACTACCCATGCCGCGGCCACCGGAGACAATAATTTTCGCTGCGGCAAGTTCCGGCCGCGCCGATTTGGTTAACTCACGGCTAACCAGTTTGGCCTGGCCAAGATCAGCGCTGGCCTGAATGTTTTCAATGATGGCATGGCCGCCGCTGGCCTCTACTGCATCGAACCCCGTCGTGCGCACGGTAATCACCTTTACCGAGTCAGCACTTTTCACCGTGGCCAACGCGTTGCCTGCATAAATCGGACGCACGAATGTGTCAGCATCAAGCACCGTAATAATGTCTGAAATTTGTGCCACATCCAGCAAGGCAGCAACACGCGGCAAGGTGTTTTTACCGTTGCTCGTGGCAGCAGCCAGAATATGTGTATGGCCACCGGCTTGCGCAATAATCAGCGCTGCCAGATTTTCAGCCGTCTGATCGCCATAGTGAGCGGCATCCGCCACGATAACTTTAGCAACACCCGCCACGGCGGCCGCCTGTTGCGCGACATCGCCACACGCCACCCCGGCTACCAGCACATGAATTTCTGTGGCTAACGTGATGTTGATCTTGGCGGCAGCAGCAATGGCGTTGCGTGTTGCGACTTTGAGCGTCAGATTATCGTGCTCAGCAATAACGAGGATACTCATGCGATCACCTTGGCTTCATTTTTGAGTTTGTGTATCAGTTCAGCAACATTCGCCACCTTCACACCCGCTGATCGTGGCGCCGGATCCGTCACCTTAAGTGTCGTGAGCCGGGGAGTGACATCAACCCCCAATGCTTCGGGCTTGAAAACATCCAACGGCTTTTTCTTCGCCTTCATGATGTTGGGCAAGGTGGCGTAACGCGGTTCGTTCAGCCGCAAATCGGTCGTCACAATGGCAGGTAAAGTCAGCACCAGCGTTTCTGATCCACCATCCACTTCACGTGTCACAGTCACAGAACCCGCAGCCGCATCCACCACCACTTTTGAGGCGAACGTTGCTTGCGGCCAACCCATTAATGCTGCCAGCATCTGGCCGGTTTGGTTGGCATCATCGTCAATAGCTTGTTTACCCAGAATAATCAGCTGTGGGGATTCATTAAACGCGATCGCCTTGAGTAACTTGGCAACTGCCAGTGGTTGCAATTCAACATCGGTTTCAACCAGAATGCCCCGATCAGCACCCAAGGCCATTGCCGTGCGCAAGGTTTCCTGGCACGCTGTGACACCACAGGAAATGGCGACCACTTCGCTAGCGACGCCCGCCTCTTTTAGGCGTAACGCCTCTTCAATGGCAATTTCATCAAAAGGATTCATGGCCATTTTGACATTCGCCAGATCAACGCCGGTATTGTCCGCCTTGACGCGAACTTTAATGTTGTAGTCAATCACACGTTTGACCGGGACGAGAATTTTCAAGTCAATCTCCTTGGCTGGGTAAAAATCTATGATTCACTCGATGGGTGAACTAGTCATAGATTTTAGCCCATCACTTGCCTGCATTGGAAACCATCCGAGTGACTACTGCTGATCAAAAAAAATCACCGGACACTACAGGCTTTATGCCCTGTAGCGTCCAGTGACTTTTCAGCCCCACTGTGTTGCCAGCGCAACAGTATTTAAGCGAGTGCTTTTAATACCGCATCGTAGTTAGGTTCGTCACCAATTTCAGCGACGAGTTCACTGTGAATGACCTGATCATTGGCATCAATCACCACGATGGCACGCGTCGTCAAACCCGCCAGAGGGCCTTCGGCAAGACCAACGCCCCAGGCGGACAGAAACTCAGGATGACGGAAGGTGGATAAATGCGCAACGTTCGCGATCCCTTCCATATCGCAAAAACGCTTGGCAGCAAACGGCAGGTCGGCAGACACGGCCAGAATCGCCGTATTTGGCATTTTGGCAGCCAGCTCGTTGAACTTGCGCGTAGATGTTGCACAGGTCGGTGTATCAAGGCTAGGCACGATGTTCAGCACTTTGCGCTTACCGGCAAAATCTTTCAGTGACACATCGGCAAGAGCACCGCTGGTCAATTGGAAGTCGGGTGATTTGGCGCCTACTTTGGGCAACGTACCATTCAGCCGAACGGGGTTGCCGTGAAAATTTACAGTACTCATAATGATCTCCTGGTTGGGGTTACGGGGTAAACATCAAATCAGCCGGGCAAGCCGGGGCAAAACAGTGATCGCATTAGCGGTTGTCGTTTCAGCAATCACTTCAAGGGCAACACCGCGCAGCAAAGCCAATGTTTGGGCAATGCGCGGCAATTGATCCGGCGTGTTGCGAGCGCCGACTTTCCATTCCGGTGGAATATCCGGCGCATCGGTTTCCAGCACAATGGATTCTAATGGAAGAGTCGCCGCCAGTTTGCGGATGCGATGAGCCCGAGGGAAAGTCATCGCTCCGCCAAAGCCCAGCTTGAAGCCCAGCCTGATAAATTCCTCGGCTTGCTGCCGGCTGCCGTTGAAGGCATGCGCTATGCCACCACGCACGCCAATACGCCGCAGCTGCTGCAATACCTGGTCAATGGCACGGCGCACATGCAATAAAACAGGTAAATCTGCTGCCTGCGCAATTTTGAGTTGTTCGACGAAATAATAAAGCTGTTGTGCGTCATCGCGTTGCGGAAAAAAACGATCCAGCCCAATCTCGCCCACCGCAATCGGTTGCTCCCGTGCAATGGTTTCACGCAACGCTTGAATATCTTCTTCGCGCGCCCGGGCAACAGCCATCGGATGAATGCCGAATGCCGCCACACACCCTGGATACTCTCGACAAACCGAGGACACTGCACCAAAGTTCGCTCGCTCGACGGCCGGCACAACAATGACTGACACGTTTGATTGCCTTGCCGCCTGAGCAACCTCCTCGCGATCTGCATCAAATTCTGCTGCGTCAAGATGGCAATGAGTGTCTATCAGCATAAAACGTTCAGCCCGCCTTATTCAGCCTCATCTATCCACGCTTGCTGGATAGCTTCCAGCTTTTTTTCGCCACAATGCGTTGCATCCTCTTCAAACCCCGGCAAATTCAAAACCCAGTTCATCAAGTCAACAAAGTTAATGCGCGTGGGATCAACATCAGGATGACGATCAATCAGCGCCAGCGCAACATCCAGGCTATCTGTCCATTTCATCGCTTGACCTCCTTGACCATATTGATGGTGTATTTGGGTATTTCAATAACCAGGGGCGTCGCCCCCACAATTGCCTGGCAAGACAAGCGCGAATTCGGCTCCAGCCCCCAGGCTTTATCGAGCATGTCTTCTTCTAACTCTTCCGCAGTTTCCAGCGATGAAAAACCCTCACGCACGATCACATGGCAGGTGGTACAAGCACAGGATTTTTCACAGGCGTGCTCAATTTCAATGTCATTTTCGAGCAAAGCATCGCACACCGAGGTGCCAACAGAAGCTTCGATCACTGCGCCATCAGGACACAATTCAGGATGAGGTAAAACAATAATTTGCGTCATAACGTTATCTGGTCAATGTTTTTTCCGGTAAAAGCTTGCTGCACGCTTTGATCCATGCGCCGCGCGGCAAATGTATTAGTCGCATCGCTCAATGCATTCATGGCCGCATCAATCACAGGACGATCGTCGCTATCCACCACATTTTGCAACTGCAGCATCGCTGCATCAATATGTGCGCGTTCCTCTAGCGAAAGAATCTCGGCGCTGCCAATTAATGCGGAATGAATTGCCTCCAACAAGCGCCGCGCTTCAACCTGCAGCTCACGCAACGCCCGCAAAGAGGCATCTTCACGCGCGTGAGAGAAGCTGTCTTTAAGCATCTCTGCAATTTCGTTATCTGTCAGGCCATATGAAGGCTTGACTTCAATACGTGCCTCATGGCCCGTTGTCTGCTCACGCGCAGAAACCGAAAGCAGCCCGTCGGCATCCACCTGGAAAGTCACACGTATGCGCGCAGCACCCGCCACCATGGGCGGAATGCCACGCAGCTCAAACCGCGCCAAACTGCGGCATACTGAAACCAGATCGCGCTCGCCTTGCACCACATGAACGGACATCGCGGTTTGGCCATCTTTAAATGTCGTGAACTCCTGAGCGCGCGCAACAGGTATCGTCGAATTACGCGGGATGACTTTCTCAACCAGGCCGCCCATGGTTTCCAAGCCCAAAGACAAAGGAATCACATCCAGCAATAACCAGTCGTCACCCGCTGCCCGATTACCCGCCAGCAGATTAGCCTGCATGGCAGCACCTAGAGCAACCACTTTATCCGGATCAAGATTATTCAGCGGTTCCTGCTTGAAAAGCTCACCGACGGCACGCTGAATTTGCGGCATGCGGGTTGAGCCACCCACCATCACCACGCCACGCACTTCAGCGACCGTCAGGCCCGCATCGCGCAGCGCTTTTTTGGTCGCGGACAATGTTTTTTGCACCAGCGTGCGCGTGATCTCGGTAAATATATCCGTCGTGAGCACCAAATCAACATATTCACCACTGCTGAGCTTAACGGTAATCGGTGCTTCGCCATGTTGCGAGAGGTACTCCTTGGCTTCGCGTGCATGCCCTTGTAACAAGCGGGTGTCGTTCAATGTCAAGGGTTTAAGCCCGGCTTGCTCGATAATCCAGCAAAACACGCGGTGATCAAAGTCATCTCCACCCAGTGCGGAATCTCCACCCGTAGCGAGCACCTCAAAAATACCTTTGGCAAGACGCAAGATGGAAATATCGAACGTGCCACCGCCCAGATCAAAAATGGCATAGACTCCTTCAGCCGCATTGTCCAGACCATAGGCAATGGCCGCAGCTGTTGGCTCATTCAACAAACGCAATACATTCAAACCAGCTAACTGTGCGGCGTCTTTAGTCGCCTGGCGTTGCGCATCGTCAAAGTACGCGGGTACGGTAATCACCGCTCCGATGATCTCGCCACCCAACGAGGTTTCCCCACGCAAACGCAGGATATTGAGAATCTCTGCTGAAATCTCTACTGGACTTTTAATACCGGCTACTGTCCTGATTTTGACCATACCCTCGGCGTCAACAAAATCATAGGGCAGGGTTTCGCTATGCGCAATATCCGCATGTCCTCGTCCCATGAATCGTTTGACGGACACGATCGTATTCTTGGGATCAAGCGACTTCCAGAATTCTGCCGCATAACCTACATCAGCCTTGCCATCGGCAGAATAACGCACCACCGAAGGTAACAATGGATGGCCCTTTTCATCGCTCAACACCACACTCATGCCACTTCGCACAGTCGCTACCAGCGAGTTGGTTGTGCCAAGATCAATGCCAATCGCCAGGCGATGCTGGTGAGGCGCAACCGATTCATCCGGTTCAGCAATTTGCAAAAGAGCCATAGTATTTTTTAAGGGGTGACGGCTTCGAGCGCGTCGTTAATTTCGTGTAATAGCTTTTCCTGAAACATGAGTTTGCGCACAAGCTCAGCAGCCGCTTTGTAATCATGCTGATGATCAATCAGTGTAATCAACTGCTGATGTGCCTCAATAATATCGCGCTGCAGCGTCGCGTGTGCAGCGTCCAGAAAGACTTCATCACTCGCTGCACGTGCTGCCATGACTTCTTCACGGAATTCCATTTGCTGCATCAAAAATGCAATTGGCATTGCCGTATTGCTTTCCACCTGCGGATCAAAACCCAGCAAGGTAAGTAAATACAGTGCCCGCTGCCCAGGTGACTTGAGCACTTGATACGCCTCATTCACGCGGGTTGCCCATTGCATGGCCAAGCGTTGCTGTACATCACCTGCTTGTACATGTCGGTCTGGATGCACCAAGGCTTGCATATGGCGAAACCGCCGATCAAGCTCGGCACTATCCAGCCCTTGCTGACGCGGTAAATCCAGCAACGCAAAGTGGTCTGCCGAAAACCTAGATCCCGACACGAAATTTTCAAAGCTCATTGCACACTCATCAAATACTCATAGTTCGCGACTCATGCGACGCTATGTCGTTGTTGTAAATGATTCGCCGCAACCGCACTCGCCTTTGACATTGGGGTTATTGAACTTAAAGCCCTCATTCAAACCTTCTTTCGTATAGTCCAATTCAGTGCCTTCAAGGTACGGCAAACTTTTAGGGTCGATCAGCACCTTGACGCCGTGGCTTTCAAACACCAGATCTTCAGGCAGCGCATTATCTGCAAACTCAAGCTTGTACGCCAAGCCCGAGCAGCCAGAAGTCTTAACGCCAAGGCGAATGCCGACACCCTTGCCACGTTTGGCAAGAAACCCTGCCACATGCTGTGCTGCTGGCTCGGACAAAGTAACTGGCATGATCAATTGCCCTGCTTTTGCTTGTAATCAGCAACTGCCGCCTTGATCGCATCTTCTGCAAGAATTGAACAATGAATTTTTACTGGCGGCAAAGCCAGCTCTTCGGCAATGTGCGTGTTTTTGATTTCCAGCGCCTGATCCAGCGATTTGCCCTTGATCCATTCAGTCACTAAAGAGGACGAGGCAATAGCCGAACCACAGCCGTAGGTTTTAAATTTGGCATCTTCGATAATGCCATCCTTGCCCACCTTGATTTGCAGCTTCATCACATCGCCACAAGCAGGGGCGCCTACCATGCCGGTAGCCACACCTTCGTCGTCCTTGTCAAAAGACCCGACATTACGTGGATTTTCGTAGTGATCCAATACTTTTTCGCTATATGCCATGGTAATTCTCCCGTATCTTAATGTGCAGCCCACTGCACGGTGTTAAGGTCAATTCCTTCTTTGAACATATCCCACAGAGGGGACAACTCGCGCAACTTGCCAATTTTCTCATGCAATAATTTGATCGTGAAATCGACGTCTTGTTCCGTTGTAAATCGACCTAGCGTGAAACGAATCGAGCTGTGTGCCAACTCATCTGAGCGCCCCAACGCACGCAGCACATATGAAGGCTCAAGGCTGGCCGAGGTGCAGGCAGAACCACTAGAGACAGCAATATCCTTAATCGCCATGATGAGCGACTCGCCCTCGACATAGTTGAAACTCAAATTGAGATTGTGTGGCACACGCTGGGCCAAATCGCCATTGACATAAATTTCTTCGATATCCATCAACCCCTTCATCAGGCGGTCACGCAGCATGCGAATCCGCTCATTTTCGGTTGCCATCTCAAGCCGCGCGAGGCGAAACGCTTCGCCCATGCCGACGATTTGATGGGTGGCCAATGTGCCTGAACGCAAACCGCGCTCATGCCCGCCGCCATGCATTTGCGCTTCTAACCGGATGCGCGGTTTGCGACGCACATACAACGCACCGACACCTTTCGGACCGTAGGTTTTATGCGCGCTGAATGACATCAAGTCAACTTTCAGCGTAGTCAAGTCAATCGGTATTTTGCCGGTTGCCTGTGCCGCATCGACATGAAAAATAACGCCCTTCTCGCGGCAAATCTCACCCAATTCAGCTATTGGCTGTATCACGCCAATCTCATTGTTCACCATCATCACAGAAGCCAGCACCGTATCCGGACGCAGCGCTGCGGCAAATTGCGCGAGGGACACCAGGCCATTTTCTTGCGGCACCAGATAAGTCGCTTCAAAACCCTGACGCTCAAGCTCTTTAACAGTATCCAATACTGCCTTGTGTTCTGTTGTCACCGTGACAATATGCTTACCCTTGGTGCCCGCATAAAAATGCGCAGCGCCTTTGATGGCCAGATTGTTGGACTCCGTTGCACCGGACGTCCAGATAATATCCTTGGCATCCGCGCCGACCAGTTTGGCGACTTCTTCACGCGCATCTTCCACAGCTTTTTCTGCCTCCCAGCCATACGCATGGGAACGCGAGGCCGGGTTGCCAAAGTGCTCTGTCAGCCAGGGAATCATTTTTGCCGCCACACGCGGATCAACAGGCGTGGTCGCAGAATAATCAAGATAAATCGGTAGTTTCATTTTCAGCTTCTCCATTTCAGCGAGTAGTCACAGTGGTCACGCTTCTGCGACCAATGCCTTAAGTTGCCCCAGCGTGCTCTTAAGCGCGCCGAGAAAATCCTGTATTTGTTGTTGCGTTGTCCCTGCGCCCAAGCTCACACGCACCGCTCCTCGCGCCAAGGCAGACGGGACGCCCATGGCCAGCAGCACGTGCGATGGTGCCGGATTGGCACTGGAACAAGCTGCTCCTGCCGCCACGGCAAAACCTGCGCGATCAAGCCGGCCCACCAAGGTTTCACCATCCATATCCGCAAAAGCAAAATAACTGGTGTTTGGCAAACGATCTGCTTGCGCAGAAAAAACATGCGCGCCCAAGGCGACCAAACCTAACTCTAGCTCTGCACGCAAGGCGCGCAACGTGGTAGATTGGATTTGCTGATTGGCAACAGCCAGTTCCGCCGCCAAACCAAAACCAGCAATTGCTGCCACATTCTCGGTGCCAGAACGCAAGCCGTGCTCATGCCCACCGCCCGCAATGAGCGGCTGCAATTCAAGCCGCTTATCCAGAATCAGAGCACCAGCACCTTTCGGCCCACCAATCTTGTGTGCGGACACGGTCATTGCATGCACACCCGCCACATTGAGGGCACGAAAATCTACCGGAACGCGGCCAAAAGCCTGCACAGCATCGGTGTGGAAAAAGGCGCCTGTCGATTGAGTCTGCGCCGCCAGTTGAGCTGCCATTTGAACGACATTCTGTATCGCGCCGGTTTCATTGTTCGCGAGCATCACCGAAACCAGTGTGGCACCCCCTGCCGGCTTTTCGGCCAACGCTGCCAAAAAGTCGGCGCTGGTGACACGGCACTCGGCATCGACTGCGATCTCGCGCAAGCGCCAGCCAGTACGCACCAGTTGCCGCGCCGGCTCACGCACGCATGGGTGCTCAATGGCAGAGATCGCCACGGTGCCCTTGGGCAACAAAGCCGCCGCACCTTTGATAAACAGATTATTGGCCTCCGAGCCACCACTCGTAAACACCACTTCTGTCGGATGCGCTCTGACGGCACACGCCACACGCTGCCTTGCCTCGTCTATCGCCCGCCGCGCCGCACGGCCGTATTCATGGCGGCTGGAGGCATTGCCATACTGCTGCTTCAAGTACGGCAGCATGGCTTCCAGCACCCGTGAATCCAGCGGGGTGGTGGCGTTATGGTCAAAATAGACAGGTGCGAACATGGCCTATACGCTGGCAACCGCGCCTTGCGTTGGTTCCTTTTTTATACTCTGTGGTGCTTTAAGCTGCACCACCCGCTCATCATGCAACACATCAAGGGCGGCGTGCTGCTGCGCGACAAGCTCAGCCAGATTCACCGAATCAAGGTAGTCGAACATTTTTTTATTCAGATTTGTCCATAAATCGTGCGTCATGCAAACACGCCGATCTTCAGAGCAATCACGCTTGCCACCGCACTGCGTAGCATCCAGAGACTCATCGACCGCATGAATGATTTCTGCCACAGAAATATCGCCAAGCGCTTTAGTCAACCGATAACCACCGCCAGGACCACGCACGCTAGACACCAATTGAGAACGGCGTAACTTGCCGAACAACTGCTCAAGGTACGACAAAGAAATGCGCTGCCGCTCGCTGATGCCCGCTAACGTTACCGGGCCATCGTGCTGGCGTATGGCCAGATCGATCATTGCAGTAACGGCAAAACGCCCTTTGGTTGTCAGTCTCATCTGATGTCCCTTTCATGGAGGTGAAACAAGCCGCCTCAACCCACCGGCTGTAACGAATACAGTGAATACAAAAACCAGCCAAGCAGAAATACCCGACTATTTAAGTCGACTATAGGCTATCCCGATAGATTTAGTCAACTATTTTAGACAGATAGTTAGGGTCGAACTTGTCTGCCGTTGCCATATCGTCTTCCAGAGAAACGCCAGATCGTTCGACTGCCTTCAACAGGCAAGCCAGCCGACGGTCCGTCTCAACGGCATGGTCAAGGAGGCCATGAATCGCCTTAGCCAAGGGATCATCTTCATTTTTAGTAATGGCGTAGGCAGAAAATCCCATTTTCTCTGCCTGCTCTTCGCGCACAGAGTCGCGCCCGGCATCCACGATTCGCGCCGGAATACCAACTGCCGTTGCCCCTGGTGGCACATCCCGCACCACCACGGCATTGGACCCCACTTTCGCGCCTTCGCCCAGCGTAATCGGCCCGAGTACTTTTGCCCCGGCACCAATCACTACGCCGTGCATCAGCGTGGGATGGCGCTTGCCCTTGCTCCATGAAGTTCCTCCCAGAGTAACGCCGTGATACAGCGTGCAATCGTCGCTTATCACTGCCGTTTCACCAATCACCACGCCCATACCGTGATCAATAAATACCCGGCGGCCTATGGTGGCACCTGGGTGAATCTCGATGCCGGTTGCCCAACGCACCAGATGCGCCAAAAAACGCGCCAACCAGCGAAAACGCACCTGCCACAACCAGTGCGCCACGCGATGCAGCGTGAGCGCGTGTAATCCCGGGTAGCAGGTCAGCACCTCCCATGTCGAGCGGGCGGCAGGATCGCGTTCAAAAACACAGGTGATATCTTCACGTAAACGGGTCAGCATGATTAAATTATTCCCTCCGTAACAGATCGAATCCGGGATAGTGGCATCTACGACCTTTTTTCCAGTGCTGCGAGCAAACCTCGCAATATATTGACTTCTTCTTTTTCAATCACCGCCCGAGAAAACAACCGGCGCATGCGTAAAACAAGCCGCTTAGGGTTTGCGGGATCAAGAAATCCACTACCTAGCGCTGCTCGCTCGATATGCGCCACCAGATGTTCTACCTCTTCGTGATTCGCTGGCAACCCCGCACCCGATACTGCGGGCGGCAATCCCGTCACTTCGCCAGCCAGCCTTAGTTCGTAACACATGACCTGCACAGCCGCAGCGACATTCAACGAGCTAAATGCCGGATTCACCGGGATCATTGCCCAACGGCGACATTGAAGTAACTCTTCATTCGACAACCCAGCCGTTTCATTACCAAACACCAGAGCGACCTCACCTGTCGCTGCAGCTGCCACCAGCTCGGCAGCCGCTTCACGCGCCCAGACGGGGGGCACCGCCAACTCACGTCGCCGCGCACTCATGGCAACCGCCAGCACTGTCCCCACAAGCGCTTCCGATAGTGACGTCACTACCTGAGCGGCAGCCAGAATATCCGTTGCCCCCGCTGCCCTGACGTCGGCTTGTTCATCTGGATATATTTTTGGGTTAACCAGCACCAGGCGCGACAGCCCCATGGTTTTCATTGCCCGTGCCACAGCCCCGATGTTGCCTGGATGGCTGGTGTGCGACAAAACAACCCGAATCCGGTCCAAAGGCGACATTATTTAGCCAGCGCCATGACATGCCTTGTGGCAAAAAACCAGCCAGCCACGTGAATCACTTGTAGGTTCATATTAGATAGAATGACGACCTTCGCGCAAACAGCGCCTGCTCTCTTATAAAAATTCCATGCATCCCACGCTCAACATTGCAGTCAAGGCCGCGCGACGCGCTGGTCAGATCATCAACCGCGCCAGCCTTGATATCGCCTCGCTCAACGTCAGCATCAAACAACAAAGCGATTACGTCACAGAGGTTGATCGTGCGGCCGAAGCGGCCATCATTGCTGTCTTGCGCGAGGCCTATCCAACGTATGGAATTCTAGCAGAGGAGTCCGGCCTGGCTGGCACCGATGCCACCGCCGAATTTCAATGGATCATTGATCCGCTCGACGGCACTACCAACTTCATCCATGGCGTGCCCCAATATGCCATTTCAATTGGTCTGGCAAAACAAGGCGTGGTGCAGCAAGCCGTGGTGTATGACTCCAATCGCAACGAAATTTTTACCGCCAGCAAAGGCGGTGGCGCGTTCGTTAATGGCAAGCGCATTCGTGTCGCCAAGCGCACCCGTCTGGATGAATCGCTGATCGGCACGGGCTTTCCCTACCGCATGTTCGATCACATCGACACTTATCTCGCCATTTTTCGCGATCTAGCACAAAAAACTGCCGGCATGCGCCGTCCCGGTGCCGCTTCGCTCGACCTCGCCTGGGTCGCCTGCGGCCGCATGGATGGCTTCTGGGAGCTCGGCTTAAGCCCTTGGGACATGGCCGCCGGCAGTCTGCTGATTACCGAAGCCGGTGGTCTGGTTGGCGACTTGTCGGGTGAATCAAACTACATGCAGACCGGCAATATCATCGGCGGCAATCCAAAGATTTTCGGCCAGTTGCTGCAAATCATTACCCCTCACCTGAAACCCAATCTGCGCGCCTGACTCTGCCAATAGAATGCGGCTTACTAGCTAACAAGTGACGCGCGACAAGCCCGCCATCAAAGACAGGCAGCGCGACACCTTCATACCGGGGCAGAATAAATTCCTTGGCTGCTTCATCCACCGTGTTTAGCTTGATGGCAAGAAAGACGTTACTGGCAAGCCTTCCGCCTCGCCAAACTGCATATCGGCGATAATCGGCGCCGTCGAAGCTTTCAGCTTTTCCGTATAGGTTTCAATGAATCTCAAAATAAAATCGCCAGACAGCCAAGGGAGCAATACGCTCGACATTGCGCAACACACCCCGGTGATGCAGCAGTGGTTCCGCAACAAGGCGGAACACGCGGGCAAGCTGCTGTTTTTCCGCATGGGCGATTTTTACGAGCTGTTTTATGAGGACGCCGAGCACGCGTCCCGCCTGCTGGATCTAACGCTAACCACGCGCGGCCAATCGGCAGGCAAACCGATCCCGATGGCGGGTATTCCTTACCATGCAGCCGATGGCTATCTCGCGCGACTGGTCAAGCTGGGCATCTCGGTGGCCATCTGCGAACAAATCGGTGACCCCGCCGCCAAAGGCCCGATGGAGCGCACCGTGATGCGCGTTGTCACGCCCGGCACGCTGACCGATGCGGGGCTGCTTGACGACAAGCGCGACAGCTTGCTCGCCGCACTGATCATTGACCGTCAGCGCGCAGGGCTGGCCTGGCTTAATTTAGCGAATGGTGATTTGCGACTGATGGAAACCTCACGTGAGGCACTCCCGGCGCACCTCGAACGCCTGCGCCCGGCAGAGCTCTTGTTACCTGACGCAGTACGCAACGCGGCTGGAAATCATACGGATACCACCACAGAAAATAACGCTGTCATCCAGCACTTACCTGACTGGCATTTTGACGCGCAAGCCGCCAGGCATGCGCTGACCGAACACTTTGGCACGCGCGATTTGGCAGGCTTTGGCCTGGCCGATGAAACGCTCGCATTGGCGGCGGCTGGTGCGCTGTATCGCTATGCGCGAGCCACGCAAATGCAGGCGCTGGCACATATTACGGGGCTCACGGTAGAGCGTGAAAGCGCCTATTTGCGGCTGGATGCCGCCACCCGGCGCAATCTGGAGATTTCCGAAACACTGCGTGGCGAAACCTCGCCTACGCTGCTTTCGCTGTTCGATACCTGTGCCACTAGCATGGGTTCGCGCTGGTTGCGCCACAGCCTGCATCATCCTGCCACTGATCGCAACATTCCCCGCGCTCGCCATGAGGCGGTTGCTGCGCTCATTGGCGAAGCAGGCAATGGGCCTTGCGCCCTACTCAACAAAGCACTCGCGGGCTTTGCCGACATCGAACGCATCACCGCGCGCATCGCGCTGAAAAATACGCGGCCACGCGATTTATCAGCCTTGCGCGATAGCCTCGCACGACTAGAGCCAATTCGCGAACTGCTGGCTGGAAAAGTCGGCGCTGGTGATACGGCGTCAAATGGAGAAAATACGTCGAAAACCATTGGCTCCAATATCATTTCACGCCTCGCCGAATTATCCACTGCACTTGCCACACCACACGCCTGCCTCACGCTGCTCACGCAAGCCATATCCACCGAACCCGCCACTTTTTTGCGTGATGGCGGCGTGATCGCCCCGGGATATGATGCCAGGCTGGACGAATTGCGCGATATACAAGACAACTGCGGCGCATTTCTCCTTGCACTCGAAACACGCGAACGCGAACGCACGGGCATTGCCACGCTCAAAGTGGAATTCAACAAGGTGCATGGTTTCTACATTGAAGTCACCCATGCGAGCGCCAATAGCGGACACATCCCCGACGATTACCGCCGCCGCCAGACACTAAAAAATGCCGAGCGATACATCACGCCAGAACTCAAGGCCTTCGAGGACAAGGAACTCTCGGCGCAAGAGCGAGCGCTAACGCTGGAACGCCATCTGTGGGACGAGCTGATTGCCGCACTGGCTGTGCATATTCCACCTTTGCAACGTATCGCCCGCGCCATCGCCGAGCTCGATGGCCTCACCGCCTTCGCCACCGCCGCCGTGCGTTACGACTATCGGCCGCCCGAATTTTGTGATGCAGCAATAATCGATATTGAAGGTGGTCGCCATCCCGTTGTCGAACGCCAAGTGAGCAGCAGTGGCGGAAACTTCATTGCCAATGACTTGAATTTTTCAGCAGCGCGACGCATGTTGCTGATTACCGGTCCCAACATGGGCGGCAAATCCACCTACATGCGGCAAGTCGCGCTGATTGTGCTGCTCGCTCATTGCGGCAGTTTCGTTCCCGCCACCCGCTGCCGCATCGGGCCGATGGACGCGATCTACACGCGCATCGGCGCATCCGACGATCTGGCCTCCGGGCGATCCACCTTCATGGTTGAAATGACTGAAGCCGCCGCGATTTTGCATGGCGCCACAGATAAATCGCTGGTGCTGATGGATGAGATCGGGCGCGGCACCTCGACCTTCGACGGCGTCGCGCTGGCCTTTGCCATCGCCCGCCACCTGATCGAAAAAAACCGTTCCTACACGCTATTTGCCACGCACTATTTCGAACTGACCCATTTGGCGCAGGATTATCCTCTCTGCTGCAATGTGCATCTCGACGCCGTGGAACATGGCCACAAGATCATCTTTTTGCACGCCGTAAAAGACGGCCCGGCCTCGCAAAGCTATGGCGTGCAAGTGGCCGCGCTAGCCGGCATGCCGCAATCCGTTGTGCGCGAAGCACGACGGCGTTTAACGCTGATGGAAAACCGCGAAGTCGGCACGCTGATGCAACCTGATCTTTTCGCCAGTGCGCCGCCGCTGCCAGAACCCCCACATCCCGCACTGGATGCACTGCGCGATCTGCAACCGGATGAACTCACCCCACGCGATGCGCTGGAAAAAATCTATGCGCTAACCAAACTGGCGAAATCTTGAAGTGCTGCTGTCACTATAAAAACAGCAACCCCCTCAATGTGTTTCGCTTTCCGGCGGCACGGGCGCTGGCAAAACCATAATGCCTTCATCAAGCAACTCACGTGTTTCTTCGAGCGTTGCAATACCGCGAATATTACGCGCCGGAGCTTCCTTGTAATGAATGCGGCGCGCTTCTTCGGGCAGACGATCACCTACATTTTCCGCCTGGCGCGCCATCACCGCCAAGGCTTGAAAGAGTTTTTGCGCGGTTTCCGGTTGCGCAATGGGTGCTGCTGTCAATCCGCTGGCATCATCAGCATTCGGAGTATTGCGATCCTGCGTTGTGATCACCCCTCCGCGCCGGACATGCGGCGCTGAAGGTAGCTGAGTTACCGAAGAGGTTTGACAATGAATGCATTGCACTAACTGACGCGCTTGCTGATCACGAAAGGCATCGCTAGAAGCAAACCAGCCCTCGAAACGGTGCCCATTGTCACACAGAAGATTAAGAATAATCATCTTGCATTCAGCAGCAAGAATTCATGCGGGGCGCCCTCAGAAATTCCCGCAATGGGTTGTTCTTATCGACGCCCAGCCTGACTTCGCTTAACCCTTCGCTAGCTCCGCTTCAATCGCTTCGATCAGATTGGGAGCATCCGGCGCGGTATCCGGAGCAAACCGGCGCACAACCTGGCCTTCGCGACTGATGAGAAATTTTTCAAAGTTCCACACGACTTCGGGCTTTTCCGTTGGTTCCATCTTGTAACCGCGCAGCATGGTTTCCATGCCGCCACGCTCTTCGGTCTCCGGCTTTGCTGTCGTCAAATGCTTGTACAGCGGATGCTTCTCCGCCCCAGTGACCTGAATCTTGCTATACAGCGGAAACTTAACGTCATACGTGGTCTTGCAGAACTGCTGGATTTCTTCGTTGGTGCCCGGCTCTTGCGCACCAAAATCATTGGCAGGAAAGCCGAGTACGGAAAACTTCTTGCCTAGATATTTCTGGTGAAGTTTTTCCAGCCCGTCGTATTGCGGCGTCAGGCCGCATTTGGATGCAACATTCACTACTAGCAAAACTTCGCCTTTGTGTTCGTTCAGGGTAGCGGCGCTGCCATCAATTTTGTTGAGCGGGATTTCATAGAGTGAGTTCGTCATGGGGTGATCCTCCGAATGGAATGTGGCGGGGTTTATTGGAGTTGCAAGTCTTATTAAAAATATTCGAGGCAAACTATATCAGGAGTCATCAAGCGCTGCTCAATGTTGCAGGCCATGACTGGTGCCCGGGACCGGAATCGAACCGGTATGGCTTGCGCCGAGGGATTTTAAGTCCCTTGTGTCTACCAATTTCACCACCCGGGCATGCAAACGATGCCTATGAAATATCTCGCGGGGGAAAACCACGCAGGGATACTGGAGGCGCGACCCGGAATCGAACCGAGGTACACGGCTTTGCAGGCCGCTGCATAACCACTCTGCCATCGCGCCATGATTGAAAGTCCATGACTGAAACCAAGACTAAGGTAAAACTAAAAAGGGAAAACGCCTGAACGTTTTCCCTTTCCTTGAAATCTGGAGCGGGAGAAGAGTCTCGAACTCTCGACCTCAACCTTGGCAAGGTTGCGCTCTACCAACTGAGCTACTCCCGCAAAACAGGGCCGAATTATAGCGTTCATGTCTCAGCTGTCAACGCTTCAACGCAGATATCTCTCGCCATGCCTTAAATAAATAATAGCCCATGGACCACAACGTCAGTACAGCCGCCGCCCAAAGCAACCAGCCCCCTAGCTTTTGCACGTCAACCCGGCCCAGCGGCGTATGCCACAACAGTAAGGGCACAGCGATCATTTGCGCTGCAGTTTTACATTTGCCGACAAAAGAAACAGCCACGCTTTTGCCCGCGCCGATTCTTGCCATCCATTCGCGCAAGGCAGAAATGGCAATCTCGCGCCCGATGATGACAAATGACAACAAAGCATCCGCGCGTCCCAGCTGCACGAGTATCACCAAGGCGGCAGCCACCATCAATTTATCGGCGACAGGATCAAGAAACTCGCCAAAGGCGGAAGTTTGATTCAGCTTGCGGGCAAGCCAGCCGTCGAGCCAATCGGTAAGCGCGGCGACAACGAATGCCCCTGTCGCAATCAAGTTCTGTTCAAACGAAGTCAGTGGTAGATAAAAAACGCCAACGACGACGGGAATGAGCGAAATTCTGCCCCAGGTCAGCACATTCGGAATATTCAATTTCATGAGCGTAATTGGGTGTAAATGGCCTCGGCCAAATGGCGCGAGATGCCAGTCACACGGCATAAGTCTTCGATTGTAGCCGCACGCACGCCATCCAGCCCACCAAATTGCGCCAGCAGATTTTTGCGTCGTGCCGGGCCGATGCCGTCAATGTCTTCCAGCCTGGATTGGCCACGTGCCTTGGCGCGCCGTGCGCAATGGCCAACGATGGCAAAGCGGTGTGCTTCATCACGAATTTCCTGCAGCAGATGAAAGCCCGCGTTGTCCATGGCTAATTGTAGCGGCTCGCTGCGGCCATGCACAAACAGGGTTTCCAGGCCAGGCTTTCTGCCTTCACCCTTGGCCACGCCCACGCTTTGCAAATGATCCAGCCCCAGTTCGGCAAAGACTTCCCGTGCGATGCCATGCTGGCCCTTGCCACCATCAATGAGCACCAAATCAGGCACCAGCGCCGCATCACCGGCGCCGTCCGCGCCGTCCAAATCGATACCGCTATGCATAATTTTCTGGTAACGCCGCGTCAATGCCTGGCGCATGGCCGCATAGTCGTCGCCGCCGGTGATGCCGCTGATATTGAAACGACGATAGTCGCTTTTCTTCATCGCGCCATCCACACACACCACGCACGAGGCAACGGTACCCTCGCCCATCGTGTGGCTGATATCGAAGCATTCGATGCGACGCGGCGGATCAGGCAGATCCAGCGCCTCTTGCAAGGCGGCAAGGCGACTGCCGGAACGTGTTTTGGCCTGCTTGCGGGACGTCATCGCGAGTCGCGCATTATTCTCTGCCATCGCCAGCCAGGCGCGCTCCATTTCGTTTTTCGGCGGCCCCGTTTGCAAACTCGGCAGCCCCTCTGGCATCTCATCCAGCGGCCAGGGGCTGAGTATGATGCGCGCCGGTATGGGTTTATCGGCATAGTGCTGCTCCACAAATGCCGCCAGGACTTCGCTCGCCTCGACGCCCCCGGTGGCTTGCGGAAAGTAGGCGCGATCGCCCATGTGCAAACCGCCGCGCACCATCGCTAGATTAACGCACGGCTCGCCATGTTCCACCACCGCCGCGATGATATCGACATCCGCTTCGCGCGTGGAGCTGACATATTGCCGATGCAGCACGGCCTGCAAGGATTTGATCTGGTCGCGCAACATCGCCGCGTCTTCAAATTTGAGCTGCTCAGCTGCCTCGCTCATACGCACACTGAGATTGTTGATGACTTCAGAATGTTTGCCACGCAAAAAAAGTTCTGCCAGACGCACGTCTGCTGCGTAATTTTCGGCCGAGATCAAACCAACGCAGGGCGCTTTGCAGCGCTGAATCTGGTGCAGCAAACACGGCCGCGACCGATGCGCGAACACCGCATTTTCACAGGTGCGTAGCAAGAAAGCCTTCTGCACCAACTGGATGCTTTCGCGCACCGCCAGCGCATTCGGAAACGGGCCGAAGTAACGCGACTTTTTCTCAAAGCTGCCGCGATGATAAAACAACCGCGGAAAGGTTCCGCCCGACAAACCGATGTAGGGGTATGACTTGTCGTCACGAAACAGAATGTTGTATTTCGGGACGAGCTTCTTGATCAGCGTGTTTTCCAGGATCAACGCCTCGGCTTCCGAGCGCGTGGCCGTCACCTCCATGTGCGCGACTTGCTGCAGCATCAGCGCGATGCGCGGGCTGTGGCCGGTCTTCTGAAAGTACGACGCCACGCGGCGCTTGAGGTTTTTCGCCTTGCCCACGTACAGCACGCCACCGCTGGCATCGAGCATGCGATACACGCCCGGCGCATCCGTCAGCGTGGCGAGAAAACCGTGGCTGTCAAAGCTCGTT
This sequence comes from Rugosibacter sp., assembly GCA_030645365.1. Taxonomy (GTDB): domain Bacteria; phylum Pseudomonadota; class Gammaproteobacteria; order Burkholderiales; family Rhodocyclaceae; genus Rugosibacter. Next base: position 75,128 of record JAUSMB010000030.1, read on the forward strand.
GCGGATGAGGCTGAAGACATGCGAAAAGTCGGCGCTGGTGAGACGGCGCGTTTGTGTGTTGTAACGGCTGCAATGATAACTGTCGATGAGTATGCGGCCATCCGGCAGCACATGACGCGCGGCGTGTGCAAAAGCGAAGGCCGACTGCTTGAGCCCGGCGGCCATCAGCACGGCCTTGTGCGCCACCAGCCCCAATGCGAGGATCACGCGCACCTCAGGCGCGGCGATCAACTCCTCTGCCAGCCAGCGATTGCAGGTTTTTATCTCGCTCGTTTCCGGTTTGTTTTGCGGCGGTAAACATTTCACGGCATTGGTGATGCGGCAGTCGATCAATTGCAGCCCATCGTCCGCCGCGACAGACACTGGCCGCGAAGCAAAGCCGAATGCATGCAAGGTTTCATACAGCAAAATGCCTGCATAGTCGCCCGTGAATGGCCGACCGCTGCGGTTGGCGCCATGCATGCCGGGCGCAAGACCCACGATCAACAGGCGCGCCTTCGGGTCGCCAAAGGGCAACACCGGCCGCGCGTGATAATCCGGATAGTTGCCGCGCACATCCGCAAGAAAAATTGCCAGGCGCGGGCATTCCGTACAGCGTAAAAGTGAACTCATTCAGATAGGATACCGCCTCTCATGCTGAACGCGCTATCTTCCACCCCTGCTGCCCGCAAGATTCGCTGCGACATTTTTTGTGTCGTCGTCGATAACTATGGCGACGCCGGTGTGTGCTGGCGTCTTGCCCGACAACTGGGCGAGGAATACGGCTGGCAAGTGCGGCTGTACATCGACAATCCGGCACCGCTCGATCGGCTCGCCCCTGACCATGCCCAAAGTCCGGTCGCCGTTGTGCCCTGGCCTCATGAACTGCCAGCCAATGGATCGGCCGATGTGGTCATCGAGGCCTTTGCCTGCACGCTGCCCGAGTTTTATATCGAGGCCATGGCGCAGCACGAGAAAAAACCCGTGTGGCTGAATCTCGACTATCTCTCGGCCGAAGAATGGGTCGGCAAGATGCATCTTATGCCTTCACCTCACCCGCGTCTGCCGCTGGTCAAACATTTTTTCTTTCCTGGATTTGATGAGCATAGCGGAGGTTTGCTGCGTGAAGCCGACTATGACGACCGCCGTCAAGCGTTTGATGCCGCTGCTTTTCGCGCCGAATTCGGCCTGCCAGAAAAAGCGCCGAACGAGCTGAGCATTTCCCTGTTCAGCTATCCCGACGCGCCCATCGCGCAGCTGATACAGGCGTTGGCGCAGGAAGATCGTCCTGTTCATTTATTGCAGCCGGGCAGCAACGCTGCCGCATCCACGCATGGCGCATTGAGCATGCACCCACTGCCCTTTTTGCCGCAATCCCGTTTTGATGAACTGCTCTGGTCTTGTGACCTGAATTTCGTGCGGGGCGAGGATTCTTTCGTACGCGCCCAGTGGGCGGGCAAACCTTTTGTATGGCAGATTTACCCGCAAGCCGACGATGTGCATCGAGTAAAGCTCGACGCTTTTCTGCATCGCTACACACGAAAAGTCGGCGCTGGTGATACGGCAATTGAGGCTCTAAACACCTTCTGGTACGGCTGGAATGGCATAAGCGAGCTCAATTGGCCCGTCTTTGCCGCTGCGCTGCCCGCCTTGACTTCCGCAACGCAGCACTGGTCTACTGCGCTCGCCAGGCAAACGAATCTTGCCAGCAATCTTGTGCAGTTCTGCCTTGACCGGCTAAAATGATCAATTAACCTTCTTCTTGTCCCATTCTGCTGGAAGCAAACTCATGAAAATCGCCCAAGAACTCCGCGCCGGTAATGTCATCATGGTCGGCAATGACCCCCTCGTTGTACAAAAAGCCGAATACAACAAATCCGGCCGCAGCTCGGCAGTGGTCAAATTCAAATTCAAGAACCTGCTTACCGGCGCTGCATCTGAAGCCGTTTACAAGGCCGACGATAAATTTGACCAAGTCGTGCCCGATCGCAAAGAGTGCACTTACTCCTACTTCGCCGAACCCATGTTTGTTTTCATGGATGCCGATTACAACCAGTATGAAGTCGAAGCCGAAAACATGGGTGATGCCGTCAATTACATTGAGGATGGCATGCCGGTTGAAGTGGTGTTCTATGATGGCAAAGCGATTTCCATTGAAATGCCAAACAGCGTCGTGCGCGAAGTTGTCTATACCGAACCCGCAGTGAAAGGTGACACCTCTGGCAAAGTCATGAAACCCGCCAAAATCACTACCGGCTTTACGTTACCTGTGCCCCTGTTCGTCGAGATTGGCGACAAAATCGAAATTGACACTCGCACAGCAGAATATCGCAACCGGGTTAAATAACGTTCAGCCTATTTTTTTGGTCTGAGTTTTTACTCCCCTGCCTGTAAACTCAATGACAAACGTAAACACTCCGGCTCAACCCACTCAGCCTGCCAAGTCCGCAAAATCAGGGATGCTCAAATTTCTGATCATTCCCTTGCTGATTGCGCCGTTGTTGTTTGCTGCCTATGTCTGGGTGGCATTCCAGTATTCTTACTCTGATGGCGAGCGGGCGGGCTTTGTGCAAAAGCTCTCGCGCAAGGGCTGGCTATGCAAAACGTGGGAAGGCGAATTGACTCTGGTCGCTGTTCCCGGCTCCATGCCAGAAAAGTTTTTCTTCACCATACGCGACGATGCACTTGCTGCAAAACTCAACAGCCAAATGGGGCAGCGCGTTGCCGTCACTTACGAGCAACACAAAGGCTTACCCGGCACCTGTTTTGGTGAAACGGAATACTTCCTGCGGGATAGTCGCGCTGTCACTAATCCCTGACACTTTGTGTGATTAGCGACGGCTCGTTGCAGGTCAGTGTAAAAACCAGCGCGCAACCGCGACGACCGCATTGATCCCAACGTGCCATGCGCCTTACTGAACTAAAACTACCCCTCGATCACACGCCAGAGCACTTGCGAGCGGCGATTATCAAGCGCCTCGGCATCGCGCCTGATGAACTGCTCGACTTTCAAATTTATCGTCGTAGCGTGGATGCACGTAAGTCTTCAGCCGTTATTCTCACCTATACGCTGGATGTCACGCTGAAAAACGAACAGGCGGTGGCAAGCCGCCTGCAAGGTACCCCGCATATCGCCCAAACACCAGACACGCGATATCACTTCGTCACGCAAGCACCAGCAAAACCAGCAACACCAGCGCAGAAACAGCTGCGCCCCGTGGTGGTTGGCACCGGGCCGTGCGGTTTGTTTGCGGGTTTGCTTTTAGCGCAGATGGGGTTTCGCCCGCTGATTCTCGAACGGGGAAAGTCTGTTCGAGAGCGCACCCAGGACACTTGGAAGTTCTGGCGCCAGGGCGTACTCAATCCGGAATCCAATGTGCAATTTGGCGAAGGCGGCGCGGGCACTTTTTCCGATGGCAAGCTCTACAGCCAGATTCGGGACCCGGAATATCGCAGCCGCAAAGTATTGACCGAATTTATCAAAGCAGGTGCGCCAGAAGAAATACTGTATGTGGCCAAACCCCACATCGGTACGTTTCGCCTGGTATCGGTGGTGGAAAACATGCGCGCCAGCATTGAGGCGCTCGGCGGTGAAATTCGCTTTCAAAGCCACATGACGGATATTCAAATCGAGCAAGGCCAAGTGCGCGGCCTGCTGCTCGCCAACGGAGAATATATCGCCGCCGATCATGTGATTCTGGCGGTGGGCCATAGCGCGCGCGATACCTTCTACCAGCTTCACGCACGCGGTGTTTTTCTCGAAGCCAAACCGTTCTCGATTGGCGTGCGGATTGAACATCCGCAATCGCTCATTGATCAGGTGCGTTACGGCAAAGCGGCCGGACACCCTATTCTGGGTGCGGCGGATTACAAACTCGTCCATCACGCTAAAAACGCACGCTCAGCCTATAGTTTTTGCATGTGTCCCGGCGGCACGGTAGTTGCTGCGGCCTCTGAACCCGGACGCTTGGTCACCAACGGCATGAGCCAGTATTCACGCAATGAGCGCAACGCCAACAGTGCCATTGTGGTGGGCATTACACCGGCCGATTATTCAGGGGGCCCGCTTGCCGGAATCGAGTATCAACGGCATTGGGAGTCAATTGCTTTTGTCACCGGTGGCAGCAATTACCATGCGCCTGCGCAACGGGTGGGCGATTTTCTTGCGCAACGACCCTCCACCGCGTTGGGTGAGGTGCACCCGTCATATACCCCGGGAATTCATCTCACCGATCTGTCTTTGTGTCTGCCTGAATTTGTTATCACCACACTGCGCGAAGCCTTGCCCGCTTTCAGCAAACAAATTCGCGGTTTCGCCATGGAAGACACTTTAATGACAGGGATAGAAACTCGCACATCGTCCCCGGTGCGCATCACACGAAACGAACATTATCAAAGCATGAATACACGGGGCCTGTTTCCTGCCGGGGAAGGGGCAGGCTATGCCGGAGGAATTTTATCGGCCGCCATTGACGGCATCAAAGTCGCTGAAGCAGTGGCACTCAGCCTGACACAGACGTGATGAAGCGCGCTCGGCGCTTCATCATCATTACCCTACAAAGTTAAGCGCTCTTTAAACTTCCGCAGCGGCAAGCGCCAGCTCAGCTGCCCGGCGAGTTTTTCCGGCACGTGCAGGCATATGGCACAGCCCGCATACATACCCACGGGTAGGGTCAAACGCATGAGTGACAAAATCACCCCCACATTCGCGGCAGGTGACCATTTGCAACATTTTTGCATCGAAAAACCGCACCATGGTCCACGCACGCGTGAGCGAAAGCACGACATCCATACTGCCGCGCTCGATCTGCTCAACATACATGCGGTAAGACTTGATGATCAGCTCCAGCCCTTTTAATTGCGTATGTTTCTGAAAGAAACGGTAATACGCCATGAACAAGGAAGCATGAATATTCGGCTGCCAGGTCATGAACCAGTCGGTTGAAAAAGGCAGCATGCCTTTGGGAGGGGATTCTCCCTTGACCTCTTTATAGAGCTTGAGCAGGCGTTCACGAGAAAGATTGGTCTCCGCTTCGAGCAGTTGCAAACGAGCACCGAGCTTTACCAGATCAACCGCCAGACGAATTTCATTCGCCTCTGTAATAACGGATTTATTCTTCATTCACGCCTCCGCACCATCAAAAATACGAAAAATCAGGAAAAACCGTAGATCAAGCAATCGTGGCAACAGGACGAGCGGCAGCAAGAATCGCCGCATGCACATGCGCGGCACCTCGGTCACGCTCGTGATTGGCGAGCAAATCAAGCAGCAAGGTGTCGTCAAAACGGAAGCTGCACAACAACATGTCTGAGCTAGCCATTTTTAGCACTTGACCCGGCGTGAGGCGCGTCAAAACATCGGCAATTTCTTCGCTGATACCTAACCGAAAAATGGCTGCTTCACGATCCGAGCGAACCATGCTTTGCGCCAACATCAAATAGGAAAGGTTGACTTCTTTTATATCGTTGTAGGCATCAGTTTTCATCATGCACTCCCTCGTAGTAGATATTATTGATACTCACGGCGTACTCACTTGCTCAACCCCCAACCGGAATCACAGCAATTGCATGATTGCACAGACAGAGACAAGGAAGATAGCAATAGAAAAACCATTCTATTGTCCGAATTGGATACATCTATTTGTAAGGTTTTTGCTTACATATTCGCCGTATCTGCACATGAGAGAAAAGAGTAACTCATGCGGATTCCATGAAATACCTATGCACCAACGCAAAACATTTTGGCGCGTTAAACTCTCGCTATGGATCCCCTTCTGAAATTCTGCAGCGTTTGTGGCGCCCCTGTCAGTCAGCGAGTCCCTGCGGGCGACTCTTTGTTGCGTCATGTATGCACGGCGTGCGACACCATTCATTACCGCAACCCGCGTTTGGTCGTTGGCAGCTTGCCTGAATGGGGTGATCGCATCTTGTTGTGTCGGCGTGCCATTGAACCAGGCTATGGCAAATGGACACTACCTGCAGGTTTTATGGAAAACGGTGAAACGGTTGCCAATGCAGCTATTCGCGAAACCTCGGAGGAAGCCTGCGCACGCATTGCATTAGATAATCTGTTCAGCCTCATCAGCGTGCCGCACATTGATCAAGTGCATGTGATCTATCGCGCACAGTTGCTCGACCTGGATTTTTCTGCAGGCGAAGAAACACTGGAATTACGCTTGTTTAGCGAGGAGGAAATTCCCTGGAATGACATCGCGTTTCGCACCATACACATCACCTTGCGTCATTACTTTGCCGACCGCCGCACAGGACACTTTCGTTTTCACGAAGAAACCATCTCGCCTCCGCTATCGCCCCAGCAGGGCACGCGCTAAAGCAAACCTGCTTTAGCGGCGGATTTAATCCGCAACTCATCCATCGTTGATATCAAACACCACCGGCAAGACAACCGAAAAAGCCTTGCCGCGCAACACATCTGGCACAGGCGTGTGCTGCGCACCCGCTTCAATCATGGTTTGCGCCGCCCGATCAAGCGCTGCATGACCACTGGATTTATTCAAGACTACCGTTGCTAATCCTGCGCTATCCACTACAAGAAAAATCTCCACCGTGCCTGCCCAACCTGCCGCGAGCGCCTGTGCCGGGTAACGCTTAAAGCGTCGCGACTGCGTTGCCAATCCCAATCGATACCGCCGCAAGCCATCGGCAGACAATCCCGCAGCAGGCGCCGGATTTTGCGCATCATTCTGCTGTCCGCCGTGTTGATCACCCTGCTGATCATTCGTTGCCGCCACCGACATGCCGGGCACTGTCGCGGACATCACCGGCTCAGTTGATCCGGCTGCTTGCTTCGCGGGTAAAGTATCGGTCATCACGGGCAAGGTGCGATCCGGCAGCTGTGCAACGGGCACTTTAAAGCTCTGCTGCTCCTGGCGTGCAGGCGACACGGCAGTTAACACCGGGGGCACCAGTCGCCTATGCACAGGTGGGTGTGCAGGCACAGGCGGCGGCCCTGCGGTAACAGTCGGAGTGGCTGGCGCCATGGCCGCAGGTGCCAAGCGCAAACGCGCGATTAACCCAGGTGGCGAACCGGATGTTGATTCCTGCTGCACCTGGCGTAACCCGCCCAATGACAACAACACACCGTGCAGAAACAACGAGCACAGCAGCGCAAACCAAAGCTGTCGCCGGGTTAACCCACGTTGTTCTCTGCTATCAAAAGTCATCGCACTCTGTTAAATTTACTGAACTACAGGATTCTACGAGATGACTTCCTATCCGCTGATTCTTACTCTGGATCAACATGGCGTACCGCATCGCTGGGTTACCTGGCAGCATGCATGCGTTTATGTGGCGCGCGACCTCGTTGCCTGGGATACAGGCGATACAGAATTCACTTTTTATGGCGGACAAAACCGCATCACCGGGGAACGTTCCGCTTTATGTACCCGCAGCATCATTGCCATTCGCGGCAAAGCCTTGTTTGGCCGCGCTCTGCGTCCAATCCCCCCATTATCAAATCGCGAACTGTTTCATCGTGACCGCAGCATCTGCGCCTATTGCGTCAAGGAATTCCCTCCCCATCGGCTAACGCGCGATCACGTTCTACCCGTTTCTCAAGGCGGCCGTGATGCCTGGATGAATGTTGTCACCGCTTGTCGTACCTGCAACCAATCCAAAGGGGGGCGCACGCCCGAACAAGCCCGCATGCAACTTGCCTACGCGCCCTACATACCGAACAAAGCGGAATACCTGATTCTCAGCAACCGTCGCATTTTGGTCGACCAAATGGATTTTCTAGCTCGCCACGTGCCCTCGCAAAGCCGCTTGCGCATCGGGCAGATTTAACGTGCAAGGCCCGTCTGGCAGGGATTTTTCCTGCTTTGTTGCCAGGCATTGATCCTGTAGTAGCTATCGCACGCAATCAATGTATTTCACGTGTTGGTGCAGTGCGTCCTTATAATGCCTCCCCGGGCACGCTTTGTGTGCTTGCTCCCAACTGCCATGTCAACCACTCTTCTCTCGCTATCCGCACAGCCCAAACCGCTGACGTCCTATCGTAAATACTGGGCGCAGCGCTTCGGCACCGCGCCCTTCCTGCCCATGTCGCGCGCCGAGATGGACGTGCTGGGCTGGGATGAGTGTGACATCATTCTTGTCACGGGCGATGCCTACATCGACCACCCCAGCTTCGGCATGGCGCTGGTCGGACGGCTGCTCGAAGCGCAGGGTTTTCGCGTCGGCATCATCAGCCAGCCCGACTGGCATTCGGCGGATGACTTCAAGCGTCTGGGCAAGCCCAAACTGTTTTTCGGCATCACTGCGGGCAATATGGATTCGATGGTGAATCGCTACACCTCGGATAAAAAGATACGCTCGGATGACGCCTACACACCGAACGCCGCCGCTGACAAGCGCCCGGATCGCGCGGTGATCGTGTATTCACAACGCGCGCGCGAAGCCTTTCCCGATGCGCCGCTGATCATCGGCAGCATCGAGGCCAGCCTGCGCCGCATCGCGCATTACGATTACTGGTCGGACAAGGTGCGTCGCTCCATCCTGCCGGATTCAAAAGCCGACCTGCTGCTGTTCGGCAACGCCGAGCGCGCCCTGGTTGAGCTTGCGCACCGGCTGGCGAGCGGTGAAAAAATCAGTGAGATTCACGACCTGCGCGGCACGGCCTTCATGGCGCCGCACGGCTGGAAGCCGACGCCCGAGTGGGCAGAAGTTGAATCCTTGAGCGTGGATACGCCGGGCGCGATGGCACCGCATCCCGATCCTTATGCGATGTCACCGATGACCGGTGAAAAAGTCGGCGCTGGCGATACGGCGATAGATGCAACCACAGTGCACCCCGTGCGCCTCGTCAGCCGCGCCGAACACCTCGCCCAGCGTCGCCAGACACGTGCGCAAACTGTCGTGCGCCTGCCCAGCTTTGAACAGGTCAAAGACGACCCAATTCTTTACGCCCACGCCTCGCGCACCTTCCATCTCGAATCCAACCCCGGCAACGCACGCGCTCTGGTGCAAGCCCACGGCGAACGCGCGAGTTTGCGTGACCTGTGGCTCAACCCGCCGCCGATCCCGCTCACCACGCCCGAGATGGATCACGTCTTCGGTCTGCCCTATGCCCGTGCGCCGCATCCCGCCTATGGCGACGCGCGCATTCCGGCGTGGGAGATGATTCGCTTTTCCGTCAATATCATGCGCGGCTGCTTTGGCGGCTGCACCTTCTGCTCGATCACCGAGCATGAAGGCCGCATCATCCAGAGCCGCTCCGAGGAATCCATCCTGCATGAAGTGGAACAGATCCGCGACAAGACGCCCGGCTTTACCGGCGTCGTCTCCGACCTGGGCGGCCCCACCGCCAACATGTACCGCATGGCCTGCAAGACACCCGAGATCGAATCCTCCTGCCGCCGGCTGTCGTGCGTTTATCCGGGCATTTGCGAAAACCTCGACACCTCGCATGCGCCGCTGATTTCGCTCTACAAAAAAGCCCGCGCGCTGCCCGGCATCAAGAAAATTCTCATCAGCTCCGGCCTGCGTTACGACCTCGCCGTGCGCTCGCCGGAATACGTCAAAGAGCTCGTCACCCATCACGTCGGCGGATATCTGAAGATCGCGCCCGAGCACATCGAAGAAGGCCCGCTCTCGAAAATGATGAAGCCGGGCATCGGCAGCTATGACCGCTTCAAGCAACTGTTCGACAAATTCTCCAAGGAAGCGGGCAAAGAACAATATCTGATTCCCTACTTCATCGCCGCGCACCCCGGCACGACCGATGAAGACATGCTGAACCTCGCCCTGTGGCTGAAGAAAAACGGCTTCCGCCTCGATCAGGTGCAGACCTTTTTGCCCACGCCGCTGGCCATTGCCACTGCCATGTGGCATACCCAAAAAAACCCGCTGAGAAAAGTTAGCCAGACCTCGGAAGAGGTTGCCATCGTGCGTTCAGGACGACAACGCAAACTGCACAAGGCCTTTTTGCGCTATCACGACGCGGCCAACTGGCCTGTCCTGCGCGAAGCCTTGCGGAATATGGGTCGCAGCGATTTGATTGGTCCGGGCAAACGGCATTTGGTGCCGCTGACCCAACCCGGTGGCACGTTTGCACCGGGTGAAGCGCCACACTGGAAAAAGTCGGCGCTGGCGACACGCCGCACAGCGCCCGGCACCCCGGGCAAAACCATCGGCAAATCACGCCGCCCGACCAGCGCACCACCGCATCCGCTGTCCCAGCGCAAAGGCGGCGGCTAACCCGAAGAACGAAGGGTTGGGCGTCGTTAGCCCCTGTCGACAGGGCCGTCTTTAATCCTGGTTATCTGGATACGCGCTTGATGCAGCAGCTCATTGAGTTCCCTGACTTGGGCATATGAATCTCCATGAGTTTCGTCAGCAAGCCTGCGGCCCATCTCCTGAACAACCAGGAACAGGTCAGACAATTCGGCAATTGTTTCTCGCCTTTCGCCTTCTTTTGTTTCATCTAGCATGGTGATCTCCTCTTTCTAAATTTTCGCGGATGCACAAAGCTCGGAGAGCCAAGATACCCGAAGCATCCCGTTCCGACCAAGAAAGAGGATGCCGTGATGATTAGCTGCTACCAGCTCACTCAGACAGAACGATACAACATAACGGCATTGTTGCGA
>JAUSMB010000032.1 GCA_030645365.1 Rugosibacter sp.
TCATTTCCGGAAAACGCAGCAGTGCCGTTCTGCTCTCCGCAGAAGATTGGAGTGCAATTCAAGAAACCTTGTACCTATTGGCCGTGCCTGGCATGCGCGAATCCATCAAGGCTGGTATGGCCGAGCCCCTCGCAAAAAGCTCGAAAGAACTTAAGTGGTAAGTTGGAAAGTTGTTTACGCCAAGCGAGCAATGAAAGATGCAAAGAAGCTTGCTGCAAGTGGTCTTAAGCCAAAGGCGCAAGCACTGCTCGCAGTGCTTGCCATCGACCCATTTCAGAATCCACCGCCCTTCGAGAAGTTGGTCGGTGATCTTGCCGGCGCATACTCTCGCCGCATCAATATTCAGCACCGCATCGTGTACGAAGTCTTTACCAAAGAGAGAACGGTTCGCGTCTTGCGTATGTGGACGCACTATGAGTGAGCAGCAGCCCAACCCATCCATCAACACGGACTGGCGCGATAAAGCCGCGCCAGCCGGTTATGTCAAACGTTGGACAACGCGAAAGACTGCGGATCAAAGCAACCTTCGAGGGCGATAACGTATGAAAGCAATAGTGTATGAAAGATATGGGCCGCCCGAGGTTCTTCAATTGAAGGAGGTCGAAAAGCCCGCGCCCAAGGACAATGAAGTCCTGATAAAGATACATGCGACAACGGTCACATCCGGCGACTGGAGGGTGCGAAGTCTCAATGCACCTGTCGGCTTCGGACTCATCATGCGTTTGGTATTTGGAGTCTCGAGACCTAAGCAACCCATACTAGGGACAGAACTGGCCGGGGTAATTGAATCGGTCGGCAAAGGTGTAAGGAAATTCAAAATCGGTGACCAAGTTTTTGCGTTCAGCGATGCCGCCATGGGTTGTCATGCGGAGTACAAATGCATGCCGGAAGACGGGGCGGTGGCAGTAAAACCCGTCAATCTGACCTACGATGAAGCCGCCGCACTATCTTTTGGCGGAACTACGGCGTTGGATTTCTTGCGAAGAGGAAAACTTCAGAGCGGGGGGAAAGTACTCGTCAATGGCGCTTCCGGAGGGGTAGGCACCGCGGCGGTGCAGCTTGCCAGGCACTTCGGCGCAGACGTGACCGGGGTGTGCAGTACCGCGAACGTGGAATTAGTGAGATCTCTGGGTGCCAGTCATGTCATCGACTACACCAAAGAGGACTTCACGCAGAATGGTGAAACCTATGATGTCATTGTCGATACCGTCGGCACGGCCCCGTTCTCCCGTAGCAAAGCTTCGTTGAAGGAAGGAGGACGCCTTCTTATGGTTTTAGGTGGGCTGCCAGACATGCTTCAGATTCCATGGGTGTCGATGACGAGCAGCAAGAAAGTCATCGCTGGGCCAGCGGCCGGGTGCGCGGAAGATTTGCGTTTTCTCGCAGGGTTGGCTGAGGCGGGAGAATTCAAACCGGTCATTGATCGGCGCTATCCGTTCGAGCAGATCGCCGAGGCTCACCGCTACGTCGACACCGGTCGCAAGAAGGGAAATGTCATCATAACTCTGGAGCATGACGACTGAACCTAGGAGCACCGATCACGTATGCGACCATCTGAGAGGGCATTGTCCAACAACGCGTTCGAGAGGGACGCGCCAAAAGCGGCGCGCCCCTCAACTTCACGTTGGGCACCCCCTTTACCTTAAAATTGGCCTTGATTTATACTGTGTTTATGCCGACTCCAATCGCCACTGCTGACTATATGAAGCTGTCCGTCTCCGAGCGCATTCAGCTCGTCGAGGACATCTGGGATAGCATTGCTGCTGACGCTCCGAATACCGTTGAGTTGTCACAAGCTCAAAAGGCTGAACTGCATCGTCGCGTCGCTGCACACCGTGCTGACCCTTCCACAGCCGTCCCGTGGGAGCAGGTTCGATCTAAGCTATTCCCTAAACCCTGATGTTGGTCGTGCTCCGCCCAGAGGCAGAAGAAGAGCTTCTGGAAGCGCAGGCTTGGTACGAGTCAAAAGCACTGGGGCTAGGCTTTGAGTTTGCCCGCACCGCTGACGCGGCAGTAGCGTCAGCGCTTCGCAATCCCTTTGGGCATTTACGCATCGAGGAAGAGTTCCGCCGAGTGCTATTTCGCAAGTTTCCTTACACGCTCGTCTATCTCCCAGGCCCGGATGAGTTGTTGGTGGTTTCATTCTTTCATCAGCACCGTGAACCGGGCGTTTGGCTTAAGCGGTTTAGTAGCTGAAGGCATCATTTCTTGCTATCACTACAGCCCAACCCGGCGTTCGAGCGGGACGCCGCAAAAGCGCGGCGCCCCTCAACTTTACGTTGAAGCTGTAGAAAAACCCATTTTTCATCCGGAAATAGTCGTAAAAATGGCGAAGAATTTTCTGCGCCATTTGCATTTCATCAATTGAGTTTGTCGGGTCGCCGCCCCGCCATCCGCTACAGCGAGGAAGGCGTTTTTTGCCTGACCACCTTGTAGCGCATCCACAGCGAAGCGGGCAGGGGTTTTTCCTGCCCCTTCTTGCTGTGCAGTTGGTTCATCAGCGCCGTCTCACCAGCGCCGACTTTTCACAAGCCTCGCTCAAAGCGCCTTCCATGAGAGCATTACCAGGCCATTTGCCTATCCAAAATATCAACCCGCAATTCGATCTTGATATTTGATTTGGTTCACGGCACGATACGCGAATGAAAAGAGTTGTTACATGGCGTCGTTGGGCGTCCGTGGCTTCGCCTCCAAAGCCACTCACAAAAGGGAGTCATACATGAAAGTTGTAGAGGGAGAACTTAAGCTGATTGGGGATGGCACTTGGGCAGACGGGGGCGGTGGGGGCAAAACTGTAGTTTCCGCGCTGGATATTGGCGACAACCATCTTCGCAAGATTCTTATTCCAGATTACCTGCGGAATTACATGACGCCAGGCGAGCATATTCGAGTTGCAATATCGCAAGGCTTGTCGCGAGGAATGATTACAAGGCCATTCATCGCCGCAGTTGACGCCAAAGGTAAAAAATATCGTATTGAGAAAGGCACACTGATATTCGCTGGCGCGGCTAAAACGCTCTTATATGCAATACCAGTTGGCGTTATCCTCGGCGCGATAACACCCCTACTTGGAATTGCAGGAGTCGCTGGTATCGGCTATTACTATTTCAAGGAAATTATGGCTATCAACAATTTTTAGTTTGCACACACAAGCCGTTTATCGCCATCGTCAGCTTCGTGTGTGTCCGTCCAACCCTGCGCTGTAGCCGGTCGGCAGGGCTGGTACGTTGACACGGGCTGCTTAACAGAGGAAATAGACATGACAACAAGCTTCAAACGATTCATTCGGACGAGTATTTTGAGCGTGGCAATGGTGTGGGCTTCCTCCACGCTGGCGGAAGCCCCTGTGGCCATTGCCTTGACTGACGTGGAGCAATCAGCGGTATTCAAAGCCGCCGGCTTCACGCTCAAGGGCAAGGAGTGGCGCGCCTGCGACACTGGTGATTCTGGCGCACCCTACGACCCCGGGACCATTCAGGAAGTGCGCGACCTTAATGGCGATGGCCGCCCGGAGGCGATCGTGATCGAGGGCGGCACATATTGTTACGGCCATACCGGCGTGGGGTTTGCCTTGGTCAGCAAGCAGGCTGATGGCCACTGGCGGCTCATGAACCAGCAAACCGGGGTACCCGAGATTCTTAAGGCCCGTGGTGCTAGCGGCTGGCCAGATATTTCGGTCGGTGGCCCGGGCTTTTGTTTTCCGGTAGAGCGTTGGAATGGCAAGAAGTACGCCTTGCACCGTTTCGAGTACCAAGGTAAACGGTGTAAGCCTTCGCGTTGAACGCTGGCAACAAAATAGCTTATATCTAGAAATTCAGACTTGATCTGACAACCTCCGCACATCAAGACCGGTAACTGTGAGATCAAGTCTGAACTTCTACATATCAAGCGCATTGCGACCTAATCCATCCCATCAATTAACCAACACCGACGGCGCAGGTGATACGGCGAACCCAGTTTCTCCAGGCACTTTGCGGCCGTTCTTGACCTGAAAAACCCTGCCACCTGCGGGGAATATCCGCACCAGAATCTCTCCCGGGAACAAGAAACGCGGTAGATTCAACACAAGAAATGCGGTAGATTCAACAACTCAAAAAAATTGCCCCACGTTTGGCATGCCATTACACGATGCGGCATCATGCATCGGCGGCTACCGATCGCATTGACAAAATAATTCTGCAAGGAGAGCCCTCACATGAACACGCCATCTACTGCATCCGTCCACCTTGATGAACCCTGGCGCAGCAATCTGCGCGGCAATCAGGCCGCATTGGCCGGCGCGCGCGATGGGCATGATGCCGCCTGGTGGACCGGCAAGCCGCCGGTGGCCTGTCCCGGACAGACTGCCGATAGCCGCCTCACCGCGCTGCCGCTGCCGAATCTGGCCACCTGCACACGTCAGCAGGTGCAGGATTATTTTGACAATGGCTGGACGTTGACCGAGACCCTGTTCGCCGGGCTCAAGAGTGAGGAAGCCTTTTACCGCCCGCCGTATCACGGGCTGCGGCATCCGATGGTTTTCTATTACTGCCATCCGCCGGTGCTGTATATCAACAAGCTGCTTGTCGCCGGGCTGATTGATGCGCCGCTGAATCCTTATGTCGAAAAACTTTTCGAAGTCGGCGTGGATGAAATGCGCTGGGATGACATGTCGAAAAATGAAATGCTGTGGCCCAGCGTAGATGAAGCGCGCGCCTACCGCGCCGCCGTGTATGCGAAAGTTTGCGGGGTGATCGCTACGCATCCCGGTCTGGCCGACGGCCATGCGCCGATCACCATGAACGATCCGCTGTGGGCGGTGTTCATGGGCTTCGAACATGAGCGCATCCATCTGGAAACATCCGCCGTCCTGATCCACGAATTGCCGCTGGATTATGTGCAACGTCCTGCGGCATGGCCGGCGCTTTACCCGGCTGCGCCGCGTGCGGCCGCGCAGCCTTTGCGCCCGCGTGCCGGCATCGACTATCCGGCGGCAGAAATGCGCGACGTGGCGGCGACCCGCGTCAGCATTGGCAAGCCGACGGACTGGCCGTCTTACGGCTGGGACAATGAATATGGTTCGCGCAATGCGCGCGTCGAGGCATTCCGCGCCGGGACGCGACTGGTCAGCAATGGCGAGTTCCACGAATTTGTCGTGGCTGGCGGTTATCGCGAAGAAGGTTTCTGGTCGCCGACCGGCTGGGCGTGGCGGCGCTATCGCAACATCAAGTGGCCGACTTTCTGGCTACCCGACGGCCCGGAAGGCTCCCACCGCTACAAGCTGCGCACGCTGTTCGAGAGCATCGCCATGCCGTGGGACTGGCCCGCCGAAGTCAACGCACATGAGGCGCGCGCCTATTGCGCATGGAAATCGGCACGCGATGGCAAGGCTTATCGCCTGCTCAGCGAAAACGAACACCACGCGCTGCGCAACCCGGTCAATAACGTCGCCGATGATCTCGCGTTGAACTGCGACGGCATGGCCTTCCGCGAACGCGGCATCAACCTGAACCTGGCCTATGGTTCCGCCAGCCCGGTAGATGCGGGGCGTGCCACCAGCGCCGGGTTTTATGATGTGTTCGGCAATGTCTGGCAGTGGCTGGAGGACGACCTCAATCCGCTGCCCGGCAGCGAGGTGCATCCGTATTACGACGACTTCAGCAGCCCGTGCTACGACGGCCAGCACCAGATGATCCTCGGCGGCTCCTGGGTATCCACCGGCGAAGAGGCCGGCCCCTGGGCGCGCTTCCATTTCCGTCCGCATTTCTTCCAGCATGCCGGGTTCCGCCTGGTTGAAGCGGCGCACGATGGCGGCGCGGTGCACCTCAACGACGAAGACGACGCGCATCAGGTGTATGAAGACCGGCAGATGCTGAATGACTACCTGCTGCTGCATTTTGGCAGCCCGGCCGACCAGATGCCGCATGCCTTCGGCCCGCTGGAGGCAACCCAGTTTCCGGTGCGCTGCGCGCAATGGCTGCTCGATGGCGCGCAGCAATTCAATGCGGGAACGGGACGCGCGCTGGAAATCGGCTGCGCCGTCGGCCGGGCGAGTTTTGAACTGGCGCGGCGCTATCAAGATGTCACCGGCGTTGACCTCTCACGCGCCTTCATCGATACCGCCGACACCCTACGGCGTGAAGGTGCCGTTGATTATTTCCGCAAGGATGAAGGCGATCTCGGCGCGCAGTTGACTGCGCAAGTCGACCCGGCGATCAACCGCCAGCGCGTGGCCTTCCGCCAGGCCGATGCCTGCTCGCTGCCCGCCGATTATGTAGATTTCGATGCCGTGCTGATGGCTAATCTGCTCTGCCGTTTGCCCAGCCCGAAATCCTTGCTCGGTCGCCTGGGCGGGCCGCGCGGTCTGGTTAAAGTGGGTGGTCTGGTAGCACTGTTTTCCCCCTACAGCTGGCTTGAGCAATTCACGCCGCATGGGGCATGGCTCGGGGGCTATGAAAAAGCGGGCCATGCAGTCAAAACCGCTGATGCCCTGCGCGATTTTTTCACCCAAGAAGGCTTTGTGTTGCACCGTGAAGAAGAAGTGCCGCTGGTGATTCGCGAACATCACCGTAAATATCAATACATCGTCACGCATGCCATGTTGTGGCAACGATCGGTTTAGCGCAACTTGCAACATAAAAAAAGCGGATGAATTTTGAATTCATCCGCTTTTTTCATGCCTGGAAAATCATGCTTATGCGACAGTAATACATTCCGCCTGATTAACAATATCAGCAATTCTGTTTACCTGACTGAGCCAGGTGAGAGGAATTCCCAGAGCGGGCGATAGCTCTTTCTGCATACGCACAGCATCATGTGCTGCTGTCAGCGCACCTAGCATCAACGAGCGACCGCAACTATCGCCTCCGGCGAGAATATTGGCTTCGACTGCTTGGCGAAAACCACTGGCGCGATGGGCAATGTGAAACAACAGCGGCAAGCCCTGATGCAAATGACATGGCATGCCAAAGCGCGCAGCGGCAGCCGGGGCATCCAGCACGGGTAACGTGAGTGCTTCGGTCAGCAAGGGCTGCAATATCTCACCTGCTGCTTGCGCCGCACGCGCAAGCGCCTGGGGTAGGGGGATTCCGGCCAGTACTTCATCAAGCGCAATCGCCGCGACATTGGCCGCATCGCGTGCTTGCGGATGATCGTGGGTAATCGCAACCGCCTGCTGCACTGTTTTCAGGAGTTCATCTCGCGATCGTGCATGGCCAGCAGGCTGACTCGCCACGATCGACGGGATGCATTCCAGCGCAGGCAATTGATCGTCATCAACCCCGCTGATGGCTGGATAATCTTGCGGCTTGGCATAGCCCAGCAGACGCACAACGGTCAGGCGGGTGGGATGGTCGGCATACCCAACCCAATGACCGCCGGGGCCAAAGGCGGCGAGCCATTCCTGTTGAAATACCTGGCGCTCAAAGTTGCCGCCCGTTTTGGCAAGGTGTGCCAACATCAAACGGCAAGACTCCCCATAAAAAGATAAGTCGCCCACCTGCTTGCCGACATGGGCAAAATAACCCATAACACCCTGATAGTTTTCCGGGTCTGGCGCGCGAAATGCCAGCGATCCCTGTTGTTGCAGAATTTTTAACCGTTCTGCATCGTATAACCAGTGCAAGCCAAGCGTGGCAGCATCGGCAGTTAACGCGCCCAGAATAGCTGCTAGACGTGGGGTCATTTCTTCTCCTTGAGTAAATTTTTATAGAAAATCTATTTACGTACAAATTCCATCATGCAGCGGGTGACTTGTTCAAGCAGAAAATTCGATGCATTGTTTAACGTAGCAACCTGTCGCTGCGTTACCAGCGCCGTCCGAATGGATGCCGCTGCGCATAATTTCTCAGGCATTTTTACCTTTTTGCCACAGCACATCACCACTACCTTCGACCTTATTCAACCAGCGGCCAAGGACGAACAACAAGTCGGAAAGCCGATTAAGGTATTGCCGTCCGCAATCAGACACCGTTTCAGTAGCAGCCAAGGCCACCACCGCACGTTCTGCCCGCCGGCACACGGTACGCGCCAGATGAGTGAGTGCCGCAGCCCGCGTGCCACCAGGCAAAATAAATTCCTTGAGCGGTTGCAGATCGCCGTTGTAATGATCAATCGCGGCCTCCAGCTGTGCAGGTTGAGTGCTTTTAAGCAAAGTGGCCCCAGGAATTGACAGCTCACCGCCCAGATCGAACAAGTCGTGCTGAATACCGATGAGTAGCGTGCGCACATCCTCTGGCAATTCTTCACACAGGATGACGCCGATCAACGAATTGGTTTCATCCACATCACCCAGCGCAGCGATACGCGTGGAATACTTGAGACTACGTGTGCCATCGCCTAGGCCTGTGGTGCCTGCGTCACCCGTGCGAGTGTAAATTTTTGATAGTCGATAACCCATAAGATTTTTTATTCAGTGTCAGCGTGGGAAAAGAGTAGAACATTGTTTTGCTCATGCGCTTCATTGTAAGCTGGGAGCGACGTTTCCACATCGTACACAGTAGCAGCAACGCTACAGACACTATTTTAATAGCCACACCACGAGAGGAACCTTCATGACAGAAACAGTGGATGTCGCCATTATCGGCGCGGGGAGTGCCGGTTTAGCCGCGTTGAGTGAAGTCAGAAAGCGCACACAGAATATAGCCATCATTAATGATGGTCCATGGGGCACAACATGCGCCCGTGTTGGTTGCATGCCATCCAAGCTATTGATAGAGGCTGCAAACGCGTTTTATCATCGCACCACATTTGAAGAATTCGGCATTCGGGGCGCAGGTCAACTCACGGTAGATCGTAGCGCCGTATTGCGCCGCGTGCGTCGGCTGCGTGATACCTTCGTAGCTAGTACGCTGAACGCCACCGAAGCGCTAGGCGTTCGCGCCATAACAGGTCGCGCACGCCTCTTGGGGCCCAACCGACTGCAAGTAAATGGCACAGAGATCATCGCCCGCCACATTATCATTGCTACGGGCTCACGCCCTGTAGTACCTGCGCCCTGGCGCGCACTTGGTGATCGGATACAAACAACCGATACGCTCTTCGAGCAAACCACTCTGCCCGACCACATGGCAGTGTTGGGGCTGGGACCGTTAGGTGTGGAACTGGCTCAAGCCATCTCCCGGCTAGGCGTCAATGTCACCGCCTTTAGTCGCAATCCGCTGATTGCCGGCCTGACCGATCTCCGGGTAAATACGATCGCGCAAGAAACTCTTGGTCATGAATTTGCGATGCATCTTGGCGCGGATGCCGAACTCACCGCGACAACCTCGGGTGTGCGCGTTCAATCCGGCAATCATTCGGTTGAAGTTGAGCAGGTGTTGGTCGCACTCGGCCGCCGTCCCAACATCGATGATCTGGGACTGGAAACTCTAGGCGTAACGCTTAATAACAAAGGCATGCCAGAAATAAATCGAACAACCTTGCAAATTGGCGATCTACCGGTGTTTCTTGCGGGCGATGCGAATGCCGAAGCGCCCCTGCTCCACGAAGCCGCTGATGATGGCCACATTGCCGGCATCAATGCTACGCAGCCAAAAGTGACTTGCTATGCACGCCGCACGCCGCTGACGATTGTTTTTGCCGAACCAGGCATCGCCATGGTCGGTGCTCGCTTTAGTGCGCTGGATATTGCCACCTGCATTACCAGTGAAGTTGATTTCGAGCATCAGGGCCGCGCCATGGCGGGCCAGCGCAATACCGGACTAATCCGCCTGTATGCCAGCGCACAAGAAGGGCGTCTGCTGGGGGCAGAAATGTGTGCCCCCGCTGCCGAGCATATGGCGCATCTTCTGGCATTAGCGATTGATCAAGCGCTCACCGTCCACGACACACTGCGTATGCCTTTTTATCACCCGGTTCTGGAAGAAGGGCTACGTACTGCCCTTCGGGGTTTGGTCAAACAACTGCCCGCAACTACAGGGTTTGATTTGGCGCACTGCGAAAGCCTGCATATCAAAGCACTGGAATAAACCCGCTACACCAAGCTGGATGTGACAAACAATGTGCCTAAAAATAAAACCTGGCCGTATCAGTGAGTAGCTGGTCCGCCCGACAGGACTCGAACCTGTTACCCCCGGCTTAGAAGGCCGGTGCTCTATCCAGATGAGCTACGGGCGGAAAGGGCAGCAAATGCTGGGAAGTTCTGAATAAGACTGGATGCAATCTAAAAAAGACAGAGGCATCTTTCAAAAGAGATTGGTCGGGGTGATAGGATTCGAACCTACGACATCTTGCTCCCAAAGCAAGCGCGCTACCGGGCTGCGCTACACCCCGAACAAAGAAGCATTCTACTCAACCTAGGGTTTGTCGGTCAATGCAGTTATGCCCTTTCTGGTTTCTCTTGTAATAAAGATTTGACTTGCGATAGCAATGGGTTTCGTATATAAAGCACCCCTCTTTGTTTTTAGTTAGATAACGCAATGACTGACGATCTGCTACATAAGAAACAATTTTCTGCATACGTCCCGACAAAAGGCGAGCAATATATGAGCGCAAAACAGCTGGCTCATTTCCGCGCGATTCTTTCTGCAGTCAAGGAAGATCTGCGTGATGATATTGAACGCACAGTGCATACCATGCAGGATGAGGCAACCGTGTTTGCTGACCCCAATGATCGTGCCAGCCAAGAATCTGACATTGCGCTTGAACTCCGCAACCGTGATCGCGAACGCAAGTTAATCAAGAAAATTGACGAGTCCATCGCACTCATCGAAAGCGAAGATTACGGCTACTGCAGCTCATGCGGGGTCGAGATCGGTCTAAAACGCCTTGAAGCCCGCCCAACTGCAACACTATGCATAGACTGTAAAACGCTGGAAGAACATCGAGAAAAGCAAATCGGAAAATAACTTCGCGTCGGTTTCACAGCGACACTCCATCGTTTCACTGGAATTGACCCAATTCGTTTCACTGGAATTGACCCAATAAAAAAGGACGCCTAGGCGTCCTTTTTTATTGGGTCATATCTGAGACTATTCGACTATTCAGCCCTATTCAGCCAATCGTTGTCTCAATTGCCAGCAACCTCAGACGCAGCGGCTGGTTCTGCATCCACAGCCTTCATCGATAAACGAACGCGACCTTTATCATCTGTTTCAACAACTTTTACTTTAACAATCTGACCTTCTTTGAGGTAATCCGCAACGGCATTCACCCGCTCATTTGCAATCTGAGAAATATGCAACAGGCCATCTTTACCGGGCAATAGGCTGACGATGGCACCGAAATCAAGCAGACGGAGTACCGTACCCTCGTAAATGCGGCCCACTTCGACTTCAGCCGTAATATCCTCAATACGCTTCTTGGCGATTTGAGCCGCATCTGCATTAACCGAAGAAATGGTGATCGAACCATCATCTGCGATATCAATGACGCAACCGGTTTCTTCGGTCAACCCACGAATTACCGCACCGCCTTTACCAATCACATCGCGGATTTTTTCGGGATTGATCTTCATGTGGATCATTCGCGGTGCAAAGCTGGATACTTCTTCGCGGGGAGCGGACATTGAGCCATTCATCAAGCCAAGAATATGCAAACGTGCTTCTTTGGCTTGTGCCAAAGCAACTTGCATGATTTCTTTGGTGATACCCTGAATCTTGATGTCCATTTGCAGGGCAGTGATGCCGGCTTCAGTGCCTGCCACCTTGAAATCCATATCGCCAAGATGATCTTCATCTCCCAGGATGTCAGTCAGTACAGCAAAGCGGTTACCCTCTTTGATCAGGCCCATCGCGATACCCGCTACGGGGGCCTTGAGCGGCACACCGGCATCCATCAACGCAAGCGAGCCACCACAAACAGACGCCATGGAAGATGAGCCGTTAGATTCGGTAATTTCTGACACAACCCGCATTGAGTAACCAAACTCTTCTGCCGACGGTAAAACAGCAATCAAGGCGCGTTTAGCCAAACGACCATGGCCAATTTCACGACGCTTTGGCGTACCCACACGTCCGGTTTCACCAGTTGCATAAGGCGGCATGTTGTAATGGAGCATGAAACGGTCACGATACTCACCTTGCAGCGCATCAATAATCTGTTCATCACGGCCAGTTCCCAGAGTTGCAACAACCAACGCCTGTGTTTCACCCCGCGTAAATAAAGTAGAACCATGCGTACGCGGCAAGACCCCGTTACGAATCGCAATAGGGCGTACGGTGCGTGTATCACGCCCGTCAATGCGTGGCTCGCCACTGAGTATCTGGTTGCGAACAATCTTGGCTTCCAGATCAAACAGGCAATTGTTCACTGCATTAAGTTCAGGAGGGTTTTCAACACCCTCCGTTAAGGCTGCAATGGTTTTCTTGGTAATATCACGCGTTTTTTCGGTACGCGCTTGCTTGCTGGTAATACGATATGCCTCACGTAATTCGCTTTCTGCCAGCTCACCCACACGAGCAATCAGTGGCTCATTACGCGGGGCTGCCTGCCAATCCCATTCGGGCTTGCCAGCCGACTCGACCATCTCATTGATGGCATTAATTGCCACTTGCATTTGTTCGTGGCCAAACACAACAGCACCCAGCATGACTTCTTCCGTCAGCTGTTTGGCTTCCGACTCCACCATCAAGACAGCAGCTTGTGTTCCAGCAACCACGAGGTCGAGCTGCGTGCTTTCAAGCAATTGAGTTTTAGTTGGGCACAGGACATAGCTGCCATTGATATAACCCACGCGTGCAGCGCCAATCGGACCATTAAATGGAATGCCAGAAATAGCCAATGCAGCAGAAGCGCCAAGCAACGCAGGGATATCCGGATCGATTTCCGGGTTGCATGACATCACTGTGCAAACGATCTGCACTTCGTTGTAAAAGCCCTCTGGAAACAAAGGGCGAAGCGGACGATCAATTAGCCGACAAGTTAACGTTTCCTTCTCGGACGGGCGCCCTTCACGCTTGAAAAATCCGCCAGGAAT
The DNA here is from genome assembly GCA_030645365.1 of Rugosibacter sp. Lineage (GTDB taxonomy): Bacteria > Pseudomonadota > Gammaproteobacteria > Burkholderiales > Rhodocyclaceae > Rugosibacter. Next base: position 12,896 of record JAUSMB010000032.1, read on the forward strand.
GCGGCCTGCGGCGTAGGTTTTTTCCTGATAATCCACAGTCAGCGGGAAAAAGTCCTGGCCGGGCTTAGCTTGTCGTGTGCCAACGACGGTGACCAATACAACCGTGTCTTCCATGGTGACCAATACAGCGCCCCCTGCTTGGCGAGCAATCTCGCCCGTTTCTAACGTAACCGTATGCGCGCCGTAAGCAAAACTCTTTTTGACTGGACTAAACACAAATACCCCTTTCAGTAAAAAATAAAAGCCGACCCAGCACGCAAGGCTGAACCGGCGAAATCCATCATCACTCGATGAACAGGCGACACAGGTCGCTCGTTTTAAAAACTAAAAAACAGCGCTGTGATTTATTTGCGCAGACCAAGACGCTCAATCAGCTCACGATAACCTTCTGCATTCTTGCGCTTGAAGTAATCAAGCATCTTGCGACGCTGACTAACCATTTTCAACAACCCACGACGCGAATGATGGTCTTTCGTGTGTGCTTTAAAGTGGCCTGTCAAATCATTGATCCGTGCTGTGAGCAGTGCGACCTGAACTTCCGGGGAACCCGTATCGCCTTGCGCACGCTGGTAGTTAGTTACGATACTTGCCTTATCTGTCGTGGAAATTGCCATGGTAGTTTCCTTGCTTGTTCTGACCCTTAAAGAGTCGGTTATTATAACGTTTCAAGCAACTCTTTATCAAGCTGCCTGTGTGATATTCATTATGTTGCAGCAGAAACGAGCCGTTGTGGCTGTAGCCAGCCATCAGTTGTCATCTGACAAACACCCATAAAATGGTTATCTTCATCATAAACGCGCGTACGGGCACCTGCCTCGCCGGTCCAGTGTATTGCTTGCCCCTGCCGTATTTTTTCTGCGCTTTTGGCGTCCAACCGTGCAATGGCAAGCCCCTGTAACAATATGTCCAGAGGGAGAAGCAAGGTATCGCGAACTTGGTTATCGAGGAACTCAAGCGTAGTGAACGTATGCGCCTGTGTGACATCCAATGCGCCTATACCCGTTCGCCGTAATGCAACTAAATGACCACCGCAGCCTAGCGCCTCACCAATATCCGCAGCCAGGGTTCGTACGTAAGTACCCTTGCTGCAACTGACTTCAAACACAAAACTCTCAGTTTTCCATTCAAGTAATTGAATCTGATAAATATGCACATTCCTAGGCGCTCGCTCCAGCACAATACCTTCACGAGCATACGCATACAAGGGTTTGCCATCACGTTTTAATGCTGAGTGCATGGGAGGAACCTGTTCGATACCACCCTGAAACCGAGTGAGTACCTGCTCCAGATCTGCACGGCTGGTTGTAACCGGACGTCGCATTAAAACAGATCCTTCGGCATCTGCCGTATCGGTAGTGACTCCTAACTGAACGGTAGCAACATAGCGCTTATCCGCCTCCAGCAAAGCACTGGAAAATTTTGTTGCTTCACCAAAACAAAGGGGTAACAAGCCAGTGGCCAATGGATCAAGCGTGCCCGTATGCCCAGCCTTATCGGCGTTATAAAGACGCCGTGCATCTTGTAGTGCGTAGTTAGAAGAGACGCCTAAAGACTTGTCTAATAGCAAGACACCATCCAGACGGCGGCGCGGAGGACGTCGTGGTGCGTTCAATTGTTATCCAGCTTTTTATCCGATTTAATTGCCTCATCAATCAAGCCTGACAAGTAGGTACCTCGCTCGACCGAGGCGTCATAGACAAAATGTAACTCAGGAATTTGATGGATACGTAACCGGCGACCCAACTCGCGCCGCAAAAATCCAGCTGACCGTTTCAAGCCTTCGGCAAGCACATCTTTTGATTCCACATCGGCTAAAGATGTATAAAAAACCTTGGCATGTGCGTAATCGACGGTCACCTCAACATCGGTCACTGTCACTAGTGCTAGCAGTGAAGCAATACGCGGGTCTTTGAGATGAAACCTTAACAAATCAGCCAGCTCACGGCGAAGCTGTTCTGCTACACGGTCAGATCTCGCAAAACCACGCTGTGTCGCCATTACCGATTAAAGCGAACGCGCAATTTCCTGCGTTTCAAAAACTTCAAGTTGATCGCCTTCGTTGATATCATTAAAGTTCTTAAGGCTCAAGCCGCATTCGAACCCTTCTCTGACTTCCTTTGCATCGTCCTTGAAGCGCTTTAATGAATCCAGTTCGCCGGTATGCACTACAACATTATTGCGTAACACACGCACTGAGGCATTGCGTTTGACAATGCCCGACAACACCATGCAGCCAGCCACCGCCCCCACTCTGGAAATACGAAATACTTGACGAATCTCGACCATACCCAGCACCATTTCTTTTTTCTCGGGTGCCAGCATTCCTGACAAAGCAGCTTTCACCTCGTCCACTACGGCATAAATGATGCTGTAAAAACGAATATCTACGCCAAAGCTTTCAGCCGCCTTTCGTGCGCCTGCATCTGCTTTTGTATTAAAGCCAATGATGACCGCTTTGGATGCGGAGGCGAGATTCACATCAGATTCACTAATGCTCCCTACGCCAGCATGGATAATGGATATTTTAACTTCACTCGTGGATAGCTTGTTGAGTGACTGAACTAGCGCCTCTTGGGACCCCTGAACATCGGCTTTAACAATTAATGGCAAGGTTTTTATTTCCCCCTCAGCCAGCTGTTCAAACATATTTTCAAGTTTTGCCGCCTGTTGCTTAGCCAACTTAACATCCCGAAACTTGCCTTGCCGGAACAGAGCAATTTCGCGCGCCTTGCGTTCATCGGCAAGCACCATACCGATATCACCCGCAGCGGGAACATCGGTCAAACCTTGAATTTCAACTGGAATGGATGGGCCTGCCGCTTCAATGGATTTTCCATTCTCATCCAGCATGGCGCGCACGCGGCCAAAAACCGAACCGAGCAAAAGAGAATCTCCCCGTCGCAGAGTTCCTGACTGTACTAACAGCGTAGCGACCGGGCCCTTACCTTTATCCAAACGCGCTTCAATTACTATACCTTTCGCCGGGGCATCGACAGGGGCCTTCAGCTCAAGAACTTCGGCCTGTAAAAGCAATTGCTCAAGCAACTCATCCACACCCGCGCCTGATTTAGCGGATACACCGATAAATGGGGAGTCGCCACCATATTCTTCAGGTACAACGCCTTCAGCTACCAGCTCCTGCTTGACCCGCTCAGGATTACCGTCGGGCTTGTCAATTTTAGTAATCGCAACAACCAGCGGGACACCTGCTGCTTTAGCATGATGAATCGCTTCTTTGGTTTGCGGCATAACGCCATCATCCGCCGCAACAACCAAAATAACGATATCGGTGGCTTTTGCACCACGCGCACGCATTGATGAAAACGCTTCGTGTCCTGGTGTATCAAGAAATGTAATCATGCCACGCGGTGTTTCTACGTGATAAGCGCCGATGTGTTGCGTGATTCCACCAGCCTCACCATGTGCGACACGGCTCTTGCGAATATAGTCGAGCAAGGATGTTTTACCATGATCAACGTGGCCCATGACGGTAACAACTGGGGCACGCGGCAATTGCTCAAACACCTTGTGCTCCACCTGATCATCCAGGAAAGTCTCCGGATCATCTAACTTGGCAGCAAATGCGCGGTGACCCATTTCCTCGACCACAATCATCGCGGTTTCTTGATCCAATACTTGGTTGATCGTCACCATAGAACCCATCTTCATCATCACCTTGATGACTTCAGATGCCTTAACCGTCATCTTGTGCGAAAGATCAGCAACCGAAATCGTTTCTGGCACCTGCACATCATGGATAATGGCTTCAACCATCTGCTGCGGGGCACTATTTTCATTATGCTCACGATGTCCGCCACCCTGACGCCCACCACCTTTGGCGCCGCGCCAACCAGAGGGGCCAATATCACCTCGTGTTTTAATCGTCCGACGCTTGGTCGCATCATCTTTCCAAACAGCTTTCTTGGCAGGTTTGGCCTTTGTTTCGGCCTCCTTACCAGCAGGTTTGTGTATCGTACCTGATACACCTGCTGTCGGAGTTACCGCCTTTGCTACGGCTTTTGGTGCTGCCGCTGCTGCGGCAGCCGCCGAAGCAGCCGCTTGCTGCTGTACAACACGTGCCTCAGCCTCGGCGCGAACTCTCGCTTCACGCGCATTTCTTGCCTCAAACTCAGCCGCTTGAATTGCTGCTAGCTGCGCCTGACGTTTTGCCTCTGAATCTCGTAGCGCACGCTCAGCGGAATCTATAACTGATTTCGCCCTTGGTTTTGCAGTAGACCGGACAACGGCAACCTTGACTTCCGGCGTTGCAACTGGCTCGTTTTTCTCAGGCGACTCATTTTGCTCAGCATGTGCAAGCGAAGACAATTGCACAGTAGCGGCAGCATCCTCACTAGCAAAAACCGGAGGGGCTTCACTTTGACTCTCCACCTCCGGCACAATGCTTTTTTCTGCCGCTGTCTCTACTGCAAGAAGTGCGTCCGTTACAGATACAACATCGTTTACCGGCAAAATTTGTGCTTCAGTTTGAGCATCCACCTGAGCATCTATCTTGTGCTCCAAAGATAGCTCACTGGTAGTTCTTTCCGTTTTTGGTAACTCAGTCACCAGGCTTTTGGGCATCGCCGCATCAGCTTTGGCCACTACTTCTGATGCATCTCGTTTGACGAACACGCGCTTTTTACGCACCTCAACTTGAATGGTGCGCGATCTACCCGCTGCATCTGATGACTTTATCTCGGTTGTCTGCTTACGCGTCAAAGTAATCTTTGACTTGGACGCAGACTCTCCGTGCGACTTACGCAGATAGTCCAACAGGCGCGTTTTATCCTGCTCCGACATCATATCGCTAGGAGCTTGTTTTTCAACGCCGGCCTTGGCAAGTTGATCCAGTAGATCAGGAGCCGGCATTTTCAGCTCGGTTGCAAATTCAGAAACAGTCATCAAAGCCATGCCTTTACCCTCATTCTTCCTCAGCGAACCAATGGGCACGCGCAACGACAATCAAGTCTTTTGCTCGATCAGAGTCCATCCCAGTCATTTCAATTAACTCATCGACCGCCAAATCTGCCAATGCCTCACGATCCGTAACACCATTCTTCGCCAGCTTTGCCGCCAGTCCAGCATCCATCCCCTTTAAGGCGAGCAGGTCTTCAGATACTTTATCCAGTTGCTCTTCATCCACGATGGCTGCAGTTAATAAAATATTACGCGCACGCTCACGCAGCTCATTCACCACCGCCTCATCAAATGCATCAATTTCAAGCATTTCTGCTAATGGAACGTAAGCAATTTCCTCTAATGAAGAAAACCCTTCTTCAATCAGAATATTCGCCACTTCTTCATCAACATCGAGCTTTGCCACAAACAAAGCGCGAATCGATTCAGATTCAGAAGCTGATTTTTCTTGTGACTGCTCAACGGTCATCAAATTGATGGTCCAGCCCGTCAGCTCCGAAGCCAATCGTACATTTTGCCCGCCGCGACCAATGGCAATGGCAAGATTGGCCTCATCCACGACCACATCCATTGCATGCTTTTCCTCATCCACCATGATGCTCTGCACTTCTGCCGGAGCTAAAGCACCGATCACAAACTGGGCCGGGTCTGCCGACCAATTGATGATGTCAACACGCTCACCAGACAACTCATTGGTGACCGCGGTGACCCGCGAACCACGCATACCAACGCAAGTACCAATAGGATCAACACGAGGATCATTTGATTTCACTGCAATTTTTGCCCGCATACCAGCGTCACGTGCGGCCGCCTTGATCTCAAGCAATCCATCTTCAATCTCAGGGACTTCAAGCTCGAACAGCTTCATGATGAAGTCAGGTGCGGTGCGCGACAAAATCAACTGTGGGCCTCGCACTTGTCGATCAACCTTCATCAGCCAGGCGCGCACGCGGTCGCCAGGGCGAAGATTTTCTTTGGGGATCATCTGATCACGCGGCAGCAAAGCCTCAATGCGACCTACCTCAATGATTGCGCTACCTCGATCCAAGCGCTTGACCGTACCACTGACGAGATGCTCCTTGCGCTCAAGGAAATCATTTAGCATCTGCTCGCGCTCGGCATCTCGAATTTTTTGCAGAATGACTTGCTTAGCGGCCTGAGCGCCGATACGCCCAAAATCGATGGGCTCCATTGCCTCTTCGATGTACTCTTCGAGCCCGATATCTGAAATTTCGAGCTGAGCTTCCTTCAACCCCTTTTGCACCTCAGGATTTTCTACTGCACTATCCTCGACAACCAACCAACGACGGAACGCCTCGTATTCACCAGTTTCGTGATCAATTTCGACGCGAATATCAGCCTCATCGTTAACGCGCTTCTTAGTCGCTTGCGCGAGCGCTTGCTCTAGCGCATCAAACACGATATCTCTGGCGACATTTTTCTCGCGGGCCAAAGCATCAACCAACAGTAACAATTCACGGCTCATAGGTGGTTCTCCGACAATATTCAGAATGTTGGCACTAAACGCGCTCGATCCACGTTAGCTAGCGCAATCTCATGCAGCACATTTTCAACTCGCAAACTAAAAGTCTCTGTACCTTCTTCACCCGCCACGGCTTCAATGACGCCCTTGAAATTACGCTGATTACCTAGTGGAACACGCAATTTCAGCTGAATCTCACAGCCTGTAAATCGACGAAAATCTGCTGCTTTGGTCAACGCACGATCCAACCCGGGCGAGGAGACCTCCAGCCGATCGTAATCAATATTTTCAACCATGAAAACATGGGTCAGCTGATGGCTCACAGCAGAACAGTCATCCACACTGATGCCCCGCGCCGGCTGATCATCCGTTTCAGGATGATCAATAAAGACGCGCAGCAGCCTGGCGCGCGGGCTCGATTCCACTTCAACGAGCTCAAACCCCAAGCCAACCACGGTTTTCTCAATTAAATCATTAAGCTGCATTCGCACACACACATCCGTTCGACAAATAAAAAATGGGCTGAAAAGCCCATTCTTTTCTCTCCCGAGAACGGTGCCAACTAAAGGAGCAAGATTATAGCAGAGGCCTCATTTCTCTGCAAAATCAATTCGATCGCTTGCGTCATCATCCGACATGAAACTCAGGTCATCGAAACCCTCTTCACTGAGCAAAGGTCGTGATATTCCGGTTTTTTGTTCTGGGGGCAAGAGCTGCATCAAGGCTTCGACCTCGCCTGGCTCCAAGTCGCGGGACTGCCCTCGCTTCAAACGAGGCGGCAACTGAACAGGGCCATAGCGCACACGCATCAAGCGACTCACGATTAAGCCAACAGCCTCGAACATGCGCCTCACTTCGCGATTACGTCCTTCCGAAAGGGCCACGCGATACCAGCGGTTAGCACCTTCGCCGCCGGATTCAACAATCAAATTAAAGTGCGCCAACCCATCCTCCAACTGCACCCCCTGACGCAAGCGCTCCAAAATCTCTGGTGTTGCCTCGCCCAAAACACGCACGGCGTACTCGCGTTCGATTTGATATTTTGGATGCATCATCCGCTGCGCCAAACCGCCATCGTTGGTAAATAACAGCAAACCACAGGAATTGAAATCCAGCCGCCCGATGGAAATCCATCGCCCATTCCTCAGGCGAGGCAGTTTAGTAAAAACACTCGGCCGTCCCTGAGGATCATCCTTGGAAACAATTTCACCTTCGGGCTTGTGGTACATCACCACGCGCGGCAAGCGGTGCGAGAACTTAAGCTGAACCAGCTTGCCATTCAGTCGAATTTTGTCGTCCGGACCTACCCGCTGCCCAATATGCGCGGGCTCGCCGTTGACGTTAACGCGCCCCGCAATAATCCACTCTTCAATTTCTCGACGCGAGCCGTGTCCGGCATCTGCCAATGCTTTTTGCAGTTTTGGCGGATCACTAAAAACAACATGATTACCCCGCCCACCTTGAGTTTTCGGCGAGGCCTGCCGCGCCCCTGCGCTGTCATTGCGAGCATCAACCAATTCGCGGGGGCCCTTTTGCGCAGTACGAAAAGGGGTAGCCTTGCGCGGCTTGGTCGAATTAACCGGCTTACGCGGCAAACTACTCCGCGGGGCTCTGGATGGTGTAACGGAAGTGCCTGGTTTTTTCATGGTGCCCTGTGGGCGAACCTCTGTTTCATCATTCTGTCGGTAACGTACTTTCACTGCGAATTACCGGTTCGGTCGTGTCGGTAATGTCTTTGCTTATATTTTCACTCATCATTTCACTTACCGAGGCAACAAAATCACCCGTCAGTACCGCCTGATTCGGTTGAGTATTCATGACGCGTTCAATTTCACTCAATGGCGGTAACTCGGTCAAGCTACGCAAACCAAGGTCATCCAGAAATACTTTTGTGGTGGCGTAAAGCGCAGGCCTGCCCGGTGTATCGCGATGGCCAACCACATCAATCCAGCCACGTGACTCAAGTGTTTTCAATATATTGGGCGACACCGCCACACCACGAATATCTTCAATATCACCTCGCGTCACTGGCTGGCGATACGCAATAATCGACAGCGTCTCCATCACGGCACGTGAATACTTGGGCGCTTTTTCGTTTTTCAGCCGGGCAACATAAGCCTGATATTCGGGGCGAGTCTGAAAACGCCAGCCAGAAGCCAGGCGTACCAATTCAACACCGCGGCCTGACCAGTCACGGCGTAAATCGTCCAGCAGTATCTGCCATGTTTCGTCATCAAATGTTTCATCAAAAAGCTTTTTCAGTTCAGACAAAGGCAAAGGTTCTGCCGCAACCAACAAAACAGTCTCAAGCACGCGCTTGTAGTCATCAGGCGTATACAGTTCCTGCATCATCCAACCTCGGGCAATCTCACATAAATCGGCGCCAGCGCTTCATTTTGCGTAATTTCTACCATCGCTTCGCGGGCAAGCTCAAGCATGGCAAGAAAGCTGACAACCAATCCAGGTGCGCCAAGTTTCAAATCGAACAGTTGCTCAAACAACACGTAGCCACCGCCTTGCAAGCGACGCAAAATGAGGCTCATATGCTCCCGCACTGACAACTCCTCGCGATGAATTTTGTGATGCTGATGGTTTTTCACTTGCCTCATAAGCGAAAGCCACACCAACTGCAAATCATGCAGGCTCACTTCCGGCTGACGCTCGACGACTTTGTCTGCAATCCAAACCGTAACCCACTCAAAATCTCTCCCGACCTGGGGTAATTCTTCCAGCTGGGCAGCTGCGGCTTTCATCCGTTCATACTCGACCAGACGGCGCACCAGCTCGGCGCGCGGATCTTCTGCCTCACCCTCTTCAGCGCGCGGAATGCGGGGTAACAACATGCGCGACTTGATCTCGATCAGCATCGCTGCCATGAGCAGATACTCAGCCGCCAGCTCGAGGTTGTGTTTGCGCATGGCTTCAACATAGGCCAGATACTGCACTGTCAACGGTGCCATCGGAATATCCAGCACATTGATGTTTGCACGGCGTATCAGGTACAACAATAAATCCAGCGGGCCTTCAAAAGATTCGAGAATGATTTCCAGTGCATCCGGCGGGATGTAAAGATCACGCGGCATCTCGGTCATCACTTCGCCGTAGACTTTGGGCAGATGAGGCAGGAGTAACGCATCCATAAAACTCGGCGCTGGTGATACGGTGCCAACGCTTATTAACGCCTTATTCGAAGGCTGCATCACGAGTAATCAATCCCTATGGCTTCGCGCACATCACGCATCGTCTCTTGCGCCAGCTTGCGTGCTTTTTCGCACCCGTCGGCAATGATATTCTTGACGAGTTGCGGATCTTCCTCATACATTTTTGCACGCTCTCGCATCGGCTCCTGTTCCTTTAGCACCGCGTCGATCACAGGTTGCTTGCATTCAATGCAGCCTATCCCGGCTGAACGACAGCCCGTTTGCACCCATTGCTTGACCTCATTATCCGAGTAAATCTGGTGCAATTGCCACACGGGGCACTTGTCCGGGTCGCCCGGATCGGTGCGACGCACACGCTGCGGATCGGTCTGCATGGTGCGAATTTTTTTGGTGATGGATTCTGCATCTTCACGCAGCGCAATCGTATTGCCATACGACTTCGACATCTTTTGTCCATCCAGCCCAGGCATACGCGAAGCCTCCGTCAGCAGGGCATCGGGCTCGACCAGGATCATTTTACGCGTGCCCTCCAGCCAGCCAAACAACCGCTCACGATCGCCAAAAGACAGGCTCTGTGCCTCATTCAACAGCACGTGCGCCTCATTCAGTGCCTCCTCTTCACCTTGCTCCTGATACCGTGTGCGCAGCTCTTCATAAAGCTTGGCGCGCTTGTTGCCGAGTTGCTTCATCGCCTCCCGCGCCTTGCCTTCAAAATCTGGCTCGCGGCCATACAGATGGTTAAAGCGGCGCGCAATCTCACGCGTAAACTCAATATGTGGTACCTGATCTTCGCCCACCGGCACGCGATTGGCGCGATAAATCAGAATATCAGCCGCCTGCAACAAGGGATAGCCAAGAAAGCCATACGTCGTCAAATCCTTGTGCGTCAACTTCTCCTGCTGATCCTTGTAAGTCGGCACGCGCTCCAACCAGCCCAGCGGCGTCATCATTGATAACAACAGATGCAGTTCGGCGTGTTCCGGCACCTTGGACTGAATGAAAATCGTGGCTTGCGTCGGATCAACACCCGCCGCCAGCCAGTCGATCACCATGTCATAGGTATTCTGGGTTATCGTGCCCGGCTCGTCGTAAGCCGTGGTTAACGCATGCCAGTCGGCGACAAAAAACAGGCAGGGGAATTCATGCTGCAACTTGATCCAGTTGGCCAATACGCCGTGATAGTGGCCCAGATGCAAACGCCCAGTGGGGCGCATGCCGGAAAGAACTTTTTCTGCGTACATAATAGTAGTAGTAAAAACCTAGAACCCGAAGAGACTCTTTAGCAAAGAAAAATACACGCCCAACAGAGGGCGCAGGATACGATCCAGGCCGCCTAAAAACAGCAATGCAAGAAGAATAGGCAGCCCCCAGCGCTCAAGCTGAGAAAATTTCCACGCCGCGCGCGGTGGCAACAAGCTCACTGCAATGCGGCCACCATCCAGCGGCGGCAAAGGCAATAAATTCAGCAGCATCAATACGCCATTGATCCCAATACCCACCTTGGCCATTTCGCGCAATGCTTCCGAATACAGGGTTTCCGGAAAACCAAGCACTGCCTTGAACAACAACGCCCAAGCCAAAGCCATTACCAAATTCGCCGCCGGCCCGGCAGCTGCTACCCACAACATGTCCTGCTTGGGACGACGTAATTTGCCAAAATCCACCGGCACGGGCTTGGCCCAACCGAACAACATACCGCCTCCGGAAAGCAACAAAATCACCCCCGGAACAATCAAGGTGCCCACCAAGTCAATATGGCGCAGAGGATTGATGCTAATACGCCCCAGCTTCCATGCCGTGCGATCGCCAAAGTGGCGTGCTGCATAGCCATGAGCCGCTTCGTGCAACGTGATGGCGAAAATCACGGGCAAGGCGGAAACCGCCAGTGTTTGGATAGTATTCATGAAAGGCGGATTCTAACAGGCCGCCAGACTTGAAGGCGTACGCCACAGGGCGGCTGGCCAAACCGCGACGAACACCCCGCTACGCTTGCTGGCTCACGAAACTGTAGAAAAAGCGGTGAGTGGTCTGGACAATATCATTTCCGGGGTCGCCAAGGCCGGCGCCGACCGGATAAACCCAGCCGGGGCGAGCTTGTGTGGGGTTGTTTGCCATGGCCGGCTGCTACCAGCCTGGTGCGCTGGCCGTGCTCCCCGGACAACCCGAAAAGTCGGCGCTGGTGACACGGCGAAAACAGGATTTAAGTGTTTCAGACATGGTTCCGATCCTAGGTTTGGATTTACCGGCGGTGCGCGGCTTTATCGTGCAACGTCCTGTGGATTGATGGGTTGGGCGGTATTGTTTTATTTTGGCTGAGTGCGTCTGGCATCGCGACGTTCTTTCGCGAGCCTGAGCATCTCAGGCTCGGTGTAAATGCGCTCCAGTAGAACAGAAGTGAAGTCAAGCAGATCATCGGCCTCGGTAAGAGTTCCAGCGTGTGCTCCATCATTGCCGTCCTCCTTGATGCAGGACGAAAGATCTCTCAAGAAGTCGGGAAGTCGGCCTGTCTCAAACAGCCAAGGCAAACGCAATCCAAGGTCGCGACGTATCTTTGCGCTGAGCCCTGCTACTTCCTCTGAGGGCAACATTGACCGAGTGGCTAAATCGACGCACAGACGAAACATTGTTCCGGCAGCGTTGTAGCAACCGACGGCCAAACAGGTTGCGCCTTCCCGAAATACGGCATCGATTTCCTTTGGAAGGAATTCTGGAGGGGAAACAGATGCACTGTCTTTCAGGCTGATGTGCCCCTTAATGTCCACAAAGTTGTTTAGCGATTTTTCGATCTTAACAAGTCCGGTCTTGTGAACGTATGCATAGTCGCCGGCGCGGCTCTCACTCAGAATAAAGATTGTCGTTCGCCCGCAGTTTCGGCAAATGCCAAAGGCTTCATACCAGTTCTGCCAGTCGTAATCAATTCGATAAACCTTTGCGGCTGTGATATCAAAGGTAATGTGTCGTGAAGCACACCGAGGACAATTTGCGACTAGCTCTGCCATTACTGTTCCTCTCTATAAGCACGAGTAGCAGCTACTGCAAAAAATGACGCCCAACGAAGCTGTAGAAAAAGTATTTGCATCACCGCATTCTGCTGTGAACCAAATGGAATAACAAGAGCCGAATTGCGGGTTGATATTTCGGAGAGGCAAATGGCCCGCTACAAACACACCGTCAGCAGTCGCGGCATCGAACGCGCCTGCCGCGAACACATCACCCCAAGCCAAACGGTGCTAGTGCGCCGCGGCCTGTGCGCACCAGTTCCGGCTGGTCAGCCGTCAGGTTGATGACTGTGGTCATTTCGATGCCGCAATGTCCCGCATCGATCACCGCATCGAGTTGCTTTTCCAGGCGTTCGCGGATCTCATCGGCATCGGCCAAAGGCAGTTCATCGCCTGGCAGGATCAGCGTTGAGCTGAGCAGCGGTTCGCCCAATTCATCCAGCAGGGCCAGGACGACAGCATGGTCCGGCACGCGCAGGCCGATGGTCTTGCGCTTGGGATGCAGCAGGCGGCGCGGCAATTCCCGGGTGCCTTCGAGGATGAAGGTATAACTGCCCGGCGTGGTCGCCTTGAGCAGGCGGAACTGCGCGTTATCTACTCGCGCATATTTTGCGATTTCGGAAAGGTCGCGGCATATCAGCGTGAAGTGATGCCGCTCGTCGACCCCGCGAATGGCGCGGATGCGTTCCAGCAAGGGCGCATAACCCGTCACGCCGACCAACGAATACGCAGCATCTGTCGGTACCGCCAACAGCCCTCCACTGCGCAGAATCGCTGCGGCCTGTTTAATCAGACGTGGCTGCGGGTGCGCGGGGTGAATCTGAAATAGTTGTGCCAAAAATCAACCTCGTTTTTAATTCCACTGCGCCCAGACGGGCGTCAAATCTTCAGGCAAATCCGGCAATTTGCCCAGATCCATCCAGCTTTCGCCCGGCCCATGAAAATCCGAACCGCGCGACGCCAAAAATCCGAACTCGCGACAGACACTGGCAAACTCTTTGGCCTCTTCCGGCCCCTGTGCACCGGACAACACCTCGATGCCCCGCCCGCCTAGATCACGAAAGGTGGTGAACAACTTCCGGCGCTGTGCTCCGGTTAACCGATAACGCGCCGGATGGGCAATCACCGCCGTACCACCAGCGCCGACTATCCAGGCCACCGAATCTTCCAGCGTCGCCCAGGCATGGGAAACATAACCCGGCTTGCCCTTGGCCAGCCAGTGATCGAACACAGTTTTGGTATCTTTCGCGCACCCCTGCTCGACGATGTAGCGGGCGAAATGCGCACGACTGATCATGGCCGGATTACCCGCATACCGCAGCGCGCCTGCATAAGCGCCATGTATGCCGACCTTGTCCAATTCCGCCGCCATCTCTGCGGCACGTGCGTCGCGCCCGCTACGCACTTTTTGCAAGCCAGCCTGCAATGCGGCATTCGCAGGATCAACCGCCAGCCCGAGAATATGCACCGTCTGGTCATCGCCCCAGGAAATCGAGATCTCCACGCCATCAATAAAGCGTAAACCCAATTCATCTGCCGTTGCACGCGCCTCGGGCAGGCCGCTCAATTCATCATGATCGGTCAGCGCTAGTAACTCCACCCCGTTTTCATGCGCGCGGCGCACTACCTCGGTCGGTGTCAGCATGCCATCCGACAAATTGGAATGGCAGTGTAGATCGGCGTTAATGGCTTTCATTTTTCTCTCATTGCGCAGTAATTCCGCGCACAAAAAATTCATCAATCAATTGTGCCACTTTCTGCGGCTGATCATGCTGCATATTGTGCCCGGCATCCGGCAGCATGACTTCACGAATCTGCTGAAAGCAGGCCACACGCTGGCGATAGTCATTCGATGTCACATCAAAAACCTTCTTGATTGCATATGATTCTGCAGCCGTTACCCACAGCACCGGCGCTTTCACCTGCCGCCAGATCGCCATGGCCTCTTCCAGCCGATACGGAACAGGGCTCGGCCAGCGGTGGCAGGGATCAATCGCCAGATGGATCTCCCGCTGCCCGTCGCTGGTTGTTTTTTCCGCACCCAGATGGGCTGCAAGAAACGTTGCCTGTGCAACGGACAAACGCGGATTATCATTCTGCAAACGCGCCGCCAGGGCAGCATAATCGGGATACGGGCGAAACCCTCTCCCCTGTACATCGCGTGTTTGCAACAACCACTTTGCATAGCGTATCGGCGCTTCTGTCGCCGGGCAATCAGGCAGCCCCAAGCCTTCGAGATTGACCAGCCCCGCCACACGTTCCGGCCGCAGCCCTGCATACAGACACGCCACATTGCCCCCCATGCTATGTGCCACCAAGCGCACCGGTGTCGTGGGCGAGTAATGTGCAAGCAAGGCATCGAGATCCGCCACGTAATCGGGAAACCAGTAGCTGTCACCATTCCATTGCGACAACCCAAACCCGCGCCAGTCGGGTGCCAGCACACGCCAGCCCTGCGCGAGACTATCCACCACAAATTGCCAGGTGGCTGACATATCGCCCCAGCCATGCAGCATGACCAGCAACGGCGCGTTTGGATCATCCTGCCAGCAGCGCACATGCATGCGGCGGCCGCGCAGCGACAGGAATTCAGATTGACTGGCGGATTGACTGACGAATGGACTCGACTTCATGGTTTCAGTTTAGCAGCGTCGCTATCCAGGCTTTGCGGGCTTTGCCCTTCTCTTGGCGTAACCACCTGTTCGACTACAATCCACGCGAGATTTTCTTCTTAGTCCTCAACAATTAAATTCCAGTGATATTCGACCATGGCCACCAAAGCTTCCGATAGCCGCGCAAGCACTTATGATGAATCCTCCTTTCGCGTTCTGAAAGGCCTGGAGCCTGTGCGCGAGCGGCCGGGCATGTACACCCGAACAGATTCACCCGCGCACATCATTCAGGAAGTCATCGACAACGCCGCCGATGAAGCCCTGGGCGGATACGCGAAAAATATTCACGTCACACTCCACCAGGACGGGGCGATTACCGTCGTTGACGATGGCCGGGGCATACCTGTCGGCATGCATCCGGAAGAAAAAATTCCTGTGGTTGTTCTGGCCTTTACGCGCTTACATGCCGGCGGCAAGTTTGATAAACGCTCAGGCAATTCCGCCTATGCTTTTTCTGGTGGGTTGCATGGCGTGGGCGTGGCAGTCACCAATGCGTTGTCCAAGCGCGTAGCGGTTGAAGTGCGTCGCGAAGGCAAGATATGGCAAATCGACTTTTCAGAAGGCGGCGAAAAAATCAGTCCGCTGCAAGAAGCCGGTACCTGCGGCAAACAAACCGGCACTCGTGTGAGTGTGTGGCCTGACGGAAAGTATTTCGATACCCCCACCGTGTCATCGGTTGAGCTAGAGCGCCTGTTGCGATCAAAAGCCGTGCTGCTGCCTGGCGTCACTGTGCGCCTTGATACTGAACAAGCCAACGGCAGCATCAGCAGCAAAACCTGGAGCTACCCGCAAGGCCTGGCGGGCTATCTGATAGAACTGGCAGGGAGCGCTGAAAATATTGCCCCGCTGTATGCCGCCGAAAAATATGCCAATACCGATCATCCTGACTTCGCCCCTGGTGAAGGTGCTGCCTGGGTCATCGGTTGGTTTATCGAAGCCGTCGCCTCTGAATCGTATGTCAATCTGATTCCTACCGTGGCTGGCGGCACGCATGAAGCCGGACTGCGCGCCGGTGTTTTCGAGGCAGTTAAATCCTTCATCGAGCACCGCGCCTTGCTGCCGCGCGGTGTCAAGTTGCAGCAGGATGATGTCTGCAGCCGCATGGCCTATGTATTATCCACGCGCCTGCTTGACCCGCAGTTTCAAGGCCAGGTCAAAGAAAAACTCAATTCGCGTGAAGCGGTCAAGCTGGTATCCAGCATGATTCGCGATCCCTTCGAGATATGGCTTAATCAACACGTTGAAGCCGGCCGCGCCATTGCAGAGTTAGCCATACACCAAGCCCTTGCACGGCAAAAAAATGCGCAGAAAGTGGAAAAAAGAAAACAGTCAGGCGTTGCCGTGTTGCCCGGCAAGCTTTCAGATTGCGAATCCACTTTATTGACCGAAAACGAACTTTTTTTGGTGGAGGGAGATTCCGCCGGTGGATCGGCCAAAATGGCGCGCAACAAGGAAACCCAGGCAATTTTGCCCTTGCGTGGCAAAGTCCAGAATTCCTGGGAAATTGACGCCGGACGCCTGTTTGCCAACGCAGAAATTCATGACATTGCGGTGGCCCTGGGGATAGATCCGCATGACAGCACAACAGCTGATCTATCCACCTTGCGTTATGGCAAAGTCATCATCATGTCAGATGCCGACGTAGATGGCGCACATATCCAAACCTTGCTGCTCACACTGTTTTACCGGCACTTCCCGGCGCTCATCACGGCAGGCCATGTGCATATCGCGCAACCTCCGCTCTATCGCATTGATGTCCCTGCCAGCGGCAAGAAACGGCCCGCACGTCGGCTGTATGCGCTTGACGAAGGAGAGCTCGCCGCCATGAAAGATCGCCTCATGCAAGAAGGCGTTGCCCAGAGCACGATTGAAGTCGGTCGGTTCAAGGGCCTGGGCGAAATGAATCCCGAACAATTGCGCGAAACCGCCATGGACCCGGCAACTCGTCGTGTATTACCCGTCACCGAGCGGCTTGCCGCGCAAACCAAAGCCATGTTCAATCTGCTCATGGGCAAGGGCGAGGCAGCCTCGCGCCGTGTCTGGATGGAAGCAAATGGGCATCTGGTCGAAGCGGATATTTAAAAAACTCATCGTACACTTTGGTGCCGATAGGCAAAACAACCGTGCAAAAAAACAAAGTGTCGACCAAGAGAAAGTCTGCCAAAAGTCGGCGCTGGTGATACGGCGGGAACAAGGTTTCACCTATAATGCGGCCGATGATGCAAAGCAACACAACTGAAATTCCAGGCAGCGCGGACAACACGTCAAACGCTCGTGCTCGCCTCGCTACCACAGCCATCGCCGCCATGGGCGTGGTGTATGGTGATATCGGCACCAGCCCGCTGTATGCCATGAAAGAAGCCTTCAATGGCCCGCATGCGGTAGCGGTCACGCCGGAAAACATCCTCGGCATCCTGTCGCTGATTTTCTGGGCGCTGATCATTACGGTGACTTTCAAGTATGTAGTTTTCATTACCCGCGCCGACAACCGTGGCGAGGGCGGCATCATGGCCTTGACCGCGCTGGCGCTGCGTACCAAAGGCGCAAGCCCGCGCATGCTATGGCTGCTGTCCGCCCTGGGCATTTTCGGCGCCGCGCTGTTTTATGGCGATGCGGTAATTACGCCGGCAATGTCGGTGCTCTCGGCGGTCGAGGGGCTGGAAGTCGCCACGCCGATGTTCAAGCCTTATATCGTACCGCTGACCCTGGTCATCCTGACCGGCATCTTTCTTGTCCAGCCGCGCGGCACGGCCAGCATTAGCGCGCTGTTCGGCCCAGTGATGCTGTTCTGGTTTGGCACCCTGGGCACACTGGGTGTGATCGGCATATTCAAGCATCCAGATGTCCTTGCGGCAATCAACCCCTGGTATGCGATCCATTTTTTTGTCACCAACCAGATGCATGGCTTTCTTGCGCTAGGCGCGGTGGTGCTGGTCATCACCGGCGGCGAAGCCTTGTATGCCGACATGGGTCATTTTGGCCGGCGGCCGATCAAATGGGCCTGGCTGGGTTATGTGTTTCCCTGCTTGTATCTCAACTATCTCGGTCAGGGCGCATTGATTCTCGATAACCCCGCCGCAGTCAAAAATCCCTTCTTCCTGCTGGCGCCTGAAGAACTGCTCTACCCGATGGTCGCGCTGGCCACCGCCGCGACCATCATCGCTTCGCAAGCTGTGATCTCCGGCGCCTTCTCGCTGACCAGCCAGGCCATGCAACTCGGCTATTGTCCGCGCATACAAGTGATGTTCACCTCGGAACGCGAAAAGGGCCATATCTACATCCCCAACATTAACTGGTTGCTGCTCGCTGCCGTCATTGCGACGGTGCTCGGTTTCAAGACTTCCTCCAACCTTGCTGCAGCCTATGGCATTGCCGTCACCCTGACCATGCTGATCGACACCCTGCTGGCCTTTGTCGTGGTGCGTGCGCTGTGGAACTGGAACTGGTTTCAGGCAGGCGTATTCCTCACGATCTTCATCGTGGTCGACCTTGCCTTCTTCACCGCCAATCTGGAAAAAATAGTCGCCGGTGGCTGGTTCCCGCTGGTGTTGGGGCTGGGGATTTTTATCCTGTTTTCCACCTGGCAGCGTGGCCGTGCTCTGCTCTATAAAAGATTGCAACAAGACTCAATACCACTGGACGCCTTTCTCAAGAGCCTCGACTACGGCGGCCCGCAGCGCGTTGCGGGTACCGGCATCTTCCTCACGCCACAACCCGACAGCGTGCCGCGCGCCATGCTGCACAACCTGCTGCACAACAAGGTGTTGCATGAACGGGTGATTCTGCTCAACGTCAATATGCAGGACATTCCGCATGTTGACGACGCTGACCGCCTATCCGTGGAACCGCTTCCCCAAGGCTTCTACCGCGTCATCCTGAATTACGGCTTCAAGGATTCGCCAAACATTCCGGTGGCGCTGGAAAAGCTCGGGGAACTGGGCATGGCGCCCGTCGAGATGATGGAAACCTCATTCTTCCTTGGCCGCGAAACCATAGTCCCGAATGCCGTGCCCACCATGCGCTTATGGCGGCAAATACTCTTCATGTGGATGTTCCGCAATGCGGACACGGCAACCGCCTTTTTCAAGATACCAACGAACCGCGTCGTCGAGCTGGGTACCCAGATCGAGCTCTGATCGCCTGTCGGCAAACCCGCATGAGCATCAATACCAGCGAAGAAGCCGGCGTGCGTTATCTGCATTTTGGCTCCGATTGGGTGCAGGGCGCGATGCGCATCGCGCGACCCTATGCGCTAGAACTTGACTACACCAAAGAGATGATGTTACCGCTGCTTCTGCGGCCCGACGACTGGCCGCGCCGCGTGCTGCTGATTGGCCTGGGCGCAGGCTCGCTATGCAAATTTCTCTGGCGCTACCGGCCCGAGGCCAAGCTCACCGTGGTTGAAATTGACCCGCAAGTCGAAGCGGTCGCGCGGCAGTTTTTCAAGCTGCCGGATGATCCGCAACGCATCCGCCTGCATTTTGCCGACGGGGCGGATTTCATGATCCAGTCCAGGCAACGCTATGACCTCATCCTGGTGGATGGTTTCGACAACAACGCGCGCGCCGGTCGGCTCGACTCGCTGCCGTTTTATCTGGACTGCAAAGCACGCCTGGCCAAAGAGGGGCTGTTGTGCATCAATCTGCTGTCACGGCGTAAAAACTTCAAGCACAGCATCCAGCAGATCAAAACTGCTTTTGACGATCACGTCATCGTCATTCGATCACGCGATGAAGGCAATGCCATCGCACTGGCCACAGCGCACAACACTACCGCCGCATTGCCATCCAATCACGAACTCAGGACTTTTGACGAGTTACAAGCAGCCGCCCGGCATTTGCGCCAAGCCACGCACCTCAATCTGCTGCCGGCGTTGTCAAACCTGGCCGCATCAGGCTATTTCAAGAATGGCCTATTGCAGTGCTGATCTGCTTATTCCGCATCCGGGAATAAGGAATGCTGTTTTTCTTGGTTCGCTTTTTCCAACTTAGCCAATAAAGTTTCCTTTCTGAACATTCATTCACGAAAGGAAACACCATGCGTCGCCCGTTTTTTGTCAATGCAGCACTTGCCGGCCTGCTCGGCCTCTCCCTGCTCACTGCCAGCGCAACCCATGCAACAGACATTACGTTGCTCAATGTGTCTTATGACCCGACGCGCGAGCTGTATCAGGAATTCAACGCCGCTTTTGCGAAATACTGGAAAGCCAAGACGGGCGATACGCTCACCGTCAAGCAATCCCACGGCGGTGCGGGCAAGCAGGCGCGGGCCGTGATCGATGGTCTGGAGGCTGATGTAGTCACGCTTGCGCTGGCTTATGACATCGATGCGATTGGCGAAAAAGCCAAGCTCATCCCGGCCGATTGGCAAAAACGCTTGCCACATAACTCATCCCCCTACACTTCAACGATCGTCTTGCTGGTGCGCAAAGGCAATCCCAAGGGCATCAAGGATTGGGGTGACCTGGTCAAGCCGGATGTGGGTGTTATCACGCCCAACCCGAAGACTTCCGGCGGCGCTCGCTGGAATTATCTGGCGGCCTGGGCTTACGCACTCAAGCAGCCGGGCGGCAATGAGAAAACAGCGCAAGCATTCGTCAAAAAACTGTATGCCAACGTCAAGGTGCTGGACTCCGGTGCGCGTGGCTCGACCACTACGTTTGCCGAGCGCGGCATAGGCGACGTGCTGCTGGCCTGGGAAAACGAAGCCTATCTGGCACTCAAGGAACTCGGTCCGGACAAGTTTGAAATTGTCACCCCATCGCTCTCCATCCTCGCCGAACCGCCTGTCAGCATTGTCGACAAGTTTGTCGACAAACACGGCACACGCAAGGTAGCAACCGCCTATCTCGACTATCTGTATTCGCCTGAAGGACAGGATATTGCCGGTAAAAACTACTACCGTCCGACGGACAAGAAAGTTGCCGCCCAATATGCCAAGCAATTCGCACCAGTGAAGCTCATCACCATCGACGAAATCTTTGGCGGCTGGCAGGCGGCACAGAAAACACACTTTGCCGACGGCGGCACTTTCGACCAGATCAGCGCGCGCTAAACGAACGCAACGGCGCTGCGCCGCCGTATCACCAGAGCCGACTTTTCGATTCACGAAAGCCAGCATCAACTACCCTACCGTTTTAACTCGGAGAAATCATGAAACAAAAATTCATCGCCCTAGCCATCACCGGTCTATCCGGTGCGGCACTCGCCCAATCCAACGTCACGATCTATGGCGTGGCCGACGCTACCTTTGATGTCATCAGTGTCAGCGGCGGTACCACACCTGCCCTTCAAGCCAATACA
>JAUSMB010000078.1 GCA_030645365.1 Rugosibacter sp.
CGCCGCCAAATTTGGCCGACAGTATCGTGGTGATCGCCGCTGTCAGCGTGGTCTTGCCGTGGTCAACGTGCCCAATCGTGCCTACGTTAACGTGTGGTTTCGTGCGCTCAAACTTGCTTTTTGCCATGTCAGTTACCTCAACAAAGAGTCAATAAAGTTCAAAAAATGGTGCCCATGACGTGGATCGAACACGTGACCTCTCCCTTACCAAGGGAGTGCTCTACCACTGAGCCACATGGGCGAAACTTGCCTCTTACAATCTGGAGCGGCGAGCGGGAATCGAACCCGCGTCATCAGCTTGGAAGGCTGAGGTTCTACCATTAAACTACCGCCGCTCACTTAACTTTCGCTTAAACCTCAAATACTTAAAATAACCACACCCTACATACTGCTTTGTGATACCAGTGAATCATTACAAAATAAAATAACGATACAATTCACTCATACTAGCGACTGCTGGTGGAGGGGGAAGGATTCGAACCTTCGAAGGCTGAGCCGTCAGATTTACAGTCTGATCCCTTTGACCGCTCGGGAACCCCTCCAGCGTAACCGCGAATTATCTTCAATTTTTGCTGTGGCGTCAACATTCATTTCTATTTATCGATTTATTTGCCAATAACCACGGCCCCGCTACGGCGTACATTTCTTCAAAAATATCTAAAAAGTCTCGGAGTCATTATGGATACACACCAGCTCTCGCACGCGCTACCGCAAGGCCTTGTTACCGAGTTGACTGCCCGCTTTGGCGCTCGTTTCACGGTTGCAGAGGCCGTGCGGCTTCATCATGGGAAGGATGAGTCATCCCACCCGCCAATGCCGCCTGACGCAGTTATCTTTGCTGAATCCACCGAAGAGGTAGCCGCAATACTCGCCTGTTGCAATGCTTTCCGAACACCCGTCATTGCCTATGGCACAGGAACCTCTCTTGAAGGACATATTCTCGCGGTACAAGGAGGGGTGTGCATTGATCTTTCTGCGCTGAACAACGTGATTGCTGTACGTGCTGAAGACATGGATGCCACCGTGCAATGTGGCGTTACTCGCAAGAAGCTTAATGAATGGCTTAATGGTACGGGCTTGTTCTTCCCGATTGACCCTGGCGCAGATGCGAGCTTGGGCGGTATGGCAGCGACCCGCGCCTCCGGTACAAACGCCGTGCGCTACGGCACCATGCGCGAGAACGTGTTAGGTATGACCGTCGTGCTCGCTGACGGACGCATACTGAAAACAGGTGGCCGCGCACGCAAATCTTCTGCCGGCTACGACTTAACTCGCCTGATGGTTGGATCTGAGGGCACCTTGGGCATTATCACTGAACTCACTGTGCGCCTGCACCCGCTGCCAGAAGCCATTGCCAGCGCGGTATGCGCCTTCCCCAGCATTGCAGCTGCGGTCAATACGGTCATTCAGACGATACAAATGGGGATACCCGTCGCCCGTATGGAATTGCTCGATGCGTTAGCTATTTCAGCACTCAATCGTTACAGCAAAACCACTCTGCGCGAAGACCCCACGTTGTTTTTTGAATTTCATGGCTCGCCCGCTAGCGTGCAAGAACAAGCAACGCTGGTGGCAGACATTGCCAAAACGCAAGGGGGGCATGAATTTGACTGGGCTACGCGTCCTGAGGATCGTAGCCGTCTGTGGCAAGCACGGCACGATGCGCTCTGGGCAGCGCTAGGCTTAAAACCCGGGTCGCGGGCCTTATCCACTGATATTTGCGTACCTATTTCCCGGTTGGCTGAATGCATCGCTGAGACGATTGAAGACATTGCAACGATCAATCTTCCCAGCCCCATTGTTGGCCATGTCGGCGACGGAAACTTTCACGTCGTGCTGCTGCTTGACCCGAACAATCCGGATGAAATCACCCGCGCGCATGACTTTGCCACCCGCCTGGCACACCGCGCAATCAGCATGGGAGGCACCTCGACCGGTGAACACGGCATCGGGCTTGGCAAACGCGACTATCTCATCCCCGAGCACGGCGCGGTGGCGATTGATGTCATGCGTGCAATTAAACAGGCGCTAGACCCGAACAATATTCTCAACCCAGGGAAAATTCTGCCGTCCCCAAAATAAACTGGCTTCACAGCGTATCGCCAGCGCCGATTTTTCTTGCACTACCTCTTGCACTACCTTGTGCACCAACGCTAGAGCACTGCAGTAAGATGGCACATCACATCCGAGGAAAATCACATGAGTGCGTTACCTAATAACAATCCGATGGATCCAATGGAATTTTTAAAGTCACTTTGGGGCAGTACGAGCATGCCGTTGCCAGGACTTATGACACCAACGCTGGATACGGATGAGCTCGAAAAACGCATCACCGACCTCAAAGCGGTTGAGGGTTGGCTTAAAACCAATCTCAGTGTCCTGCAAATGACCATCCAAGGACTTGAAGTTCAGCGCGCCACGCTAACAGCACTGCAAGCGATCAGCCAATCCGTCGGGTCGGCGGATCCTGGTGAAAATCCTGCTGCCAATCCGACTCTGGCTGCACTGTGGCCCTGGAATCTAATGCAGCCGACCGCAGCCAATCCAAACTCTGCGGCTGATACATCGCAAACAGCGCAGACAGCGAACAAGCCTGCCGCAAAATCCACCACAAAAGCTCAGCGCACTCAACGCACTTAAGCGGTGCAACTAAATCACGCCATCGCGGCGCAGGGTTTCAATTTCATCGGCAGAATAGCCAACAGCTTGCAGCACCGCTGCACTATCTGCGCCTGCCGCTGCTGCCGGTTGCATATCAGGGGGCGGCCAGTGTGACAGCTTGAAAGGCGGCGCACACTGGCTCAACCCCGCCTCATCCACAATGATTTGCCGCGCAATAAACTGCGGATGATTCACCGCTTCATCTACGCGCAAGACTGGCGTGACGCAACAATCCAGCGGGACCAGCGTTTTTTCCCAGTGCGCAAGCGGCTGTGTTTTTATCACCGCTGCCAGCGCTGCACGGGCATCTTTCATTATTGCGGCATTGGTCATCTCTACCGTCGCCAGGGCAGGCAAGCCTACTGCGGCGCATAGCGTGCGCCAGAACTTGGATTCAATCGCACCGACCGCGAGATAACGATCATCCGCCGTGGCGTATACCCCGTAACCCGGTGATGCGCCTGTCATTTCACCTTCACCGCGATGCGCCAACCCTTCCGTGGTTTGTATTGCGGCTAAAGGCAATACTGAGTGCGCCAATATCGCATCCGCCATGGCCACATCCACATGGCACCCTTGACCCGTAGCCTTGGCGCCAATCACTGCGGTCAGCACGCCGACCAAAGAAGTGAGGCTGCCCCCGAGTAAATCGCCAATCTGAAAATCGGGGATTGCCGGTGCGCTCCCCGGCGTGCCATTTTGCGCAAGCAGGCCTGCCATCGCGATGTAGTTAAGATCATGTCCGGCATAATGCGCCCACGGCCCGGTTTGTCCGTACCCTGTAATCGCGCAATACACAATTCGCGGGTTAATCGCGCGCACGGCTGCATAACCGATACCTAGCCGATCAACCACGCCGGGGCGAAAACTCTCGAAAATCACATCCGCCGTGGCAGCTAATCGCAAAAAAGCCGCAACGCCTGCGGCTTGTTTTAAATCCAACCGCAGACTTTTCTTGTTGCGATTCAGCATGCGAAAAAACGGGCTGTCTTTACCCTCTGCGTTCGCCTGGTCAGCCCCGGGGCCAAAAGTACGCGCATAGTCGCCCAGCCCCGTATCTTCAATCTTGATGACCTCTGCACCCTGATCTGCCAGATGCAAAGTCGCCATCGGGCCCGGCAATAACCGGGTCAGATCAAGCACACGCAGACCAGTTAACGGGCCGCGTGCCGCATTGTCAGCGCCGACTTTCATCACTTAGCTATAGGTATAGAACCCACGTCCGCTCTTACGGCCCAAATAACCCGCGCCGACCATCTCCTTGAGCAGGGGCGCCGGACGATATTTCGAATCATCAAATCCTTCATAGAAAACCTGCATCACGGCGAGTAGCGTATCCAGCCCAACCATGTCTGCCAGCGCCAAAGGGCCAATCGGATGATTACAACCGAGCTTCATGCCTTCATCAATCGCTTCGGCCGATGCCAGGCCTTCTGAAAAAACAAAAATAGCTTCATTGATCATCGGGCAAAGAATGCGATTAACTACGAAACCAGGGTTATTTTTAACCGTGATGGGATATTTGCCCAGCGCCTGTGCCAACGCCTCAACACGTGCATGGGTTTCATCCGAAGTTTGCAAACCACGAATGATTTCCACCAAAGCCATTACCGGCACCGGATTGAAAAAATGCAGCCCGATAAACCTATCCGGACGCGCCGTTGCTGCCGCCATATGGGTAATCGAAATAGAAGAGGTATTGCTGGCAATAATCGCATTGGGGCCGATCACGCGTTCCACATCCTTGATAATCTTTAACTTCAAGCCTTCATTCTCTGTGGCCGCTTCAATCACAATATCCACGCCACTCATATCAGCCATATCGGTTGTTGTCTGGAGGAGAGCAAGTGCAGCCGCTTTTTGCCCTTCGTTGATTTTTTCTTTCTTGATCAAGCGATCCAGGCTGTTCGTAATGGTCGCCAACCCTTTCTGAATTGCCGTCTCATTAATATCCAGCATCACCACTGCAAAGCCTGACATTGCACAAGTTTGCGCGATGCCATTACCCATGGTTCCGGCACCGATAATGCCGACTTTATTGATAGTCATTCCCTGTTACCTTTTTGTGAGTTAAATTTTTTATCGTGTTTTTATTGCTACGCAAATTACATATTGCGTCGATATTGACCACCAACTTCATACAGTGCATTTGAAATTTGTCCTAGCGAACAATGGCGAACTGCCCCCATGATGATCTCAAACACGTTGTCATTCTTGATCACCGCCTCGCGCAAGCGCGCAATCCACGCTGGGGACGACTCCGCATGCAGCGCATGAAACGCGGCCAGCCGCTGCAACTGTG
This sequence comes from Rugosibacter sp., assembly GCA_030645365.1. Taxonomy (GTDB): domain Bacteria; phylum Pseudomonadota; class Gammaproteobacteria; order Burkholderiales; family Rhodocyclaceae; genus Rugosibacter. Next base: position 4,964 of record JAUSMB010000078.1, read on the forward strand.
ACTGCTTTTCATCTTCAGTGGATCGCGCCAGTTCGATCTCGCCTTGTGCGCCATCCGCATGGGGATTAAGAAACGTGTTAACGCCAATAATCGGATAGGAGCCATCATGCTTGCGGTGCTCATAAACCATCGACTCTTCTTGAATCTTGCCGCGCTGATAGCCTGTTTCCATAGCGCCCAGCACACCACCGCGCGAAGCAATGGCTTCAAACTCTTTTAGTACCGCTTCTTCTACTAGATCAGTCAATTCGTCGATGATAAAAGCCCCTTGATTCGGGTTTTCATTCTTCGCCAATCCCCACTCGCGATTGATGATCAGCTGAATCGCCATCGCGCGCCGTACCGAAGCTTCCGTCGGCGTTGTGATCGCTTCGTCATACGCATTGGTATGCAGGCTGTTGCAGTTATCATAAATCGCAATCAGCGCTTGCAACGTCGTGCGAATATCGTTGAAATCCATTTCCTGTGCATGCAGCGAACGGCCGGACGTCTGAATGTGATACTTCATCTTCTGGCTGCGCTCGTTTGCACCATACCGATTTTTCATCGCCACCGCCCAGATGCGGCGGGCAACGCGGCCAATGACGGCGTACTCCGGGTCCATGCCATTGCTGAAAAAGAAACTCAAATTTGGCGCAAACTCATCAATGGACATCCCGCGTGCCAGATACGCCTCGACAAAAGTAAACCCGTTGGCCAGGGTAAATGCCAATTGCGTAATCGGATTCGCCCCTGCCTCCGCGATGTGATAGCCGGAAATGGAGACCGAATAAAAGTTGCGCACTTGATGTTCGACAAAATACGCTTGAATATCACCCATCATCTTGAGCGCAAATTCTGTCGAAAATATGCAGGTGTTCTGCCCCTGGTCCTCTTTCAAAATATCTGCCTGCACTGTGCCGCGCACGTTAGCAAACGCAAAATCGCGCAATGCATGTGCTTCATCCGCGTCAGGCTCCCGGCCATGTTTCTCGCGAAATTTATCAGCTTGCTGATCAATCGCCGTATTCAAAAACATCGCCAGTATCATCGGCGCCGGGCCGTTAATCGTCATCGACACCGATGTTGCCGGATCGCATAGATCAAATCCTGAATACAACACTTTCAAATCATCCAGCGTGGCAATGGAAACGCCGGAGTTACCTACTTTGCCGTAAATGTCCGGACGCAAATCCGGGTCGCACCCATACAGCGTGACCGAATCAAATGCCGTGGACAAACGTTTGGCGGGCATGCCATCTGATAGCCGGTGAAAACGGCGGTTTGTACGAAATGCATCGCCTTCACCCGCGAACATGCGGGTGGGATCTTCGTTTTCTCGCTTGAAGGCAAACACACCGGCGGTATACGGAAATTCACCCGGCACATTTTCACGCAGCAAAAACTTGAGCAACTCGCCTTCATCCTCAAACCGTGGCAGCGCCACTTTGCGAATCCGGGTACCCGACAATGACTCGCTCACCAAAGGCGTGCGTTTTTCTGTACCGCGAATCTTCACCACGAATTCGTCACCCGCATAGGCAGCTTTTGTTTGCGGCCAGGCTGCCAATACTGCGCGGGATTCTTGCGTGAGCTGGCTGTCTTTCGATGTAATCAACGCATCAAAATCTGTCGCATTTTTTTGGTGCTGAATGAAAATATTTTTCGCCGTGGTTAATGCCTGCCGCTCGTGGGCAATCTGTGCCTGGGCTCTTACATGCTGGTGATAACCACGCACGCACTCCGCGATTTCTGCAAGATAGCGCACACGCTCGGGCGGCACAATCGCCCGACCAGCAGAAGAATGTTTGATTGTCACGGCTGGCAACACGCTAGAGGCAAACGCCAAGCCATGCCTCAACAGACGCGGAATCAGCGCCTGGTACAGAGCGGTAACGCCGTCATCATTGAACCGGGCTGCCATGGTGCCGAACACCGGCATATCCTCGACCTTTTCAGCAAAGCGCTCATGGTTGCGTTGATACTGCTTGCGCACATCGCGCTGCGCATCTTCAGCACCCTTGCGATCGAACTTGTTGATGGCAACAAAATCCGCAAAATCGAGCATGTCGATTTTTTCCAATTGAGAAGCTGCGCCGAACTCTGGCGTCATCACATACAAGGAACAATCGACCAGCGGCACAATGGCTGCGTCCCCCTGGCCGATGCCGGAAGTCTCCACAATGATCAAGTCAAAACCAGCGACTTTGCACGCGGCAAGCGCATCCGGCAGCGCGCGAGAAATTTCGCTGCCGCTGGTATTGTCGAAATTACGCGTCGCCAAGGAGCGCATATAGATGTTCGGGTGCTGAATCGCATTCATGCGAATGCGGTCTCCGAGTAACGCCCCGCCCGTCCGTTTGCGCGAAGGGTCGATGGAAATCACTGCGATTTTCAAACGATCATTTTGATCCAAGCGAAAACGACGGATCAACTCATCGGTGAGCGAACTTTTTCCCGCGCCGCCGGTACCGGTAATGCCTAAAGTCGGCGTTGGCTGGCTGATCGACTTTGCAGCGGCTTTATCCCATAAAACCTGCTTGTCTTGCGCCGCCCATGCGCCGTTTTCCAGCGCCGTAATGGTCTGGCTTAACACCCGCCGATCGCCGCTTTCGAGCGCCACCCAATTGGGCAATGCCGGCTGAGTCATTGACGCATCACAACGCATCACCATATCGTTGATCATGCCTTGCAAGCCAAACAATTGGCCTTCTTCAACAGAATATAAATGTGCCACACCATACGCATGCAGCTCTCTAATCTCTGCGGGCACAATCACCCCACCCCCACCCCCAAACACTTGGATATTCTCTCCGCCGCGGGCGTTGAGCGAGTCAATCATGTACTTGAAAAACTCGACATGCCCACCTTGATAAGACGATACGGCAATGCCGTGCGCGTCTTCTTGCAAAGCGGCGGTCACGATCTCGTCGACAGAACGATTATGCCCAAGATGAATAACCTCAACCCCCGTCGCTTGCAGAATGCGCCTCATGATGTTGATCGATGCGTCATGGCCATCGAATAACGATGTCGCCGTGACAAAGCGTATTTGGCGCGCGGGCTTATAAGGCGTCTGTGCCAATTTGGGAGCGGTCTGATTCATGCGGCTTATTCTAAACCAAGCATCCTCTTACAATCTGTTGTCCAGGGTGCCTAGAATAGTGCTCTGCGCTGCACGCCGCGCCTTATGCCGTATCACCAGCGCCGACTTTTTAACTTGCGGATGTTTCATAAGCCCTATGAACTTATATCAAGCGATGATCGAGCAAACCGCCGATGCCTTTATTTTTTCCGACGCTGAAGGATGCATTCAGTTATGGAACCATGGCGCTGAGCTTATTTTCGGTTTTTCGGCCAAGGACGCTATCGGCCAATCGCTGGACATCATCATCCCCGAACACCTGCGCCAAGCACATTGGATCGGATTTCATAAAGCGGTAGCCGCCGACCGGATGTCTTTGGGCGACCAGGTAATGACCACGCGCTTCCTGCATAAAGATGGCAGCAAAGGTTATGTTGACATGCGCTTTAGCCTGATCAAGGACGACACCGATCAACTCATGGGCGTGCTAGCCACCGCCCGCGACATCACCGCGCGCTATCTGGCTGAGCGCACACTGCGCGCACGCCTGGCAGAGCTTGCACCGGCCGATGAAATCAAACCTGCGCCGGCAGCAACGAATAAATAACAACACCATCATGAGCAAACCCTTCCCAGGATTTTCAACCCCCGCTGCGGGGCCAGAATCCCCTCTGGAAATGCTTGCTGCCTGTCACGAACGGATTCGCCATCAATGCGCCACCCTGCTGCGCCTGCCACCGCATTTAGCCGCCCACGGCACGGATGAGAAAGCCCGTGCAGCCGCCGCACAAGTGATGCGCTATTTCGACACCTCCGGCAAACAGCACCATCAAGATGAGGAAGAAGATCTTTTCCCGGCGCTTATCGAATCCATGACCGGCTCAGACGCGGTTTGCCTGCGGGATATCACTCAAGCGCTGCTAACCGATCACCATGTGCTAGATGCCGAATGGGTACCATTGCATGACCAGTTAGCGCGGATTGCCCAAGGTGAAAATATTCAGCTTGCCGCCGATGATGTCGCCGCTTGGGTGACTCGTCATGAGCAGCATATTCAGCGCGAAGAAAACGAGCTGCTACCGATGGCAGCCCGCTTATTAAGTGCCGCCGCCCTCGAACACATCGGCCGCGCCATGTGTGCTCGACGCGGGCTGACTTTTCCCCGTGAATGAGTCAACGCCTGATAGTTAGCCGAAGTCTGTATCCGTTATGGCAACCCCAATGCAATTTCCCTGAAGCTGATCGAAACTTAACACCCTGTTTTTTAGCGAACTTTCTTTAGTGAACTTTCATCAGAAAGCCGCTTCACCAGTCGCTCTTGGATTCACAGGCCAAGGATTCGTGTATAGAGGCGGTATTCATGCGGTTTCTTTCCACGTGCGCCGTATCACCAGCGCCGACTTTTTCTCGGCGTCGGTACGCTGCGCCTTAATACGCGCCAACAGGTTATGCCTTTCGGGTATTCAATGGCAACAAGACACATGCTGGATTTATCCCACCTGGCTGATCTGCTCGCGCAGACTATCCAAGACCGCTGGCTCGCCGCGGATGCGGAAAAATGCGCCCTCTTCGTCGGCACGCTCCCCCAGCACTTCACAACGCGCAAAGACTTCGCCGCGCAGCTGCTGTGCCGACCAGGGCAGGAACAGCTCGGCCTCGATGAGATCGCGCTGGAAAAACGCGATGATCGCCATGCGCAGCTTGGCGACATCTTCAGGGCGGCGAGCGCTCATCACGATGCAATCCGGGTACTTGGCGCGTAGCGCGGCTTCGCGTTCCGCTTGCGCTACTGCGTCACCCACATGGTCTATTTTGTTGAAGACGCGGATACGCGGCACGTCTTGCGCCTCGATTTCCTCAAGCACTTTGTCGGTCACTTCAAGCTGACGTTCAAAGCCTGGGTCACTCGCATCGATGACGTGGAGAAGAAGCGATGCATCCAGCGCCTCATCCAGCGTTGACTTGAACGAGGCGACCAACCCATGCGGCAGGTTCTTGATGAAGCCGACGGTATCGCTGACTAGCACGCGCGGCACGCTTTCGGGATAGAGCGCACGCACGGTGGTGTCGAGCGTGGCGAAGAGCTTGTTGGCGACGAGCACTTCGCTGCCGGTGAGCGCGCGCATCAGGGTGGATTTGCCTGCGTTGGTATAGCCGACGAGCGCGACGTTGGCGCCGCCTTGCCTGTCTTGCCGCCGTGCGCGTTGCGTTTTGCGTTCGACTTCCATCGCGGCAATCTCCAGTTGCAGTTCGGCGATGCGGTCGCGGATTTTGCGTTTATCCAACTCGGTGTGCGATTCACCCGCACCACGGCCACCCACGCCACTGCGCTGCCGCCCTTGCGGGCCGGCGATCTTGGCCGCTTCGCGCAAGCGCGGCGCCATGTAGCCGAGGCGGGCAATTTCCACCTGCGCCCGCGCCGCGCGGGAGCGCGCGTTGCGGTGGAATATCTCCAGGATGACCATGGTGCGGTCCATCACTTGGCAGCCGACCTCCTTTTCGAGATTGCGCGCCTGCGAGGGTGAAATTTCATGATCAACAAAAATGACGTCAATGGGCTCGACGGCAGTCATGATGGCAGCGTCGGTGGCAAAGTCGCTGGCACCCCCGTCCTGCGCCTCGCTATGCGTGGACTCGTGGCTTGATTCGAGCTCGTTGTTAACAAAGCGGCGTATCTCCTGTCGCTTGCCAACCCCCAGATAGGCCGTCGTGTCGAAGCCGGAGCGCTTCTGCGTAAATGTGCGGGTAACGGTAAACCCGAGTGTCTTGGCGAGCTCGCGCAGCTCGGTCAGCGATGCTTCAAACTCAACATCGCTCACGCTAGGCAACTGCACGGCTGCCACAATGGCGTATTGGGGCTTCTCTTTAACTTCTGTTTGCATTCGGCGATGGTTTCTCTTGAACAAATGAAAACGGATAGTACCCGTTATGGCGTATTCATCCGCATGCAGCCACTAAACCATGACTAAGCCATCGCGTGGAATTGCAGCGCAGCCAGATGTGCGTAAAGCCCACCCTTCGCCACTAAATCCGCATGGGTGCCGGTTTCGACAATCCGCCCTTCTTCCATAACGAGGATGCGGTCAGCGCGTTGCACCGTGGCGAGGCGATGGGCGATGATCAGCGTGGTGCGGCCTTGCATGGCGGCTTCCAACGCGCCCTGTACCAACCGTTCCGATTCAGCATCCAGCGCACTGGTGGCCTCATCCAGCAGCAGCAGCGGCGGGTTTTTCAGCATGGCGCGAGCGATGGCAATACGCTGGCGCTGCCCGCCGGAAAGACGCACGCCACGTTCGCCGAGAAAGCTCTGATAACCCTCAGGCAGTTTCTCGATGAACTCGTGTGCCGCCGCCAGGCGCGCAGCGGCAATCACTTCCGCATCGCTGGCGCTGGGCTGGCCATATCGAATGTTTTCCAACGCATTGGCAGAAAAGGTCACGCTGTCCTGCGGCACGATGCCGATGGCATTGCGCAGATCAGTCAGCGCAAGCTCGCGGATATCGACGCCATCAAGGGTGATGCGTCCCCGCTGCGGGTCATAGAAGCGCAGCAGTAACTGAAACAATGTCGTTTTTCCAGCACCAGAAGGGCCGACGACGGCGATAGTCTCACCGGGCCGGATAGCAATCGAGACATGATCCAGCGCCCGGGTCAGCGGGCGAGATGGATAGTGGAAAGTCACTTCTTCCAGAATAAGTGAGGCGCCCTGGCCCGTTTGTGGTGGCAACCTGCGGGGAATCTCTGGCGATTGAATTAATGATTCGGCAGAAAACAATTCAAGCAGACGTTCGGCAGCACCGGCCGCGCGCTGCACATCGCCCAGCACCTCTGCCAGGGCACCAATGGCGCCGGCAACCAGCGCCGAATAAAGAACGAACTGGCCCAAATCACCGCCCGTCATGCGTCTCTCGATCACCGCATGCGCACCCAGCCACAGCACAAAGACGATGGCGCCGAACACTAGCAGGATGGCAACGACAGTCAGCAGCGAGCGGGCTTGAATGCGGCGGATGGCGGTATCAAAAGCCGTGTTCACCGAAACGCCGAAACGCGCGCTCTCCCGCGCTTCTTGCGTGAAAGCTTGCACCGTGGGCATGGCGTTGAGTACTTCGCCAGCCAGAGCGGAAGCATCGGCGACACGGTCTTGTGAGTCACGCGATAACTTGCGCACGCGGCGGCCGAAGAAAACGATAGGCAACACTACTGCGACCAGCATGACAATGATGATAATTGACAGCTTGAAGCTGGTGACCATCATCATGGCCAGACCGCCAATGAACAGCAATAAATTGCGCAACCCCATAGAGATGCTGGTGCCGACGACGGTCTGAATCAGCGTTGTGTCAGCGGTCAGTCGCGAGAGAACCTCGCCTGTCCGAGTCGTCTCGAAAAACTGCGGACTTTGCGCAAGCACATGGCCATACACCGCAGCACGAATGTCGGCCGTAACTCGCTCGCCAAGCCAGGAAACCGCATAAAAGCGTGCCGCCGTAGCCACAGCCATCACACAGGCAACCCCGAACAGGGCGAGAAAATACAAGTCGATGTGAGCGCGGCTTTGGTTACCCGAAGCACCGAAACCGAGATCGATCATCTGCTTGAAGGCGTAGGGAATTGCCAGCGTCGCGCTAGCTGCCACCACGAGCGCAATGGCAGCTAATACAAAACGCATGCGATAAGGTGCCAGAAAGGGCAACAAGCCCTTGAGCATGGTCAAGCGGGGTTTGGGTGTTGGTAGCATGATGATTTTTTAATTTTTTACTGACAAATACGGCGATAGATCGACGATCCAACCCCAGGAAGCTTATCCGAAAAGAACAGCATTTCAATAAATTCTCATACCCATCACGGTTGGCCGAGAGCAAATATCCTGAAATCAGGCGAGCGCCCCGTGCTGTTGAAAATGGGATGCGTCATCGCGTTTTCCAGCACCTCTTCTGTTAAGCTCCTCTTCGCTGTCGTATTCATTGACTGCTGGCTCGCCGTAACGCCTTTTCATTTGATTTGTTAAGTGAATTGGGTCAGACGGCCCGCGTGTGGCTGGCATAAACCGGATGCGATGGAATGTACCGTATCAACGCGCTGCCAGTGTGCAGGTCAGCAGATCCTATGAGGTGCGAAGCTTGACTACCGTGTTCTCACCCGTCGAGCGGTCGAAACTTTTTCCACGCTAAACACGGCGTGGCATATGGTTATATCTGTCTTTTCTCGCATAGTCTGTCTGCGCCCAATTTTTATAAAGGGCCACCATGACTTATCTTGCGTCTGCAAAAAATATCCCCTCACTCTTGGCCACTGTGCTCGCCTCAATAGTACTGTTGTCAGCCAACCTATCCTTGGCGCAACCGGTTTTGCGCGTTTCCGCCATCCCCGATGAATCACCAACGGAATTACAACGGAAGTTCAAGCCCCTGGGCGAGTATCTGGAAAAGAAACTTGGCATGAAAGTGGCGTTTACTCCCGTCACGGATTACGCAGCATCGGTTGAAGGTCTGGTCAACAACAAACTGGATCTAGTCTGGTTTGGTGGCTTCACTTTTGTGCAAGCCAAGATCCGCAGCAGCAATCAGGTGATCCCTCTGGTACAGCGTGAGGAAGATGAAAAATTCAAGTCTGTTTTTATCACCACGCGCCGTGACATCACGAAGCTGCAAGACCTCAAGGGGAAAACATTCGCTTTTGGCGCGGAATCTTCCACCTCCGGTCATTTGATGCCTCGTTCTTTTTTGCTGGCAGCCCATATCAACCCGGAAACTGACATGAAACGCATTGCTTTTTCCGGCGCACATGATGCAACAGTCGCGGCAGTAGCAGGTGGCAAGGTGGACGCGGGCGCACTGAACAGCTCCGTATGGGAAAAACTGTTGTCACAAGGCAAGGTGGATGCCAATGTCGTGCATGTGTTCTACACCACCCCAGGCTATTACGACTACAACTGGACAGTGCGCGCTGACATGCCCCCGATATTGCGCGAGAAGTTGGCGAACGCCTTCCTTGCGCTGGACAAGAACGATCCACACGATAAGGAGATTCTCGATCTGCAACGTGCCACACGCTTCATTCCGACCAAGGCAGAAAATTACAGCACGATAGAAGCTGCAGCACGCAGCGCAGGCCTGCTCAAGTAAACATGTCGTTCGTATTAAACGGCCTCAGCGTGCGCCATGCTTCAGTCGTGCGCAACAAGTCATTGGCCTTGATCGATATCAATTTGTCGATCAAGCAAGGCGAGCAGATCGCTTTGATCGGGCCATCCGGCGCGGGAAAAACAACTTTATTGCACGCCTTGGCCTGCGCCCATCAGCCTGAACCTGGTGGCAAATTCTCCGTTTTTGGTTTGCAGCCATGGGCGATGCAGCCTGCCGCGCGTCATGCACTTCGCGGACGTTTGTTTCTTGCGCCGCAGACGCCACCACTGCCACCACGCCAGCGGGTGGTGACAGCCGTTCTGGCCGGATGCCTACCGCAGTGGGGTTTCTGGCATGCAATCATCTCGCTGATCAAACCCAGGGAACCCGAGGTTGCTTATGCTGCGCTGGCACGGTTTAACCTTCAGGACAAATTATATGCGCGGGTGGATCGACTGTCAGGTGGCGAGCGTCAGCGCTGCGGGATGGCGCGCTTGCTGGTATCCCAAGCCGATGCCTTGCTGGTGGATGAGCCACTCTCTGCGCTTGACCCCACGTTAGCGCGACAAACGCTGGCCGTCGTGCAACTGGAAGCGGCTAGCCGCAACGCCACACTGGTTTGCAGTCTGCATCAAGTCGAGCTGGCGCTCAGTCATTTTCCGCGCATCGTTGGTCTCTCCGATGGACGAATCGTCTTTGACGCCCCGCGCAATGAGGTGACTGAAACGATGCTCGCCGCGCTTTACCGGAACACTCCCCCGACCCAACATCCCGAATCCATTAAACCAGAAGATACCTGTTGGTCTGGCCCCTCACCCTGTTGATATGCAATGAGCATAGTCGTTAACACTGCGGTTTCACGCCATCCCGATCCCGCCTGGCGAGGTCGTATCACCACATCGCTTATTGCTTTGATCGTGTTGTGGCCGCTGCTGATTGCGAGTGAGTTCAAGCCGTGGATATTGCTCGATGCACAAAGCCTGGGCGCGACCAGACACTTTCTTTCCAGTTTTTTTCCACCGGCACATTCCAAAGATTTTTTAATGCTGCTTATGCAAGACGCTTGGCAAACCATCGCTATCGCCACCGCAGGACTGACCCTGGCACTGCTGAGTGCGATTCCACTCACCCTGCTGGCGACAGAATCATTGTCGATCTCACGTTTGGAATCCGGCCGGATGCGTTTGGCGAGCTCCGTAGTCAGGCAAGTGGTTCGCTGGTTGCTGGTGTTGTTGCGCAGCGTGCCAGAGCTGGTTTGGGCATTGCTCCTGGTGCGCATCCTCGGCCTGGGGCCGACGGCCGGTGTATTGGCTATTGCCCTCACATACAGTGGGATGCTCGGCAAAGTTTACGCAGAGATTCTTGAATCTTCGGAAGCGCATGCGACCCAGTCACTGTTGAAAAATGGTAGCGGCCGACTGGCCGCCTTGTTTTATGGCGCCTTGCCCGCATCGGCTTCCGAATTGGTCTCATATACCACCTTTCGCTGGGAGTGCGCGATCCGCGGCTCAGTGGTCATGGGCTTTGTTGGGGCAGGCGGCATCGGCCAGCGCATGGACGAATCGATGAAAATGCTGGCGGGCGACGAAGTGTCCACCATGCTGATCGTTTTTGTGCTGCTGGTGGCTTGCGCTGATTTAGTCAGCACTTTTTTGCGCAAGCGTCTGGGCTGAGATGCAACACCGCCCCTCCACTGTGCCATCCCGTATCAAGCCTGCCACCCTGCTGTTTCTGCTTGGTCTTTTGACATTGATCTGCGCTAGCTTTTACTCACTGGCCCTTCAGTGGAGTGCGCTTTTTACAGCCGATGCAGCGCGCTCAAGCATAGAGTTTTTACGCGGCTTCGCAGCGCCGGAACTGGCTTGGCCTTTCCTGATAAAAGTGGCACAGGGCACGCTAGAGACGTTGTCTATGTCGGCATTGGGAACCGGCATCGCATCCATATGCGGTCTCACACTGGCGCTGCCTGCCAGCGGCAGATTCGGCCCTGCAGCCCGCTTGGCAATGCGCCTGACGCTCAATATCTTACGCTCGATACCGGAGCTGATCTGGGCGCTCATCTTACTGATTTCCGCCGGACTGGGACCATTTGCAGGCACGCTGGCGCTGGCAGTTCATACTACCGGCGTGCTTGGCCGCCTATTCGCCGACGCCCTTGAAAACATGCCGCCCGCGCCTGAAGTTATCTTGCGTATTAATGGTGCGAAACCGATGGCTGCCTTCTTTTACGCAGCCTTACCGCAAATTCTGCCGCAGCTGATGTCCTACACCCTGTATCGCTGGGAGAACAACATACGTGCCGCAGCCATCCTGGGGATCATCGGTGCCGGTGGCTTGGGACAGATGCTGAAATACCATCTTTCCTTGTTTCAAATGCAGCAAGCTGCCAGCGTCATCATCGCGATGCTGGTGTTGATTAGCCTCGTCGATGGGATAAGTTTCTGGCTGCGCCGCAGGCTGACCAGCCAATAGACTAACCCGTCGCCTTATTCCACCGTCACCGATTTAGCAAGGTTACGCGGCTTGTCGACATCTGTGTTTTTTACCAACGCCACGTGATACGACAACAATTGCAGTGGCACGACATGCAGCACCGGACTAAGCAGCCCATAGTGCTCGGGCAAGCGCAGCACATGCACGCCAGGCTCTTCTTCCACGGCTGAATCCGCATCGGCAAACACATACAGCTCGCCACCGCGCGCGGCGACTTCTTTCAAATTGGATTTCAATTTTTCGAGCAAAGCGTCATTGGGCGCAATGCTGATCACGGGCATGTCTTTATCCACCAGCGCTAGCGGGCCGTGCTTTAGCTCACCTGCGGGGTAGCCTTCGGCGTGGATATAAGAGATTTCCTTGAGCTTTAGCGCGCCTTCCAGCGCGATGGGGTAATGCTGGCCACGACCCAGAAACAAGGCATGATGCTTGTTGGCAAATTGAGCGGCCCATGCCTTGATGTCGGCTTCGCCTGCCAACACTTTTTGCACTGCCACGGGCAAGTGGCGCAATGCAGTCAGGTGCTGCACTTCGGCCTCCGGCGTCAGTCGACCAATCTGTTTGGCTAGCGTGGCGGCGAGCAGAAACAACGCGGCTAACTGCGTGGTAAACGCCTTGGTTGATGCTACGCCGATTTCAGGACCAGCCCGCGTCAAAAAGCGCAATGCGCACTCGCGCACAATCGCGGATTCGGGCACATTGCAAATCGCGAGCGTGCGCTGCATGCCCTGCGCCTTGGCGTGCCGAACTGAGGCCAACGTATCGGCTGTTTCGCCTGATTGAGAGATCGCAACGACCAGTTGATCCGGATTCGGGACAGATACTCGATAGCGATATTCGCTGGCAATTTCAACGGTGCACGGCACACCTGCCAACTGCTCTATCCAGTACCGTGCCACCAAGCCCGAGTGATAGCTGGTGCCGCACGCCAGAATAAGCACGGATTGAACTCCAGCCAACAATTCAGGGGCGGCCACGCCAAATAGATTAGGCGTAAAGGTTTGCGCCCCGCTGATCATTTCCAGTGTTGCCGCAAGCGCCTGCGGTTGCTCGAAAATCTCTTTTTGCATGTAGTGCTGATAGTCGCCCAGCTCAACCGCATCGGCAGACAAGCTGCTTTGCGTCACGGGACGCACTACCGCCGTACCACCAGCGCCGACTATTTTGAGCGAGCCTTGTTTTAGCTCGGCGCAATCGCCATCCTCAAGATAAATAATCTGCCGCGTGACTTGCAATAACGCGGCCGCATCGGATGCCGCGTAGTAACCGTCCTCACCCACGCCAAGCAATAACGGGGCGCCGTGTCGCGCAACAATAATGCGCTCATCGCCCTCCCTAAGCACCGCAATAGCATAAGCCCCTGTCAGGCGCGTCGTCGCCAGTTGAACCGCTGCAAACAAGTCTGGCGCGGTTTTCCATATCTGCTGAATCAGGTGAGCAATCACTTCGGTATCCGTATCCGAGGTAAATACGTAGCCGTCTGCCATGAGTGCTGCGCGCAGCTCGGCATAATTTTCGATGATGCCGTTATGTACCACCGCCAAATCAGCCGACACATGCGGATGCGCGTTGCGTTCACTGGGTACGCCATGCGTGGCCCATCGCGTATGCGCAATACCCAGATGCGCCGTCTGATCTGCTGCCTGAGTCGCTAGCTCGGCCACCCTCCCCACACTGCGCAGACGCGTGAGCTTAGGATTTAGCAGTGCCAAACCGGCTGAGTCATAGCCGCGATATTCCAGACGCAGCAAGCCCTCAATCAGAACAGGTACAACGTTGCGCACAGCAACGGCAGCGACAATGCCACACATGGTTAATCCTTTTTCTGTTTTACGGGGCGCTTCCAGCCAGCAATTGATAACTGTTTGGTGCGTGAAATGGTCAGTTGATCCGGTGGTGCATTTTTAGTGAGTGTCGTTCCGGCACCAAGGGTTGCGCCACGACCGACTGTCACCGGCGCAACAAGCTGCGTGTCAGAACCAATGAAAACATCGTCTTCGATCACGGTGCGAAATTTATTGGCGCCATCGTAGTTGCATGTGATCGTGCCAGCGCCAACATTCACCCGCTGGCCTATGGTGGCGTCTCCTAGGTAAGCCAGATGGTTGGCCTTGGAATGGTCTGCAATGGTGCTGTTTTTAACTTCAACAAAATTGCCGATATGCACGTCCCGGCCAAGCTCAGTACCCGGCCGCAAGCGCGCGTAGGGGCCGATACGACAACCCGGACCAACATCGGCATCTTCAATATGGCAAAAGGGCGCAATGACTGTGCCCTCGAAGATATGGCAATTTTTCAACACGCAGTTTGCACCGATGCGTACGTTATCTGCCAGCGTTACCTGCCCTTCGAATACGTTGTTCACATCAATGAACACATCGCGACCGCAGGTGAGTTCGCCGCGCACATCAATCCGCGCCGGATCAGCCAGACTCACGCCAAAGTCCAGCAAGCGATTCGCCACCGTGCGTTGATAAACACGCTCCAGGGTCGCCAGTTGCACTTGGCTATTCACACCATCCACCTCCCACAAATGCTCGGGATGCGCGGTGACAATCGGCAAGCCCTCCTGGACAGCCATGGCGACAATATCGGTGAGATAGTACTCACCTTGCGCATTTCGATTTCCCAATGTGGGTAGCCAGCGCGTCAATGCGGCAGTCGGCGCGACCAAAATTCCGGTATTAATTTCTTTTATCTGACGCTGGGCTTCCGTGGCATCTTTTTCTTCAACAATGCACGTCACTTTCCCTGCCTCACGCACGATGCGACCATAGCCCTTGGGGTTATCTAAATTCGCGGTGAGCAGGGTTAGCCCACCTTGTTCGGCTACATTCAACAAACGTTGCAGCGTCGCTGCTTGAATCAGCGGAACATCGCCATATAAGACCAGCGTGATTGATGAATTGACTGACTGCAGCATAGCCTGCAATACCGCATGACCAGTGCCCAGCTGTGGCGACTGTATCGCCCAGCTTAGATCGGGCGCCTGCAGCGCAGTTTGAACTTGATCGCCACCATGCCCATACACCACGCAAATACGCTCAGCAGCTAAAGTGCGTGCTGTATCGAGCACATGTCCCAACAAGGGCTTTCCGGCCAGCAGGTGTAACACTTTGGGCAGCGCAGAATTCATGCGCCTACCTTGGCCTGCCGCAAGAATAACGACATCAAGTTTCATGCTACTGGTCCCTGACACAATGAGTTTAAAGGGCTTACTGTTGCAGTGAATGTAACGCGGCAGTATTACCGTGGCATGTTTACCGCGGAAGAACAGTCTCGCCCATTAAAAACTCATCCACAGCATGAGCGCACTGCCGTCCTTCGCGTATCGCCCATACCACCAGTGACTGTCCGCGCCGTATATCGCCTGCCGCAAACACTCGCGGCACATTGGTGTGATACGCCACACTGCCCTCTGTGTTCGCGCTGGCATTACCACGCGGATCTTTAGCAACGCCAAATGCTTCCAGCACACCGCCAACCGGGCTGACAAATCCCATGGCCAGAAAAGCAAAATCCGCCTGAATCTCGAATTCAGAGCCTGGGACTTCTTGCATCTTGCCGTCTTTCCATTCCAGGCGCACGGCATGCACCGCTTTAAGATGGCCACGCAAGGCGCCTGATTCGTGGGCAATAAAGGCTTTGGTGCCAATCGCCCAATCACGCTCACAGCCTTCTTCATGCGAAGAAGATGTGCGTAACCGCAAAGGCCAATAAGGCCAGGTTAACGCGCCATTTTCTAACTCAGGGGGGCGTGGCATCAGCTCAATTTGAGTGACGCTCGCTGCCCCATGGCGGTTTGAAGTCCCAACGCAATCAGAGCCCGTATCGCCGCCACCAATGACCAGGACATGCTTGCCTTTGACATTGATCAGATTTTTACGCCCACCAGCGACTTCCTTGTTTTGCGGAATGAGAAACTCAAGCGCAAAGTGCACGCCCTTGTATTCCCGGCCGGGAATAGGTAAATCACGCGGCACCTCAGCCCCCCCTGCCAAGACAACCGCATCAAAATCCTTGCGCAATTGCTCTGGTGTTACAGTTTTTTTCGCATCGCTGTGAATACCTTCGGTCAACTGGGTATTTGTCACCATGATGCCTGTCGCAAATGTCACACCTTCGGCTTTCATTTGCGCCATGCGCCAGTCAATCAAGCGTTTATCCAGCTTGAAATCCGGAATGCCATAACGCAGCAAGCCGCCGATACGATCGCTTTTCTCGAACACGGTGACCGCGTGGCCAACGCGCGCCAATTGCTGCGCTGCTGCCAGACCGGCAGGGCCTGAGCCAACCACAGCAATTTTTTTGCCCGTTTTTTGCGTCGGTGGTTGTGGCACAACCCAGCCATTTTCACCTGCTTTATCGATGATAGCGCGCTCAATCGACTTAATACCAACAGGCGTATGCGGGATATTCAGCGTACACGCTTCTTCACATGGAGCCGGGCAAATACGGCTGGTAAATTCAGGAAAATTATTTGTTGAATGCAATACCTCAATGGCCTCTTGCCAGTTGCCACGGTAGACCAAATCATTCCAGTCAGGAATGATGTTATTTACCGGGCAGCCCGTATTGCAAAACGGAATGCCACAATCCATACATCTTGCCGCCTGAATTTTGGCTTTTCCGTCCGCTAGCCGTGGAACAAATTCCTTGTAAAGCGTGATTCGTTTTGCCACCGGCTCATAAGCGTCAGCAATCCGTTCGTACTCCAAAAACCCAGTGGGCTTACCCATCAAGCAGCCTCTTTCATTTTGGTCGCCGCCATTTCCTTTAATGCACGACGATATTCATGGGGGAAAACTTTCACAAACCGGCTCAGCGTTTGCCGCCAGTCAGCGAGCAACATTTTGGCTTGTTCGCTACCGGTCAACTGAACATGCTGCTCGATCAATCGTTTCAATTGCGCTTCGTCTGTTTCGTCACGATGCCGCAGGCCGTCATCGGCTTGTACATCGGCAGAGAGCACAGGCTCCAACGCCACCATAGCCGCATTGCACCGCTGAGCAAACTGACCATCAGCGTCATACACATACGCCATGCCGCCAGACATGCCCGCAGCAAAATTTCGCCCCGTGAGCCCCAAGACAACTACTGTGCCACCTGTCATATATTCGCAGCCGTGGTCACCTGTGCCTTCAACAACCGTCGTAGCGCCTGAGTTACGTACAGCAAACCGCTCGCCAGCCACACCGCTGAAAAACGCTTCGCCTTCGGTCGCGCCATACAACGCGGTATTGCCAACGATGATGTTCTCAGCCGATTTGCCACGGAATGCTTTCGGCGGGCGAACAATGATGCGGCCACCGGACAATCCCTTACCAACATAGTCATTACCTTCGCCGACCAAATCCAGCGTAATGCCACGCGCCAGAAATGCGCCAAAACTCTGCCCTGCGGTGCCAGTCAAATGAATGGAAATGGTGCCGTCTGCTAATCCGGCATGGCCATAGCGCTTAGCGATCTCATGCGACAGCAGGGTGCCAGCCGTACGATTTTGATTTTTGATCGCAGCGTCAATGGTCACTTTGGTCCCATGCTTCAAAGCAGACGCAGCTTTGCTGATCAACTCGTGATCCAGCGCACGACTCAAACCATGATCTTGCGTTTCACGATGGCACAGCGCAACATCGCTTGAAACTGGCGGCATATAAAAGATGCGCGAAAAATCAAGCCCTTTGGCTTTCCAATGCGCAATGCCCTCGCGCGTATCCAGAAGATCCGCACGACCTACCAGATCTTCAAAGCGACGAATACCTAATTGCGCCATCAGTTCACGAACTTCTTCGGCGACAAAAAAGAAATAGTTCACCACATGCTCAGGCTGCCCAGAAAACCGTTTGCGTAGTACCGGATCTTGTGTAGCGACACCTACTGGGCAGGTATTCAGATGGCATTTACGCATCATGATGCAGCCTTCGACAACCAAGGGAGCTGTGGCAAAGCCAAACTCATCCGCACCGAGCAATGCAGCGATCAACACATCGCGCCCGGTTTTCATCTGGCCGTCAGCCTGCACGCGAATGCGCCCGCGCAGTTTGTTCAGCACCAGCGTCTGCTGCGTTTCCGCCAAGCCAAGTTCCCAAGGCGTGCCGGCATGTTTGATCGATGAAATAGGTGACGCACCGGTGCCGCCATCGTGGCCAGCGATCACGACGTGATCCGCCTTGGCTTTGGTCACGCCAGCGGCAACCGTACCCACGCCGACTTCGGACACCAGCTTGACCGACACCGAGGCCACCGGATTCGCATTTTTCAGATCATGTATCAACTGCGCCAGATCTTCAATTGAATAAATATCATGATGTGGCGGTGGTGAAATCAAACCAACGCCGGGCACCGAGTGGCGCAAAAAGCCAATGTACTCGGAGACTTTGTGTCCCGGCAATTGACCGCCTTCGCCAGGCTTTGCACCTTGCGCCATTTTGATTTGCAATTGATCTGCGTTGCTCAGATATTCTGCCGTGACACCAAATCGACCAGATGCCACTTGCTTGATCGCCGAACGTAAGCTATCGCCCTCTTTCAGGGGAATATTCGCCTCCACGCGGCTCGCTCCAACCACGCTGGCCACCGTAGCACCAGCGCCGACTTTTCCAAAGCGACGCGGATCTTCGCCACCTTCGCCGGTATTGGATTTTCCGCCAATACGGTTCATGGCAATCGCCAGGGTCGTATGCGCTTCAGTCGAAATCGATCCGAGCGACATAGCCCCTGTGGCAAACCGCTTGACGATGTCCTTGGCGGCTTCAACCTCACTTAAAGGCACCGGCGGGCCTGCAGGATTAAGATCAAACAAACCACGCAATGTCAGGTGACGTTTGCTTTGATCATTAATCAGCCGCGCATATTCTTTATACGTTTCGTACTTTCCAGACCGTGTGGCATGTTGCAGTTTAGCAATGGCATCGGGTGTCCACATCCGATCTTCGCCACGGACACGATACGCATACTCACCCCCCGCATCCAGGCTATTGGCCAGCACGGGGTCGGCAGAAAAGGCAGCACGATGAATGCGCACAGCTTCTTCTGCGACCTCCAACAAACCAATGCCTTCAATCTGCGTTGAAGTGCCCGTAAAAAATTCGCGAACAAGCTCGGAATTCAGGCCAATCGCTTCGAAAATCTGCGCGCCACAATAAGACTGATAGGTTGATATGCCCATCTTGGACATGACCTTATTCAGGCCCTTGCCAACTGCTTTGACAAATTTCTTCTGGGCCTCTTTAGCATCTTTGCCTGAAAATTTAGCGATGGTTTCAAGTGCCAACCAAGGGCAAACCGCCTCAGCACCATAACCCGCGAGCAAGGAAAAATGATGTACTTCGCGCACAGAGCCGGTATCAACTACCAGACCAGTGCTAGTACGCAAGCCCTTTTTGATGAGATGGTGATGCACTGCGGCGCAGGCAAGTAAAGCGGGAATAGCTACCCGCTCGGACGACACCGCACGATCCGACAGAACCACAATGTTGTAACCCGCCGCCACGGATTGCTCGGCAGCCGCCGCAAGCTCAGCTAATGCAACTGCGCAACCCGCAGCGCCGCTAGACACAGGGTAAGTTATATCCAGAACCAGCGATTTAAAGCGCCCTTGCGTGGCCTTCTCGATCGAGATCAAGCGCGTGAAATCCTCATCCAAAAGGACGGGCTGTGTCACCTCCAAACAAGGCGTCAGCGACTCGTCATCGCCATTGGCTATACCCATTAAATTAGGTCTTGGGCCAATAAAGCTGGTGAGTGACATCACAATTTCTTCGCGAATGGGATCAATTGGTGGATTAGTCACCTGGGCGAAAAGCTGCTTAAAGTAGCTATAGAAGGGCTTTTCTCGCGAGGACAATACCGGCAACGCAGAATCGTTACCCATGGATCCCGTGGCTTCCTCACCATTTGCAGCCATCGGCTCAAGGATAAATTTAATATCCTCCTGGGTATAGCCAAATGCCTGCTGAGTATCCAGCAGCGACTCTTTGAGCTTTAGAGCCCCTTTTGCATTGACTGACAAGCCCGCCAAGACCAACCGGGATTCTTTTACCCATTGCCCATAAGGCTGCTCAGTTGCAATCGCATGCTTGAGCTCAGCATCATCAATGATGCGGCCCGCTTCCAGATCAATGAGAAACATTTTCCCTGGTTGCAGGCGCCATTTTTTGACAATTTTTTCTTCAGGGAAGGTCAGCACACCCATTTCGGATGCCATCAGCACTATGTCATCATCGGTGATCAGATAGCGCGCCGGGCGCAAGCCATTTCGATCCAGCGTTGCGCCAATCTGGCGACCATCTGTGAACGCGACAGCAGCAGGGCCATCCCAGGGCTCCATGAGAGGCGCATGGAATTCATAAAAAGCGCGACGCTCTTCATCAATCAAGCCATTGCTTGCCCATGCTTCAGGGATCAGCATCATCATGGCATGTGGCAGGGAATACCCACCCATGACCAGTAATTCCAAGGCATTATCAAAACTTGCCGAATCCGATTGGCCATCAATGATCAACGGCCACAGTTTTTTGAGATCGTCACCCAGCCATTTCGATCTCATCGCGCCCTGCCGTGCAGCCATCCAATTGATATTGCCACGCACCGTGTTGATTTCACCATTGTGCGCAATCATGCGGAACGGATGCGCAAGATCCCACGTTGGAAACGTATTGGTTGAAAAGCGCTGATGCACCAAAGCGATGGCAGACACCAGACGCTCGTCCTGCAGATCAATGAAATAACTGCCCACTTGGTCGGCGAGCAGCATGCCTTTGTAAACGATGGTCCGCGAGGATAATGACGCAATATAAAACTGGTTGATATCGCCCAGCTTTAATCGGCGAACTTCATGCTCAACGCGCTTTCTAATGACAAAAAGCTTGCGCTCAAACGTCTCTTGATCGGGGCACTCAGCACTACGGCTGATGAACACTTGACGCACTTCGGGCTCAATATCTTTAGCGGCTTGGGCAAGCCCCGAGTTATCTCGAGGTACATCGCGCCAACCCAAATAATTTTGCCCTTCTTCATGGATAACACGCGCCATGACAGATTCGCACGCGGCACGCCCGTTGGTTGACTGCGGCAAAAACACATTGCCACAGGCATATTCCCCGGTTGCGGGGAGTGCAATGCCCTGAACCAAGGCTTCTTCGCGCAAGAAAAGATCGGGGAGTTGAAGCAAAATCCCTGCACCGTCGCCCAACAGCGGGTCATATCCGGTAGCACCGCGGTGCTCAAGGTTGCTAAGTATCTGTAAACCCTGCTTGACAATCGCATGGCTTTTGCAGTTTTTAATATGGGCCACGAAACCGACACCACAGGCGTCGTGCTCTCGGATAGGGTCGTAAAGCCCTTGGCGCTGGGGGAATACCATCTTGTCATTCCTCGGAAATGCAGTCGGCGAAAAAGCGGGGGAATCTGCCCCCCAGCCTTGGATAGACCGCCTTCAAAAAAGGCGGCGGAACTGACAAATATACCGGCAAAAACCTTCGAACTCAATATGCTCAAGCACAAAAATCGTTTTTATTCATTACCTACTAAAAATAATCGTCGATACTCTTTTACAGCGTAACGGTCAGTCATTCCAGCGATATAGTCCGCCGTTGCGCGAGATAAATCTTCTGTCGCGGCAATTTGCTGGTATTGCGGTGGCAGCAAACGCGGTTCCGTCATAAAAGCGGTGAAAAGTTCGCGGATAATGCGCTGTGCTTTTGTTGTCATGCGCACCACTTGATAGTGGCGGTAAAGCTGTTCGCGCAGAAAAGTTTTCAGCGTTCGATTCTCGGCGTACATGGATTCCGAAAACCCGATCAGTACCGGTGCAACAAGGATGTCCTGCAATGTCCTGGGTGTCGCCTGGGAAATTCGCCGGCCAGACTCATTAAGTAAATCAGTCACTTGCGCATCAATAATGCGTCGAATGGTTTCATGAATCCGTCGCCGACCGGTGATACCAGGAAAAACCTTGTCAACTTCGGCAAGATAGCGGCTGAACAGGCTAACGTCTTGCAACTGCTCTAAGGTGATAAACCCCGAGCGCAAGCCATCGTCAACATCGTGATTGTTATACGCAATTTCATCTGCGAGATTGCATATTTGCGCCTCAAGCGAAGGTTGTTGCCCCTTTAAAAACCGCTGACCCAGCTCGCCCAGGGTGCGCGCATGAGCAGGCGAGCAGTGCTTGAGGATGCCTTCACGCGTTTCAAACATGAGGTTCAAGCCATCAAATCTGCCGTAATGTTGCTCTAGCTTTTCAACGATACGTAGCGACTGGAGATTATGCTCAAACCCCCCGTACCCTTGCATGCATTCATTTAATGCGTCTTGTCCTGCGTGGCCAAAAGGGGTGTGGCCTAGATCATGCGCCAAGGAAATCGCTTCTGCCAAATCATCATTCAAGTGTAACGCTCGGGCAATTGAGCGCGCAATTTGAGCAACCTCGATGCTATGCGTCAACCGTGTACGAAATAGATCGCCTTCGTGATTCACAAAAACCTGGGTTTTATATTCAAGCCGTCGAAAAGCGGTGGAATGCACAATGCGGTCGCGATCACGCTGAAACTCGCTGCGTGCATTAGGCCGTGGTTCGTTTATTTCGCGCCCCCGACTCGCCATATCAGTGACCGCATATAAAGCAAGCTCACTCATGGCAGCATGCGTTTATAGTTGCAAGGATGTGGGCATGTCCCGCATCGCTGGTGGTGACAGCACTTCCTATGGATTTAAGCAACACTAGTCGCATGCGTCCATCGACCACTTTTTTGTCATGCGACATGAATTCAAGATACTGCTCTGCACCCAGCATGGGGCCGCATACCGGCAGGCCAGCACGCTGCAAAATATCCCGCACGCGATCAACATCAGCCTCTGATAACCAGCCCAGACGGCGCGATAATTCTGCTGCCATCACTGTCCCAGCAGCCACCGCTTCGCCATGCAGCCAGTTGCCATACCCCATGCCGGACTCAATGGCATGCCCAAAAGTGTGGCCTAGATTGAGTAAGGCACGGCCGCCTTCTTTAGCGGTTTCAAATTCATCATCCGCTACCACCTCGGCTTTATTTCGGCAGGATCGTTCAATAGCGTAGGCCAGCGCCTCATCATCTCGCCCCACGAGGCTATCCATATTGACCTCAAGCCATTCCAGAAATGGCAGATCGCGTATCAAGCCATATTTGATCACTTCGGCTAGCCCGGCCGAAAGCTCGCGCGCGGGTAAGGATTGCAAAGTGCGCGTGTCCGCCAAAACCAGCTTGGGTTGCCAGAAAGCGCCCACCATATTCTTGCCACGCGGATGATTGATGCCCGTTTTTCCACCCACCGATGAATCCACTTGCGATAGCAAGGTAGTCGGGATTTGTATAAAAGACACCCCTCGTTGATAGGTCGCTGCAGCAAACCCCGCAAGATCACCGATCACGCCCCCCCCCAATGCGATCAACGTCGCACCGCGGTCGCAACGCGCGGCTAACAAGCCATCATAAATCGCGTTGAGAGATTCCCAATTCTTGAATTTTTCACCATCGGGCAGAATAATCGCCGTCACACCAACGCCGACTTTTTCCAACGAGGCAACCACCGTGCTCAAGTAGAGCGGGGCAACGGTTGTATTGCTAATCACTGCAACTCGCGACCCGTGCACATAGGGTTGTAGATTTTCTGCACTCTGCAGCAAATCGTTACCGATCAAAATCGGATAGCTACGCTCGGCTAAAGCTAAATTCAAGCAGCGCATCGTTTGCGTAACTCCCGCTCAACTTGTGCCACCAGGTAAGAAACACTACCACCGCCACTGGTCATGACCAGATCGGCTATATCCTGATAAACAGGGTCGCGCTGTGTGAACAACTCTTCAATTCTCATCATGGGATTCGCTACCTGGAGTAGCGGACGGTTTGCATCATGGCGTGTGCGATCAAACAGAATGCGCGGCGCTACCCGAAGATAAACAACCAGCCCGCTTTTTTTTATCGCCTCGCAATTTTCCTGTCTAAGAACCGCACCACCACCCGTAGCCACAATCAGGTTGGATTGCCTAGCTAGGTCAGCGATTACGCGAGCCTCTTGTTCCCGAAAGCTCGCTTCACCTTCAGTCTCGAAGATCGCCGAAATCTTGACGCCGGCACGCACTTCAATTTCATGGTCAGCATCAATAAACTGGCGGTGCAGACGACGTGCCAACTGCCTGCCTACCGTTGTTTTTCCGGCACCAGGCATGCCCACCAGATAAATGTTATCGCTCGAATTCACCGTTAAATTGTATCAGCGGCACCCACACAAGCTGTAAATAGCCATTAAAACGGCTAGTTACAGTGACTGCCACGAGGGCCAGGTTATCGTTGTGCCAAAGAGTCCGTCACGATACGTGGCGTAACAAATATCAACAACTCAGAACGATTTTGCTGGCGGGTTTTAGCTTTGAACAGAAAGCCCACATAGGGCAAATCACCCAAGACTGGCACACGCTCTTCGGAGCTGATGTCATTATCCCGGGCAAACCCGCCAATAACCACCGTACCACCATTTTCGACGATTACATTGGTATTCAATGTGTTGGTGTCCAGGCTACCTGTCGTGACATTGGTGATCGTGCCTTTCTCAATCTTCAACTCCATGCTGATTTTGTTATCCGGCGTGATCGACGGGGTAACATCTAAAGTCAGCGGTGCGGAATAGGTCTGATAAATAGGCAACCCCGTTTGGGCATTGACTCCCACTAACAAAGTTACCTGTTGAGTGTTGTTGATTTTTGCGCTCTTACGGTTTTGTGTCACTACGCGCGGCGCAGAAACTGTTTTGTTTTTATCATCCGCTTCTGCTGCCAAAAGCTCCAGGGAAAGCAACCGAGTCGCGGCATTATTAAACAGCATTAGATTGATCGCCGTAGTGCCGTTGGCGGTGAAATTTGTACCGAATCCCTGCGTTGTAGTGCGGATTAGCGATGGCGTTGCGGGTGCCCCAAATGCATTGACATTACTAAACCCCCCGCTGCTTGGAGTACCCAATGAAGCTTTTGCACCGCCACCAAGCGATGTCACCGCGTTGCCAAAATACTTTAAGCGCACCCCTAAAGCGTTTGAAAAGCCTGTTGATGCCTCCACGATGCGGGCTTCAATCATGACTTGCTTAGGCGGAACATCTACATTACGAATAATCGCGCGAACCGCCTCAACAACTGTCGCTATATCGCGGATAAAAAATTTCTGGGTTAGGTCGTGCGTTGCCATGCTCCCACGCGGGGATAGCATGCCTCCGCCATTAACTTTTTTTGGCGCAGAAGGATCAGCATTTGGCGCAAGTTCTGTCTTGTTCAGCGCAGTTGCACCGCCTGCTTGAGCAACATTTGCCTGTATCAGCACGGCCAGGTCTGATGGCTTGATATAACTCACTGTAAAGGTCTCAGAAACCAAAGGAGCCGTATCAGCAGCCCGAGCCTCCTCATCGGCCATATCCTGATCCCGCTTTTGTAACGCCGCCCTGTCGCCAAACACAATGACATCATTGCGCACTCGCATCGCCGCATTGACTTGTGTCATGACGATTTCAAGCGCCTGGTCATAAGGCAAATTGTCAAGATTAGCAGTCACACGGCGACCGCTAAGCGAGGGGTCAATCAGCACATTTTTACCAGATATTTCGGCCAGCGTCCGCAGCACCATCGCAGCATCTGCATCATAAAAGTTGATAGATACTTTTTTACTCTGCTGTCCGATTTGCACCAACTTGTTGGCTTCGTCTGCTGGAATCGATTTAATTTCAATAGTGAGCTGGTTATTACTCACATGTGATTGGTGAAACCATCTACCCAGAGCAACTAGGTCTATGCGGGTAAGATCACCTATCGCTTGTAAATTGAAGGTTGTCACAGGTGTCGCAAAGTCATTAACGTCGCGGCGATGCTGAAGTCGCTCGGGCAATTCCACACCACGCAACTCAACAGACAGCCCATTACCTGACCGACGTATATCAACCGGCACTGAACCATCCGTCAAATCGACCAAAATCACTGCCTCGCCCTCACTACCCCGGCGGAATGTCACATCACGAACTACTGCATTATTTGCAGCAAATGTCGCCAGCTTGGGCGCTACAGGCTGATAGATACTGGGGGCGGCTTCCCTGCCCACCGCAACGGCTTGTGTCTGCAATTTAATAAACAGAACGTCGCCAACAATCTCTGTTGAAAATTTGGTTGGGCGATAAAGGTTTAACACTAATCTTGTTAGTTTTTCGGTTTGTACAAGGTTAAGGCTTTTTAAATCGCCTACAACTACTTTCTGCGCTGCCTGACCCGACTGGTTTTCGGTTTCAGGAAAATCAAAAACCAAACGTGGCGGCTCAACCACGCTCCAGTTTCCCGGCAAAGACTTCAAGGGTGACGCCATCTGTACTTTAAGCAAAACCTGATCACCCTCATGGCGCACCTGGATTTGCTTGATCGCATTTTCAAACGCTGCTGCAGCCCCGCACAAGCCAAACCAGAAGCCCGCCAAGACAAACGCGAAAAGATATGTTTTTTTCATTAAGAACCCCCTTCTTTCGGCACAGAAAGAGTTTTTTCTTGCTCGATCCATACGCCATTAATATCCCGGACAGTTTCACGCACGGTGACACCATCCTTTTTAATTGCCACAATCTTTCCAAAACTCTGGCCGATGTACTCCCCCACAACAACGTTTTTTGGTTTATTTGGGGGGGGTGTCTGAATCAAGGCGTAAGGCTTTGAGCCAGATAAAATCACGCCAACAACCTTCAAGTCTTCTAGCGGAAAGCTTTCCAGCGGCTGCAGCGGGCGATTTCGATCGGGTGCTGTTTTATCGATGTTTGCATCAATGGTAACGATTTTTCCCCCAACAAAAGGGGATAGCAAGGTTTCTGCCTCATATGCCACGGGAGGAAATGGTTTAATTTCCGGCAAACGCGGCACTCTACCGCGCATATCTTTCGCCTGCTCTTGCATCCACTCTTTGAGATCCTGGTTCTCTTCAGAAGCACAACCAAATAGCAACACGCAGCTGGATAATAAAACCAAAAGGAGTCTCATTGGCTCGCTCCTTTGTTCGCTTTTTTCTTCCTGGCAAGTTCTTCATCATCAAGGTAACGGAAAGTTTTTGCGGTCGCCTTAAGAACAAGCACACCCTCTTTAGGGCCAGTGGTCAGATTAATATCATTCAGTGTCACTATCCGCGGTAACTTGGCAATATCTCCAGTAAAAGCGCCGATATCATGATAGCCACCGATCAAATTTAGCGTGATAGGTACTTCCGCATAAAACTCCTTGGTCGCCTCCCCGCCCGGCTTGAATAGCTCCACGGATAAACCTCTGCCCTGCGCTGCCTTATTGATATCCACTAACAGGTCACCCATCTCGGAGCGATTAGGTAACTGCTTTAACAATGCGCCAAATGATCGATCGATTTCAGCTAACTGCCGACGATACTCTTCAAGATTTATCGACTGATTTTTCTTACTAAGCCAATCATCTTTCAAGCTTACTTCTTGGGCTTTTTGACCATCCAGCTCTTCTAGCTGGTTGCTCCAGCCAAACCACCACGCCGCACCAAGAAGGGCTAAAAACAATCCCAACAAAGTAACGACACGCGGAGCAAGCGGCCATAGCCCCGGATCTTGAGGATCAATTGTCTTGAAATCCTCGACTATTTGATGGAAGTCAATTAGCGGCCCTTTAGGTTTCGCAGGCAACGCCGCAGCTGCGCTTGCCACAGGCATATGCCCCACTTCGGCTTTTTTAAGAGTAAAAGGAAGCTTCATCTTTTAGCTCCCTTGGCCGATTCAACATCAGTTAATTGTCGCGTTATGAATGTATTCACACTGAACGCATTTAACCGGCGATTACCCACTACTTCAGCCTTGGTTTCGATTAGCGTTGAATTTTCCAGCAGTGGCGACTCGTCAAGATTATTCATTAGCGTCGTGATTCGCGCATTAGACTGCGCCACCCCGGTAATAGCAATCTTCTGTGCAGTTTGCGTCAGGGTGCGCAGATAAATTCCCTCTGGCACGCGCTTGGCAAGCTCGTTAAAGAGGTGCACCATTTCTGTTCGATTGGCTTGCAGGGCCTCAATCACTCGCTTTCGAGCCAGCAAGGAGTCAGTTTGGCTTTTAAGCTTTTTAATTTCGGCAATATCCTTGTCCAGAAGAGCAATTTCGGATTTGAGAAATTCATTCTTGCTCATCTGTACATCAATTTGCCGACTGATAATGCTAAAACCCAAAAACCAGATGACCCCGACTAAAACCGTTGTTAATCCCATCAAGACATAAAACTGCTGACGTCTTGCTCGACGAGCCTCTTCACGATGGGGAAGCAGGTTTATCTTGATCATTAGTCAAACTTCCTCAAGGCAAGACCACAGGCTACGAGCAATGAAGGTGCATCCATTGCTAATTGCTTAGCACGAACACGCGGTGAAATCGCCATACCGGCGAATGGATCAGCCAGCAGTGTATTAACACCTGTTTGCTGCCTAATACTATCGACTACCCCGGGGACGAGAACTGAGCCTCCTGCCAGAATAATGTGATGAACCTCATTGTGCGGGGTTGATGTGAAAAAAAACTGCAGCGCACGTGCAACCTCCTGAGCCATCGTCGTAACAAACGGATGAAGTATTTCTGCCGCGTAATTATCAGGGGGTGTTCCCGAGCATTTCATCAATTCAGCCTCAGCGGGACTCACACCATAGACGCGAACAATGTCATCAGTCAGCTGGATACCACCAAACGCCTGCTCACGGACATATAGCTGTGCCTCATTCTGCATGACAGTAACTTTCATTACCGCAGCTCCGACATCAATCAGTGCAATGATTTGTCCTTGTCCATTTTGTGGAAGCTGATTGAGCACCAACTCATAGGCAGCCTGAATCGCGTAAGCCTCAATATCAATGACTACGGGCTTTAATCCGGCCATTTCGGCTACCGCGACTCGGTCCTCAACCCGCTCTTTACGCGAGGCGGCAAGCAGCACCTCGACGTCATCCGGATTACTAGGTGAGGGACCGATAATCTGAAAATCCAGATTAACTTCTTCCAGCGCAAAAGGCAGATATTGATTAGCCTCGGATTCCACCTGGATTTCCATTTCCTGCTCACGCAGATTAGCAGGAAGCATAATCTTCTTAGTGATGACCGCAGCTGTTGGCAACGCTAAAGCGACATTCCGAGTACTCGTGGCCAACTTGTTCCAGCAGCGCACAAGGGCATTTGACACCGCCTCTAGCTCGGCCATATTGCCGTCAACAACTGCATCTCTTGGCAAGGGCTCGATGGCATAACGCTCTACACGGGGAACACCTTTACCGGCATCAACCAATTCGACCATTCTGATCGATGTTGAACCGATGTCCACACCGATTAAAGGGCGCAGATTAGGGTTGAAAATAGCCTTCAGCGAAGAGATATCTATCTGCAACACTTTTCCTTTAAAAATAAAGCCCTATGAGAAATGCACATAATCTACTTTAAATCCTAACAGCAACCCTATCACCTGTAAAGAAAAATATCATCATGTTTTGTGGCTTCGAGCTTTTCCGTGCGTGACTATAATGCACAACATCAAACATTACACATTTAGCTCTATTTATTTTGTCATTCTTATCTGCTCTTTCACTTGATCGCTGGACGCTACGCATCCCGCTCATTATTGGTGGCGTCCTGCTGGGTACTGCTGCCCTAATCGGCATTGTGCTTATTCTTGCATACCCTCAGCTTCCTTCGCTTGAGGCTGTAACTGATTACCGACCCAAAATACCACTGCGTATTTATTCAAGTGATGGCTACTTAATCGGCGAATTTGGTGAAGAACGACGTGATTTTGTCCGTATTGAAGTGGTCCCCACAGTCATGAAGCAGGCCATTCTTGCTGCCGAAGATGACCGTTTTTACAAACACCCTGGCATCGACACAATGGGGGTATTACGTGCAGCGTTTGCCAATTTAGTCAGTGGCGGTAAACGGCAAGGGGCTTCCACTCTCACCATGCAAGTAGCACGCAACTTTTTTCTCTCCAGCGAAAAAACACTGACTCGCAAGCTCTATGAAGCCCTTTTGGCGATCAAAATTGAGCACAGCTTGAGCAAAGATGAAATTTTCCAGCTTTATGTCAACCAGATTTATCTTGGACAACGTGCCTACGGATTCTCATCCGCAGCACAGATTTACTTTGGCAAACCGTTAAAAGACATTACCATCGCTGAAGCTGCCATGCTGGGCGGCCTGCCCAAAGCACCCTCTGCATATAATCCCGTGGCTAACCCCAAGCGTGCCCAATTAAGGCAGCACTACGTATTGAATCGAATGCTTGAGCTCGGCTTCATTAATGTAGCCCAATTAAAAGAAGCTCAAGAAGCAGTATTGAAGGTGAAACGCAGCCCCAATGAGTTTGCTTTGCATGCTGATTACGTCGCCGAAATGGCGCGGCAGATTACGGCTGAACGCTTCCCCGGCGACATTTACAGTAGTGGTTATCGCGTCATCACCACCATCACCCTTAAGGACCAACAGGCAGCCTATCGCAGCCTGCGTAAAAATGTCCTCGACTACGACAGGCGTCATGGCTATCGGGGTGCCGAAACTTATGTCGACCTAACCGCTATTGCTCCCGACCAAGATGAAACGCTAGAGGATTTACTCAGTGATTTTGCCAGCAGTGACGACCTGCTGCCGGCACTCGTTCTGTCCGCCTCGCCCAAAAATATTCACGCTATCTTGCGTAGCGGTGAAACTGTAAACGTCCATGGTGATGGCCTGAAATTTGCTGCCCACATGCTGGATGATAAAGCCTCACCAAATAAGCGCATACGCCGTGGGGCCGTCATTCGCGTACAAAAAACTGATAAAGGCTGGCAGGTACTCCAGTTGCCGGACGTACAAGCCGCCTTTGTCGCTGCCAGTCCTGTTGATGGCGCTATCCGCGCACTGGTAGGTGGCTTTGATTTCAACCAAACCAAATTCAACCATGTCACCCAAGCCTGGCGCCAGCCTGGATCGAGCTTCAAACCTTTCATTTACTCGGCTTCTCTGGAAAAAGGTTACACACCCGCCTCGGTATTTCCTGATGAACCCCTGTCCGTCTCTGCCGACGAAACAGGCTCTCAAGTTTGGGAACCAAAGAATTACGATGGCAAATATGAAGGCCCGATGACGTTACGTACTGCCTTGGCAAAATCCAAAAACATGGTGTCGATTCGGTTACTGCGTGCCATTGGCACCCGCTATGCGCAAGACTACATCACGCGCTTTGGCTTTGATGCCGAAAAACACCCGCCCTATCTCACTATGGCCCTGGGCGCTGGTATGGTCACCCCATGGCAACAACTTGTAGGCTACTCAGTTTTTGCCAATGGGGGTTATCGCATTGCGCCATACATCGTTCGCCAAATTCTTGATGACAAAGGTACCGTTCTCGCCACGACACAGCCAACAATCGCCGGTGACGAATCGATACGCGTGATCGATGCTCGTAATGCCTGGCTCATGGATAGCATGATGCATGACGTGATTCGTCGCGGCACGGCGACCCGTGCCGCAGTTGCTTTAAATCGCAGCGATCTAGCCGGTAAAACCGGCACGACTAACGACTATATCGATGCGTGGTTCTGTGGTTATCAACCCACCGTCGTGGGTATTGCCTGGATGGGCTTTGATTCGCCAAAACGTCTAGGTAACGGAGAAACAGGCGGAGCCGCTGCGCTACCTATATGGATTGGTTACATGGAGCAAGCCCTCAAAGGGGTACCTGAAAGCTGGCCAGAAACGCCTGCAGGGATGCTCTCAGTCACCGCTAAAGACACCACCGGCAAAGAAATAAACGAAATGGTATACAGCGAGCATCTACCATCGGCCCCAGAGGACGATAACTCAGAGGAGGGCGTCCCAGCAGAAGCACAACAACTACCTGCACCGGTAGAAGAAGCAAAACCCAAAGCTGTAATACAGCCAACTCAATAAAAAAACATAGGGCTACAATGACCCTAGCGGGCCAGACTGATTACAAATTTATCTCGATCCCCGTTTGCTCGGATAATACGCGCGCAATAGCTGCCCATAAGGTTTCGCCATCGCGGGTAGCTAGCCAATCACCATTCTGCGGCCGGAAGTGATAGCCGCCCGATTTTGCTGCTATCCAAATTTCACGTGCCGCCGTGTGCCGGTTAATGATAATTTTCGACCCATTGGTGCATTCAATTTCAATCACGCCCCCGGGTTTGGTCTCTACATCAAAATCCGCCACAGCGCTCTCACTAATGGCTTCAAGCGCTGCTTCAAGGCGTGTTAATTCCTGATCTGCCCGCTGTATAAATTCCTGTTCATCCATCGCGTGTTACCATCCTTTATCCGTTTTTAACTATTTCTGCTATGCGTACTTTGCTCGCCATTTTGATGCTGCCTCTGCTTGCTGCTTGCGGCACAAAAACACCCCTGAAACCCCCGCCCACACCTAATGCACAGGCCGTCCATAACACTGTCGTTAGTAAAGCCCGTGAAAACTTGTTTCGCGCCACATCACCATCCATTACGGCGCGAGGAGTATTTTCTGCTCGATCGCCTGCTAGCTCACTGGTTTCATCAAAGCCAGTTTTTCCTCGTCACAATCATAACAACAATGTGGCAGAGCCTGCACAATGCGCTTGACTACACCACATCCCGATGGCCTCTTTATCGAGGGCGTCGCACTCACTGATATTGCCGCCCACTTTGGTACCCCGTGCTACGTCTACTCACGTGCCGCCCTCGCCTCTGCTTATGCCGGATACCGCAATGCACTGGACACGCACGGATTTAGCAGTCGATCGGTGATCTGCTACGCCGTCAAGGCTAACTCCAGTTTGGCTATTTTGAATCTTTTCGCAAGCCTTGGCGCCGGATTCGATATCGTTTCCGGCGGCGAGTTGGCGCGCGTCATTGCAGCGGGCGGCAAAGCCGAGAAAATCGTGTTTTCTGGTGTCGGCAAATCGCGTGAAGAAATGCGAGCGGCTCTTGCTGCCGGAATTCACTGTTTCAATGTTGAATCAGCCAGCGAGCTGACTCAACTCAATGCCGTTGCAGGTGAATTGAACACACGTGCACCGATCTCTCTACGCGTAAATCCCAACGTTGATCCGAAAACTCACCCTTATATTTCCACAGGCCTCAAAAGCACAAAATTCGGCGTCGCCATTGATGCCGCCTTCTCACTCTATCAATACGCCGCTTCGCTGCCACATCTTGCGGTGAAAGGTATCGACTGCCATATCGGCTCACAACTGCTCGACCCCGCCCCTGCAGCCGAGGCTATCGATAAAGTGCTCGCACTGGTTGATCAACTCGCCATGGCAAACATTCCGCTGACACATATTGATATCGGCGGCGGCATGGGCATTCAGTATCATCCGGATGAACCAGCGCCCTCGGTCGCCGATTACTTGGCGCCGATTCTGAAAAAACTATCTGACCGGAGCGAGCACTTGATATTGGAACCCGGCCGCTCGCTGGTAGGCAATGCAGGTCTGCTACTGACTCAAGTGATGGTCTTGAAACCGGGCGAAGAAAAAAACTTTGCCATTGTCGATTCAGCAATGAACGATCTCATGAGGCCTGCGCTCTATGACGCTTATCATGAAATTGTGAAAGTTATGCTCAGCAGTACCCCGTCGGACGGCGCGGGTGATATGGCGAAAACTTCCGAACAACGCTGGGAAATCGTAGGCCCGGTATGTGAATCGGGTGATTTTCTCGGACATGATCGTGCCCTGGCATTGGCCGAAGGCGACCTGCTCGCGATTCTCTCCGCCGGAGCCTATGGCATGGCGATGGCGTCCAACTACAATACTCGGCCACGCGCGGCTGAGGTGATGGTTGATGGCAATAAAGTTCACCTCATTCGCCGCCGTGAAGAAGTGGCCGAACTTTTCGCGCTGGAGTCGGTTTTGCCCGCCAAATCTGCCTGAATCTAACCTCTCACTGTATTTTTTGTGCACCAGGCTGGCACTTAGCTTGGCGCGACCTCAACCCGACACCGGCCAAGGCGCATAAAACGCAGGCAATCGCCGCGCCGGAAGGCAGATCCCACCAGGCGGAAGCGGCCAGGCCCAGCGCATAACCCAGCGCCCCGACGCCATACGCGAAGCACAAGCCCTTCCACCCTGCGCGTCCCCGGCTGGCGATGGCGGGCGCAATCAAGCTGGTGAACACCAGAAACACGCCCACCAGTTGCACGGAGAGTGTCACCGTCAATGCAAACAGCAGATAAAACCCACCATCGCCAAAGCGCTGCCGCAGCGTAAACCAGAACACCAGGATGGCCGCATAAATCACTGCCGGCAGCGCGAGTTGCGACCAATTCACCCAGAGAATCTGCCCGGCCAGCATGTCCTTGAGATGCTCCCCGCCATGCGGGTTATGCGCCAGCAACAAAATGCCCGCCGATGCAGCAAAGACAAACAACAGACCGATCAACGCTTCCTGTATTTCCGGCCAGCGCTTGCCACTCCAGGTCAGCAACAGCGCCCCGGTGCAGGCAGCTGCGGCGGCGGTGATCTGCGTGGCCGGGTCAATGGAGGCTAAACCCAAAGTGTCTTCGCTGTGGCTCCATTCCAGGATTTTCGCCAGCATCAAACCCAGGCCTGCGACTTGCGCAATGGCGAGATCAATGAAAATGATGCCTCGCTTCAACACTTCGCGGCCCAGCGGCACATGCGTGGCCAACACCAGCAGCCCCGCCGCAAACGGTGCGGCCAGTAAGCTCCAGTCAAACTCATTCATTTGTTGGCTCTCAACAATTGCGCCAGCGTGGCATCAAAAAAACTGAACAAATCCTTGGCCTGGTCGCTGCCGCCCACCGTGAAGGGCAGCACGACGGCCGGTATGTGCGCATGTTCGCTGAACCACTCGGCAGGCTGCGGTGAATTCCACGCTGCGCGTATCACCATGCGCGGTTTTTGGGTGGCGACATCAGCCATGACTTGCGCCAGATAGGACACTGCGGGTTCGACGCCGGGTTTGGGTTCCAGCGTGGCTACCTCAATAATGCCCAGCCAGTCATACAGATAGGGGAAGGCCTTGTGTTGAGTGACCACATGCATGCCGCGCAAGGGTGCTGCGCTGGCTTCCCATTTCACGATGGCGGCTTTCCAGCGCTCAGTAAAGTTTTTGAAGTTGGCTTGATACTCAGCGGCATTCGCCGCGTCCAGTTGCGCCATGCGCGCGGTGAGCGCCTCGCCCACTTTCAGAATGTTGCGCGGGTCGTTCTGGATATGCGGATTGCCGCCCGCATGCACGTCGCCATCTGCGCGGTCCAGCCGCGTTGGCACTTCGAGCATGCGCACGGTGCGCGCCGCTTCAAAGTTCCCCGGCTGGCCAGGCTGCACGCGGGGGTTGCCCGAGTTGCGCAAGATTATCGGCAGCCAGCCCACTTCCAGTTCCGCGCCAGTGGAAATTACCAGGTCGGCATTGCGCGCACGGGCAATGAGTGAGGGTCTGGCTTCGACATGGTGCGGGTCTTGCAGGCCGCCCGTCGCGGTAAATACATCGGCATGCTTGCCGCCGATTTCCCTGGTTAATGCGCCCCATTCGGGCACCGTGGCGAACACCTTGAGGCCTGCGTGAGCCGCCAGTGAAAGGGTCATGAGGAATAGAAAGAAAAGTCGTTTCATGTTGTGCTCCAATCAGAAAGCGTGTGCGCCATGCGCACCCAGGCTAAAGATGTATTGCAGGAATAACTGGTTATCTGTCGCGCCGATGCCTGAATCATCGCGCGCAAACTGCAACCGGAAGCGCGTGAATTCGCTTGGGCTGTAATCGAGCATCGCGGTGTTGCGTTTCGGATCATGGGCGGCCAACTGCGGAAAGTCGGCAAAACCCAGCATGCCGCTATTGACGAGGCCGATAGCCACCGTGCCGGACTTCAATGCATCATGACGCAAACCGACGCGCCAATGCGGCATAAACTGATAGGCGCCCTGCACATACCAGCCGCTCTGGTCGCTGTTGTAATCAGCCGCACAAGCGCCACACGCGCTGCTCGCCAAAGTGCCGTCCTCGCGCCGTTTGAAATACTCACCCTGCAGCTTGAAGTTATGCACCGTGCTGTTGCCGTTTGGTGACCATTTCCAGACGCCGTCGGCAATCCACATCCGGCTCTTGCCGCTGAAGCTGTTGCTGGCTGTTGCGCCCGTGCTGTCGGTATCATCAAAGCTGCGGTCTTTGGGCGAGCTGCCTAGCCACGACAGCCCAACGCGCCAGGCATTGCTGATGCCGACATCACCCCCCAGATGCGCGAATACCGCCCCTTGCGAGACGCCGTTCTTGTTGTTATCCGCGCCAGGAAAAGTACGCCCGCGGCCAACTTCCGCGCCAAACTCGAGGAACAAATCCGTCGGCGCGAGCCATCTGACTTGCACGCCATCGTCACCCAACTGGTTGCCGAGAAAAGCCTTGTACGCCAGCGGCGCATCGGCAAAATCCCAGGCGTGGGAATGTTGCTGATTCAGGTAACCGATGCTGGAAAAGAAACGCCCGCCCTTGACGCTGAACCCATTGCCCAGACCGAGGCTCTCGAAGTAGGCGTTTTCCATCTCGACGCCACCCTCGGGCGCCAGCGCAAGAATTGCCGTGCCGCGCCAGTTGGGGTCGATATTGGCAGACAGGACAAGCTCCGATTCGCCCAGACTGAAGCCGCGTGCGCCGGGGCTGACTTCGCCCAGCGTCGGCACGAAGCCGGTGATCTGGTAGGCGTTCGGATCCTGCTTCAGGTTGTTGTAAGACCCTTGCAGGATCATCGACATCTCGGGGTTGAAGCTGTTGCTTTGCGTGGGCGCGGCGGCTTGCTGAACTGTATTCTGTTGATCCGAATTCTGCTGAACCGCCGTCTGTTGCGCAACCGTCTGCGCGTTATCAGCGTTATCAGTCTTGGATTCGGCCTTGATCAAGCGCGCTTCGAGCGCATTGATGCGTTGTTCATACGCTTGGCGCATTTGTGCGATTTCTTCGCGCAGGGCTTTTAAGTCATTGTCTGCCGCCTGTGCAGGCAGGCTGGCCAGCACGCCACAGGCGGCCAGCATGGATAAGGATGCTCGATGCATGTTTCACTCCTCGAAAATTGACAGAACGCCAGCGGCAGATGGCCGGCGCGAAATAACAAAGTCAATTCAGGAGCGAAGGCGGGGCGCGGCTCAGGTAAGCGGCGGGAAACGAAAAAGTCGGCGCTGGTGATACGGCGAATCCAATAAAAAACGAGGGTATAGCGGCCATTGCCAACCATAGGCCGGTCGCAGGAGGCGCCGCATGAAAGCCACTAAAAGCAACGCACGCAGCACAATAATGCAACCCCGAATGCTGCTGATCACTTTTATCGTGAGAGGTGACAGCTTGCTCGCTGGCTATTTTCCCAAAATGGCTAAAGCCATGCGCCAGCGCGATGTGCTGTGTGACCAGCAACGCGAGCGACAAAAAAATAGCGCAGAAAACCCGCGACAGGGAGCGCATGTCAGGCATACGTTGCAGGCAAAAATCTTGAAGAGAAAACCATAGCGAGAAGAGTGACCAGCATCAGATGATAAGACCACAAAACCCTGCCAAATGCAATGACGGCAACAATGATCGTACCTCTAGCCTAACGGATTGCACCCAAGCTCTGCTTTGAGATGCGCAAAAAATAAGTAGTCACAGCAACGCTGGCCACCATCAGGCTTATCGTTGCTGCGAACCAGAAACCTGCTGCGCCGCGCGGCGGGCCAAATGTGCTGGTTAGACCCAGCAAATAGCCGCCGCCCAGACCAACGCCCCAAAGCGAGATGGCATAAATCAACATCGGTATCCAAGCCCGTTTGTACGCGCGCAACACCTGCCCCATCACCGCCTGCACGGTATCGGCCAGGTGGTAAAAAGCAACCAGCGAGAGCAGGCTGGCTGCGGCAGCTGCTACCGCCGCATCCGAAGTGTAGGCATGCGCCAGCGGCAGGGCACCGAAATACAGTGTTGTGCCAAACACAGCACCCATCGTGCCTGCCGTGGCCAAGCCAAGCAAACTGGCGTGTCGTGCGCGCCAACTATTTCCTGCACCCAATGCTTGTCCGGCCAGCACACTGGTAGCACTGCCCAGAGACATCGGCACCATGAACAGGAATACCGCCACATTGGCGGCAATCTGGTGCGCAGCTGAAAACTGTGGCCCCAACCGGGCGATGAACAACGCCATAAAGGTAAATGCGGACACATCCACCAGAAAGGATGCACCACTCGGCACACCAAGACGCAACAGCTCTTTTAAGGCACGCCACTGCGGCCATTCAAATAATGAAAACACGCCATATGGTGTATAGGTTTCTTCGCGACGGCACCATGTCCAGGAAACAATCGCCAGCAGCCAGGCAATCACGGCAGATGACCAACCACAGCCCGGACCACCCATGGCAGGCAAGCCAAAGTGACCATAGATAAATATGAGATTAAGCGGCACCTTGAGCAGCAGCCCCGCGACATTCAGCAGCATCACGGGACGCGGGCGACCAATGCCGGTAGTGAATCCATAAAAAACGCGAAAGATCAGATAACCCGGTGCTGCCCAGGCCAAGGCGTCAAGGTAAGCGCGCACTTTGACTTCAAGCGCTGGTGACAGATGCGAAAAATAAAGAAAAGGTGCCGGATTTTTGAGCAACAGAACCACGATCACCGACAAACCCAGCGCCAGCCACAGGCTTTGCCGCACGTCCGAACCAATCGCTGCAACGCGCCGTGCGCCATAGTGATGCGCAACAATCGGAATCAGCGCCAACAACACGCCCATGGCCGTCACGAAAATCGTGGCGTAGATACTCCCGCCAATACCCACTGCCGCCAGATCCAGCGAAGAGACATGGCCGGACATCAGCGTATCAATGACGCCACTGCCCATCACCGCGATCTGCGCTATCAAGGCAGGCCATGCCAGATGCAGTAATTCGCGGGGCAGAGATCGTGTCGGCGAAGGCAATGTTGCGCTGTTCATAAGAAATTGACGAGAAGAAACGAGCAAAAACTGGCAGCAAATAAAAATGCGCACAACAATACGCACAACAACGGGGCTTGCATCAGTTTATCGCCGTCTCATCAGCGCCGACTTTTTCGTTTTCCCTTCGCGTCTCCTTAATTCCCCCTCATTTCCCCTTTCGTGATGCGGTTATTGCAGCACAACATACTGTCATGCAGTAGCTTAGAATGAAGGCTTAAAAACTGTGCACAATCACACCATGAATGCCCGTCTGCGCGAAATCCCTTATAACTACACGTCTTTCTCTGATCGTGAAATCACCATACGTCTACTCGGTGAAGGGGCTTGGGCCACGCTGACGGAACTTCGCGCCGAGCGCATTACCGGCCGTTCGGCACGCATGCTGTATGAGGTGTTGGGCGACATCTGGGTCGTGCGCCGCAACCCGTATCTGGAAGACGATCTGCTGGCCAACGCCAAGCGGCGGCGTGCGCTGATCGAGGCTTTACGCCATCGCCTGCACGAGATTGATCTACGCCGCGCAGGCAATGCGCTTGTCGCGCAACTGCTCGCTGCGGCAGAACTCGCCGTGCAGGCTTTCGAGCGCTGGTTTGACGACACCGCCCAACTACGCAAAAAAATTCTCAAGCGATTGCTGCGCCATACGCGTCGCGACAATATTGCATTTGACGGCCTGGCGCGCGTCTCGCATGTCACTGATGCGACCGACTGGCGCGTTGAGTACCCGTTTGTTGTGTTAAAGCCTGATACGGAAGAAGAAATTGCCGCGCTGGTGCAAGGCTGCATCGAGCTGGAGCTGACGATTATTCCGCGAGGCGGCGGCACCGGCTACACTGGTGGCGCCGTGCCGCTGGATGCCAAATCAGCAGTCATCAATACTGAAAAACTGATCGACATGGGGGCAGTGCAGCAAATGCGCCTGCCCGGCACCAACAAGGATTACGCTACGGTGCGCACTGGCGCCGGGCTGGTCACGCGCCGCGTGATGGAGGCGGCCGAAGCGGCCGGGCTGGTCTTCGCCTGCGATCCAACGTCAGCCGACGCATCGTGCATTGGCGGCAACGTCGCGATGAACGCGGGTGGCAAAAAGGCCGTACTGTGGGGTACAGCACTGGACAATCTGGCTTCATGGCGCATGGTCACGCCGGACGGCAATTGGCTGGAAGTCGAACGCATCGATCACAATTTCGGCAAGATTCACGAGCAGGAACGCGTCACCTTCCGCCTCACCCGTTTTGACGCCAGTGGCAAGAACAGGCTAGGCGTGGAAATGCTCGCCATCCCTGGCGCGCAGTTCCGCAAACCCGGGTTGGGTAAGGATGTCACTGATAAATTCCTCGGTGGCCTGCCCGGCATACAGAAGGAAGGTACGGACGGCCTGATCACATCGGCGGTATGGATTCTGCACAAGATGCCGCCGGTCACGCGTACCGTTTGCCTGGAATTCTTCGGCCAGGTGCGCGATGCCGTGCCCTCGATTGTCGAGATTACTGACTACCTCAAGACCAATCCCGGCGGTGCGCTGCTCGCCGGGCTGGAACATCTCGACGAACGTTATGTGCGCGCTGTCGGTTACGCCACCAAGGCCAAGCAACATGGGAGAAATGCGGGTCGCCCGAAGATGGTGTTGATCGGCGATATAGTCGGCGCTGACGAGACGGCGGTGATGGCTGCTGCGTCAGAAGTGGTGCGCCTGGCCAACCTGCGGGGTGGCGAAGGCTTTATTGCCGTGTCTGCCGAAACACGCAAAAAATTCTGGCTTGACCGCGGGCGCACGGCGGCCATTTCAAAACACACCAACGCTTTCAAGATCAACGAGGACGTGGTGATTCCACTGCCGCGCATGGGTGACTATTGCGATGGCATTGAGCGCATCAATATCGAGCTTTCCATCACCAACAAAATCGCGCTGGCTGACGCACTGGAAGCCTATTTGCAGGGTGACTTGCCGCTCAACGTGGGCGACACCATGCTGGATAAACCCGAGCTGCTTGGCGATCGCCGCGAACAGGCGCTGGAACTGGTGCGCGAAGTACGTGCGCGCTGGCAGAATTATCTTGACCAGCTCGACCAGTATTTCGATGACCTGCAAAATTATCGCCTGCGCGTGTCGTGGAAGCTTGAGCTCAAAGCCGGGCTGGAGTCGATTTTTGATGGCGTCGCCTTCCGGCCAGTCATGGCCGGTATCGAAGCCGCGCAAAAAGACGTGTTGCGTAGCCGCGTTTTTGTCGCGCTGCACATGCATGCCGGTGACGGCAATGTGCACACCAACATCCCTGTCAATTCAGATGACTACGCCATGCTGCAAACGGCGAACCAGGCAGTGGCGCGCATCATGGTGCTGGCAAAATCTCTGGGCGGCGTGATTTCCGGCGAACATGGCATCGGTATTACCAAGCTGGAATTTCTGACCGACGATGAAATTCGGCCGTTCCGCGAATACAAGCAGCGCATTGATCCGCAAGGCCGCTTCAATCGCGGCAAGCTGTTGCCAGGCGGCGGTTTGGAGAATGCCTATACGCCCTCATTCTCGCTGCTCGGGGCCGAATCGCTGATTATGGAGCAATCGGACATCGGCAAAATTTCCGATTCGATCAAGAATTGCCTGCGCTGCGGCAAGTGCAAACCGGTGTGCTCGACCCATGTGCCGCGCGCCAATCTACTGTATTCACCACGCGACAAGATCCTCGGCACCTCGCTGCTGATCGAGGCTTTTCTCTACGAAGAGCAAACACGGCGCGGCATTTCATTGCAGCATTTCGACGAGTTTTCGGACGTCGCCGACCACTGCACGGTTTGCCACCGCTGCCTCAAGCCCTGCCCTG
Source organism: Rugosibacter sp. (assembly GCA_030645365.1). Classification (GTDB taxonomy): domain Bacteria; phylum Pseudomonadota; class Gammaproteobacteria; order Burkholderiales; family Rhodocyclaceae; genus Rugosibacter. The sequence goes on from JAUSMB010000078.1 coordinate 46,454, forward strand.
TGGATATCGATTTCGGCGATGTCTCAGTCGCCATGCGCAACTTTTTGCGCAAGCAGGGCAAAAAGAAATTCAATCCTGGCACGTTTGCCTCGATGACTTTCCTTAATCTGAAGGATCCGCGCACGATTAAATTATTGCGTGCCGGCATGATGGATTTTGGTTTCAAGGCGCAGCGTCTGGCGCACAAAGCCTTCAAGGCACTTGGTCTGATTCAGGAAACTCGTGCCCATCCTCCAGCATCCGTCGGCAAGCCCAGCATCAAGGCGCAGGTGATCCACTTCATGAACCGGCCCATGCCGGGCAATCTGCCCAAGCGCACATCGCGCGGTTTACTCGATATTGAAGACGACAAGGTGATTCCCGTCATCCGTAATCCACAGAAAACGATGGAAGACTCAGACTCGGTGTTCTATTTTCCTGGTTGCGGGTCCGAGCGTCTGTTCTCGCAAGTGGGGCTCGCCACCCAGGCCATGCTCTATGAAGTCGGCACCACGACCGTATTGCCCCCGGGTTATCTGTGCTGCGGCTATCCGCAAACCTCAGCTGGCGAGGAGGATAAGGGGCAGAAAATCATCATGGACAACCGGGTATTGTTCCATCGCATGGCCAACACCTTGAACTATCTTGATATCAAGACCGTGATCGTCTCCTGTGGCACTTGCATGGACCAGCTGCAAAAATATGAATTCGAGAAAATCTTCCCCGGCTGCCGACTGCTGGATATTCACGAATATCTGATGGAGAAAGGTGTCAAACTCGATGGATTGAGTGGAACCCGCTACATGTACCACGACCCCTGCCATACGCCGATGAAGACTTATGCTCCGCTGGCAGTAACCAATACATTGATGGGTCAGGAGGTACCGTTGTCCGACCGCTGCTGCGGCGATGCAGGTTCTTTTGCCTACGCCCGCCCCGATATCGCGACTCAGGTGAAATTCCGCAAGCAGGAAGAGGTCGTTAAAGGTGCGGCACAGTTGCGCGAGGATGGCTTTACCGGCGAGGTAAAAATCCTCACTTCCTGCCCGGCCTGTTTGCAGGGTTTGAGCCGTTACGACGACGACGCCAACACACAAGCTGACTATATCGTGGTGGAAATTGCCAAAGCCCTACTCGGCCCTGACTGGATGCCGGATTATGTACGTCGCGCCAATGCCGGGAGCATCGAGCGTGTGCTGCTATAGAAGTACGCTAACAACACAACAACTGCGAGCACCTTCAGCCGGTGAGTGATGTATGCTTTGCCTATGATGAGCGAGAATAGTTGTGAATTATGCAGCGCTCCCGGTGGCGAGGTGTTATGGAGCGATGAGTGTTGCCGCGTTGTGCGGGTGACGGGGCATGAAGGTACGGCATTTCCAGGTTTTTGCCGCGTCATTTGGCAACCTCATGTAGTAGAGATGAGCGATCTGACAGAAGCCGAGGCCGGCCATTTAATGCGTATCGTAGCCGCTGTCGAACGTACCCTGCGCGAACTACTCGCGCCAGATAAAATCAATCTCGCCAGCCTGGGTAATCTAGTACCGCATTTACATTGGCATGTCATTCCTCGCTGGCACGACGATAGTCATTTTCCCTCGCCCATATGGGCTGCCCCCAGTCGAGCGGGCACCCTGCGCACCATACCCTCCAGCGCCACACTTAGCACCGCATTACACCAACAGATTTTGCCCAGGAGTCACGAAAAATGATTTTTGATCTCCCCGAGACAGGCACAGAACAACCGCCCGCGTTTACCAACGCAACTCACTGCAACGACTGGTTAAAAACCGTTCCGCTAGCGAATGCGATGCAGGCTCAAGCCATTTTTTTACGGCAACTCACCTTGCTTGCACGCTTCTCCTTATCGATTAATGAACGTTTCGCTGTTCTGGAAACCTTGCGCGGCCCCATACGCCAAGCGCAAGATGCCATGGCGAAAAAATTTATTGGCCGACCACTCCCCTTTTCGCCCTCAGAGCAAGCTGCATTGGATAGCACACTCGCCATATGGCAATCTCTGCTGACAAATTATCTTCATTGCTTTGAAGAGCATGACGCCGCACCCAATGCACCCAGTGCAACCACGGTAACCACTGTCCCAGAAGGGCCTTCGAAAAAAAATGCCACAGTCGTTGAACGTGCGTTGGCTACCCTTGTCGACTGGCAAATTGATCTTATTCAAGGCAAACGCCTGCCAGATTTTGGTTACTGGAAAAAATTACACCAAGTTTTTTCCTTGGCCGAATCCACAGGACTCGCCGATCAAATAACTTACGACTCTTTGCGTTATGGCAAGCAGGCGGTAACACCACTCGCTGTTTACGCAGAATGCCATCTACTCTATGCCACCAGCCCGTATGAACTTTCCCCGCATGATCTGGCTTGGATATCTCGCTGGACGCAACGCTGGGGAAGCAAGATAAAGCTCCTCACCGCGCCCCCTGAAGATATTCGCCACTGTGCGCATCCCTTATGGGTTGATCTTGACTCCGACCAGCCTGCAGACCACATTCCCCGACAATCAACACGAGGGCGCTGGCTAGAGACTACGGAGTTGCGCACCAGCCTGACCTCTCGCCTTACGCTACTCGAACAAGGTCGCTCACCGGCAGATCTGCAACTTGGCAGTGATGTGACTCAGCCTAGCGCTGGCAAATTACTGGCTCGCCTGCTGCACCGCTGGTGTCAGGGTGGTAGTGCGCGCAAGCATGTGCGCCAGGGTGCCAGCGGCAATTGCCGCTTCATTGCGGGCTATGATTCAGTGCATTTTCATTTGTCTGGGCAGCGCACTTTTCAATCCACACCCCAAGACGATACAACCCTGCGTCTGGAGCAAGAAAAATTCGCAATATTTGGCGATATGAGCCATCGGCTGGATATCGCCAAGCCAGCGCCTGACACCACCCATATTGAAAACTGGGCTGTCATGGATGACTGGAAATTATTGGATACCTCTGCGACGGGCCTGCGCATTTCACGACCACTCAAAGAAGGCGTACGTATTGCCACCGGTTCGCTGATTGCCGTTCATATTGAACAGGCCTCGGCCTTTGTCATTGGCTGCGTACGGTGGACATTGCGCCAGGATACCGACTCACTGGCTGTCGGCATTCAGCTTTTCCCAGGGGAAGCCCAAGCGATCATGGCACGGCCCCTTGCTTCTGAAAACACAGCGTACCGCCCGGCTTTTTTTATTGATGCGAACACCGCAGACGAAGAACCCGCCAGCCTTGTGCTACCGGTCGGCAGTTTTCAGATCGGTCGCCGCATCGAAGTCATGCGAACCTCTGCAGAAGTCGTCACCCTCGAACGCCTGATTACACACGGCAGCGAATTTGAACGCTGTACGTTCACGACTTAAGGGCATCCTTACCCTGTCTCGCCTTGTCATATTTACTTCATTCAGGCGTAACAAATCAGTCACAAACGTTTTCTAAACTGCACCGGCCGTTAGCAGAGGTCGACACGTGGTGCTTTTGCTAGCAGTTACCAGCAGAACTTTTAACAGCAGAATTTTTCAGGAGTCATCCATGCAGAAAAAACTCATCGCCCTGGCTATTACCGGCCTTCTTTCCGGTGCGGCATTTGCACAATCCAATGTTACGGTTTATGGCTTAGCCTATGGTTCCTATGATTTCATTGACGCCAGCGGCCCCAATGCCGCGCGTGGTGCCCCCAGCTACAGCCGCGTTACCTCGAATGCCTCGCGTCTCGGCTTCAAGGGCACTGAAAAACTAGGCAATGGTCTGGATGCCATTTTCCAGTTCGAATCCCAAGTCGACCTCGACCAGTCGACTGGCACAACCGGGCTTTTCGGTACCGCCCGTGACAGCTTCGTCGGCCTCAAAGGCGAATTTGGTACCGTCAAACTTGGATTTTTCAGCGGCCCGAATCGCGCCTTTCTTGCCAAGCTCGATACCGTAGCCTATAGCGAAGGCGTTGGCGACAACACCGCTATCGTCGGCAAGCTCGGCGGCAGGGGCTCGTTCTTCGATAGCCGTTATGCCAACTCCATCGCCTATATCTCGCCGAAGTTCTCCGGCTTCGAAGCAACTGTGCAATACCAGGCTAATGAAGAAAAAGACGAAAGTACTGGCGCGAAACTCAATCCTTCAACAATCGAGCTCGGTCTGATTTACAACAACGGTCCTATCTATGCCGGCTTGACCCACGGTCAGCGCAAATTAAAGAACGACCTCTCCGCTGATGCCAATAATTCCGCTGGTTTCAGAATGGGCAGCAACATGGAGGCCACCGAAACCCGTATCGGGGGTGTTTACAATCTCGGCGATGCCACCCTGCATGCCCTCTACGCCCGCACGGATGCCGAAGGCAGCCTTGGCGATCTGAAACAGAACGTCTGGGCTCTGGGCGCTACCTACAAGGTGACCCCCACCGGCAAGATCGTCGGCCAGTACTATTCAGCCGCTGATATCAGCGGCAATCTCGTGGGTCAGCCTAACCTGTCCGACACCGGTGCTAAATTCTGGGTACTCGGCTACGAGCACAGCCTGTCCAAGCGCACCATGCTGACAGCACACTATGCCTACCTGAAGAACGATGACCGCACGGGCACCGTGGCTGGCAATGCGTCTACCCGCGGTTACGATTTCGGTAATGGCAGAACTGGCATCACGGGCAACGGCACCAAGCTTACCGGGCTAACGTTCGGTATCGCTCACGCCTTCTGATCCATTTTTCACTGTTGAAAATAAAACGGGCACTGCGGTGTCCGTTTTATTTTCAACGCACTCGATGCGATGAAAATACGGCGGTGAATGTCGAACCCTTGCCTGGCTCGCTTTCGATTTCAAGCTGCGCCTGATGGCGTTCCAGCACATGCTTGACAATCGCCAAGCCCAACCCCGTCCCCCCCATTTCACGCGAACGGCCGTGGTCGACACGATAAAACCGCTCAGTCAAGCGTGGCAGGTGTTCAGGCGCAATTCCGATACCAGTATCAGTTACTGAAAAGCGGCCGCCATGCGCGCCCGCATCCCAGCGCAGCACAATATCGCCACCCTTGGGGGTGTAACGCACGGCATTGGTGGCCAGGTTGCTAAAAACCGAGTGTAATTCCCGCGAACTACCCACCAGATGTGATGATCCGGACATGGTCAAACTGATATTCTGGCGTCCTGCGGATAGCACCTTCGCTTCTTCGCATACACCTGCGAGCAGTGCAGACAGATTCACATCCTCTTCCATCGGGGGAGAATCCGTCTCAAGGGAGGACAACATCAATAAATCTTCAATCAGATTCTGCATGCGTAACGCTTGCTCTGACGCCATACGTAAATAGTGCGCCAGCTCATCGGGTGAAGCATCACCTAACGCATCGGCTGCGGTTTCAATAAAACCCAGCGTCACTGTGAGGGGCGTTTTGAGTTCATGCGACACATTTGCCACAAAATCACGCCGCATAGTTGCCAGCTTTTCAAGCTGTGTGACATCACGCACCATCAGCAAGGTGCGGCCCGCCGCGAATGGAACAGTCTGCACTTGCAGCGTATGGCCTGGGTTGCGCTGGGTAGTCAGCTTCAATGGTTTTGCACCACGTCCGGCAGTATTCAGATAATCAAGCAATGCCGGCTCACGTAACAAATGAGTGAAACGGCCACCGATATCTGTAACGGCATTTAACCCAAAACAGGCTTCAGCCTCCCAATTCATCCATTCAATGACCCGATAGTCATCCAGAATAACAACGCCCTCTGGCAGCACTTCGGCAGCCAACCGTAGACGTTCAAGTTCAGTCGTGGCCAATTTGGTTTCTTTGGTGGCTTTGCGTATTTGTTGGTGTAGCAGATCGCACAATTCACCCCAGGCGCCCAACACCGTAGGCGGTGAGCGCTCTAGTGGCGCACGCGCCCAATAAATCAACTGCCCAAGCCACCATAGATGGCGTAAACAAATCAAGCCCAGTACGCAGAACGCCATGACACTTGCGCCACGCATCCCATGCACTCCCGCCCCGATCAGCGCTGCTATCAAGATGATAATCAGCGTGACCAGCGTCTCCGTCACTACCGCCTTCACGAGGCAGACATGCGGTAACCGCTACCACGTACAGTCTGAATCAACGCATCATGCGCCGTTGCCTCCAGTGCGGCGCGCAAGCGACGAATATGCACATCCACTGTACGCTCTTCAACAAACACATGATCCCCCCACACTTGATCGAGAAGTTGCGTGCGGGAATGAACTCGCTCAGGGTGTGTCATGAAAAAATGTAACAAGCGAAACTCCGTGGGACCCAGAATAATTTCGCTCTCTCCACTACTGACGCGATGTGTCGCCGGATCAAGGCGCAAATGACCCAGTTCAACAACCTCATCTGTCGTTTGTGGCGCATGTCGCCGCAAAACCGCACGAATACGCGCCACCAGTTCACGCGGGCTGAATGGTTTGGTGATGTAATCATCGGCACCGATGTCGAATCCTTCGATCTTGTCACGTTCGTCCGCACGGGCTGTCAGCATAATGATAGGCAAATCACGCGTGCGCGCATCACGGCGTAACTGACGTGCAAAATCAATTCCGCTCATGCTGGGCAGCATCCAGTCCAGTAAAACCATATCAGGCAGTGCTGCGATGATCAAACGGCGTGCAGTTTCCGCATCCCCCGCTAAAACAACGTCATGGCCCGCACGGCGCAAATTAATTTCAATCAGCGATTGAATCGCTGGTTCATCCTCAACAACAAGAATAGTGGCCGGCATATTCACCCTTTATAAAATCAAAAGCCCAGTCTATTGCAGATTGATGACAGATCGGTGACAACGGGATATCCCTGTTACGCTATGATACCGGCTGAATTTTGTATTGGGCGGCCACAGACAATGGTAGTTTTTCTGCAGGTGGGTTAGCCGGACTTTGGCAGCCGCCAACCCATAAAAATCATGGGATAACTAAATGGAATATTCGATGAAATACCAATCCGTATTTCGTCCTGGTCTTTTTGCCGGACAAATCATCCTTGTGACTGGTGGCGATAGCGGCTTGAGCCGCTGCACGTCACATAAACTAGCTGGTGCGGGTGCAACAGTCACATTCTTGGCAGCTCAGCCTAAAAGTCAGGCAGTCCAAGACGAATGACACTGACCGAGCTCCGCTACATCGTTGCCCTCGCCCGCGAAAGCCACTTTGGCCGTGCGGCGGAAAAATGTCACGTAGCCCAACCGACATTGTCCGTAGCGGTTAAAAAACTAGAAGACTCGCTCGGCATCGCTCTATTCGAACGCAACAGCAGTGAGGTTCGCCTCACGACGATAGGCACACAAATCGTTGCCCAAGCTGAGCGCGTATTGAGCGAAGCGGCGCGCGTCACCGAAATCGCTGCAGCTGGGCGCGACCCGCTGGCCGGACCGTTAAGGCTCGGGGTGATTTACACCATCGGCCCATGGTTGCTACCCGCACTCGTGCCACAACTAAAACAACGTGCGCCGAAAATGCCGCTCATTATCGCCGAGGGCTACACCGATGTGCTGGTGGAAAAACTCAAGAATTTCGAACTGGATGTATTAGTGCTCGCCCTACCGGTCAATGAGCCCGGCATCGTTGCGCAGCCCGTGTATGACGAACCTTTTCGCCTGCTTTTACCTGTAGCTCATCCTTGGGTAAAACAAAAAGCGCTTTCAACTGCCCAGTTGCTGGAAGAACCCTTGCTCATGCTCGGCCCCGGCAACTGTTTCCGTGATCAGGTGCTCGATTTGTGTGCGCGTGCTAGCCACGGCCAATCACCCCAGGTGCTTGAATCTTCTTCGCTGGAAACCATCCGCCACATGGTGGCTTCTGGCGTGGGAGTAACAGTGATGCCCGCAAGCAGTGTAGATACGCTAGCCAAAAATGATCCGCTGCTGCGCGTGCGGCCTTTTACCGAACCAACGCCTACACGCCGCGTCGGTCTGGTATGGCGTGCAAGTTTTCCACGCCATCAAGCCATTGACGCGATGCGCGCCGCCTTGTTTGACTGCAAGCTACCCGGCACGCGGCCAGTGGTGGCCACATAGACTGCGATAATAGCTTCTGGCTATCGACGCAGTGCAAAAAATCAATTAGAACCCGTAACACAAGGCTGCTAAAGTGCACGCAGGCTGGATGTAGGGGCTTGCCCGCACATTTAGCTTGGACGGCGTGTATTTACACCCGTTGTTTCAGTCCATTTTTTGCAGAGGAGAAACATTATGCAACTCAAGGGTTCAAAAACCGAAGGCCATCTGAAGGACGCTTTTGCCGGCGAATCCCAGGCCAACCGCCGTTATCTTTACTTCGCGAACAAGGCTGACGTTGAAGGCTACAACGACGTTTCCGCCGTGTTCCGTTCCACTGCCGAAGGCGAAACCGGCCATGCTCACGGTCATCTGGAATATCTCGAAACCTGTGGCGATCCAGCCACCGGCCTGCCTTTTGGCCCAACCGCTGACAATTTGAAAACAGCCGTTGCGGGCGAGACGCACGAGTACACCGACATGTACCCCGGCATGGCGAAAACCGCCCGCGCGGAAGGTTTTGACGAAATCGCCGACTGGTTTGAAACACTGGCCAAGGCAGAGCGTTCACACGCCAACAAGTTCCAGCGCACGCTGGATACGCTGGGCGCTTAATACAGCACTCGTAGCAAGGCGTTGGTGGCTTGGCGGCTTGTCGCCATGTTGCCGTGTCACCAGCGCCGACTTTTATCATCCCAAGGAAAACACCATGCGTGAAGGCAATCTGGAAGCGCCGACCCGGCATCCCATCGACTGGAAAAACCCGCAATTTTATGACGCCCTTTCTTGCGAGAAAGAGCTCGAACGGATTTTCGACATCTGCCATGGTTGCCGTCGCTGCGTTTCGCTATGCAATGCCTTCCCTACGCTGTTCGATCTGATTGATGCCGCTGGCGATGCGGAAACCGCTGGCGTACCCAAAGAAAGCTACAGCAGCGTTGTCGACCAATGTTATTTGTGCGACGTCTGCTACATGACCAAATGCCCTTACGTGCCGCCGCATCCGTGGAACCTGGATTTCCCGCACACCATGCTGCGCGCCAAGGCCATCAAATTCAAAGCCGGAGAAGCCACTTTCCGCGACCGTATGCTCAGCGCCACCGATGCCGTGGGCAAACTCGCCTCCATCCCCGTCGTGGTGCAAGTAGTGAATGCCGTGAATAAAAACAGCGTCGCCCGTGGCGCGATGGAAGCGGTGCTGGGCGTGAAAAAAGAACGCAAGCTGCCTGACTACAACAGCAAGCACTTTCGCAAAACCGCAGGTGACGCGCTTGCCCAAGCGGTCAAGGATGGCCAGCGCACGCCCGGCAAAGTGGCAATTTTTTCCACCTGCTACATCAACTACAACGAGCCGGGCATCGGCCATGATCTCGTCAAACTGCTGGAACACAACGGTATTCCCTGGCTGCTGGCCGAAAAAGAAGCCTGCTGCGGTATGCCCAAGCTGGAACTTGGCGATCTGGACGCCGTGGAAAAGCTCAAGAATATCAACATTCCCCATCTTGTAAAGCTGGCTCAAGCGGGTTACGCCATTCTCACCCCCGTGCCGTCGTGCACGCTCATGTTCAAGAGCGAGCTGCCGCTGATGTTTCCGGATGATGCCGATGTTCAGGCAGTCGCCAAAGCCATGTTCGACCCATTTGAATACCTGGTTCAGCGCAACAAAGATGGCCTGCTGAAAACGGAATTTCCCAAGCCGCTGGGTAAGGTGTCTTATCACATCCCCTGCCACTCGCGCGTGCAAAACATGGGCCGCAAGACCGAAGAAATGTTGAAGCTCACCGGCGCCACGGTCAACACCGTGGAGCGTTGTTCGGGGCATGACGGCACCTGGGGCGTGAAGAAAGAGTACTACGCGATGTCGATGAAAATTGGCAAACCCGTTTTCAAGGCCATGGCCAAGGATGAGCCTGACTACATCAGCTCGGACTGCGCCATCGCTGGCCGCCATATCCAACAAGGCATGGATGAAGCGGGCAACGCCGGACATGCCGAAAAGCAGCATCCACTCACCTTGCTACGCATTGCTTACGGACTGAAATAACCGATGAAACTCACACGCGACTCCCTCCTCACGCTAGAAGCCTATGCCAAAGCGCGCCCCGCCATGCGCGCACAAGTACTGGAAACCAAAAAACTGCGGCGCATATTTCTCGGCGAACATGTCGTGCTGATTTTTGAAAACGAATTGTTGATTCGCTATCAGGTTCAGGAAATGCTGCGCGTTGAAAAAATCTTCGAGGAAGATGGCATCCAGCACGAACTCGAAAGTTATGTCCCCTTGGTGCCTGATGGCAGCAATCTGAAAGCCACCATGCAAATCGAATACGAAGATGAGCAACAGCGCAAAGAGATGCTCGCCAAACTCAAGGGCATTGAGGGCGCCATCTGGGTGTGCGTAGAAAACTTCCCTGCCGTATTCGCTATCGCCGACGAGGACATGGAGCGGGAGAACGAAGAAAAAACCGCCGCCGTGCACTTTTTGCGGTTTGAATTCACACCGCAGATGATCGCTGCCGCCAAAATCGGTGCAGCCCTTTCCGTTGGCGTGAATCACGCGCACTATCAAGCCGAAACCGGGCCGCTAGCACCGGCGGTACATGCGTCACTCGTGGCGGATTTTTGCTGATCAGATAAATTATTCTGCTTTGTCATCACCCTAGGAGATCATCATGGATATCGGGATCAACAAGAAAGACCGCGAAAAAATCAGTGCCGGACTCTCGCACTTGCTGGCGGATAGCTACACGCTCTACCTGATGACACACAACTTCCACTGGAACGTCACCGGGCCGATGTTCAATACCTTGCATGTGATGTTCATGACTCAGTACACCGAGCAGTGGACCGCACTCGACCTGATCGCCGAGCGCATCCGCGCGCTGGGTTTTCCGGCACCCGGCACCTACAAGGAATTCGTCCGCCTGGCTTCGATCAAGGAAATCGAAGGGCAACCCAAGGCGCTGGAGATGGTGCACCATCTGGTCAACGCGCAGGAATCCGTCGCCCGCACCGCACGTGGCTTGCTGCCCCTGCTCGACAAAGCCAACGACCAGCCCTCGATCGACCTCATTACCCAGCGCCTCGATGTGCATGAAAAAACGGCATGGATGCTGCGCAGCCTGCTGGAAGAATGAACCTCATCGTCAATAAGGCCACTGCAACAGTGACCAAGGGTGTGTGATTACCAATAGCCGCTAAACTGCTCTCCTTTCATCAAACATCAATATAAAGGAGAGCGTTCGTGAAACTATTCAGGTTTGGCCCCTTGGGTGAAGAAAAGCCAGGTGCCATCGATACGCAAGGCCATCTACGCGATTTATCGCTGCTGATTACCGATTTCACCCCCGACTGGCTAGCGCCAGAAAAACTCGCCGCGATCAAGGCCATTGATCTTGCCAAAATGCCGCTCATACCAACAGGCGCACGCTTGGGCATGCCTGTTGCCGGAATACGCCAATTCATCGCGATTGGCCTCAATTACAGAAAGCATGCCGAAGAATCCGGCATGGCCATCCCCACTGAGCCTGTAGTTTTCAATAAGGCCATTACCTCCTTGGCCGGGCCAAATGATGACTTTGCCTTACCGGAAGGCTCCGTTGCGGGCGACTGGGAAGTGGAGCTGGGCATCATCATCGGCCGCACAGCGCAGCGCATTAGCGAGCATGATGCCTTGGCGCATGTAGCAGGTTATTGCCTGGCAAACGATGTATCGGAGCGCGACTGGCAAGCCAAACGCAACGGGCAGTGGGTAAAGGGCAAAAGCTTTGACGGCTTTGGCCCGATTGGCCCGTGGCTTGTCACCACCGATGAGATTCCCGACCCGCAAACCATTCCGCTGGAATTGGCCATCAACGGCCAGCGCAGGCAGCATAGCTCCACCGCCGACATGATCTTTCCTGTCGCGCACATCGTTTCATATCTCAGCCAGTTCATGACCCTCTTGCCGGGCGACGTGATCATCACCGGCACGCCCGAAGGCGTGGGTTTAGGCATGAAGCCGCCGCAACATCTGAAGCGTGGTGATGTCATTACGCTCTCGGGCGGCATTTTGGGCGCGCAACAGCAGCGCGTGCTCTAACTTCTCTTACTTTTATGGCGCTTAAATCCACTATTTTCAAACTTGATCTGCAAATCGCCGACCTTGACCGCAACTACTACGGCAACCACACGCTCACCATCGCGCGGCATCCTTCCGAGACCGATGAGCGCATGATGATGCGGGTAGTTGCATTCATTTTGCATGCCGATGAAGCGCTGGTGTTTGGCAAGGGTTTATCAACGGAAGACGAGCCGGATTTGGTGCGCAAGGATTTAACCGGCAGCATCACGCAATGGATTGACGTCGGACTACCGGACGAAAAACGCATCCGCCGCGCTTGCGGGCGGGCGGATCACGTTGCCATCATTGCTTACGGCGCTCGCGCAACAGAGATTTGGTGGCAACAAAACCGCACCGCATTCGAGCGCCAGGAAAAACTCACCGTGTACCAAATCAGCCCGGAAGACGCCGCCGCATTGACCGCTTTAACCTCGCGCAATATGCAACTGCAATGCACGCTGCAAGAAGGCGAGCTGTGGCTCATTATGGGCGAGAACAACCTGCGCCTGGCACCTGTCACACTGACTCAAGCACTCAATACGACTTAACCGCACACCACACAAATCCAATGACCCCACCCAGCCAAACCAGCAGCACAGAAAATACCCCCACCGCGCCGGGCACCTCATTCAGCCAGCTGCCACTCTCCCCTGCCATGCTGGTGAACCTGCAACAGCTGGGCTACGTGCAGATGACGCCGATTCAAGCGGCCAGCCTGCCGCTCTCGCTGGCCGGACACGACCTGATCGCGCAAGCGAAAACCGGCAGTGGCAAGACGGCGGCTTTTGGCCTGCCGCTGCTGACCAAACTCAATCCGCGCAACTTTGCCGTGCAAGCCCTGGTGCTTTGCCCCACACGCGAACTGGCCGACCAGGTCACGCAGGAAATTCGCCGTCTGGCGCGTGGCGCGGACAACATCAAGGTGCTCACGCTATGCGGTGGCAGCCCCATGCGACCCCAGATGTCCAGCCTGGAGCACGGCGCGCATGTCGTCGTCGGCACCCCCGGGCGCATCATGGATCACCTCCGGCGCAGCAGTCTTGACCTGACCCAGCTCACCACGCTGGTGCTGGACGAAGCGGATCGCATGCTGGATATGGGGTTCTATGACGATATTGCCTGCGTCGCCAAAGCCTGCCCCAAGGAGCGGCAAACCTTGCTGTTTTCCGCCACCTATCCCGAGAGCATTGCCGGTTTGAGTCGGCAGTTCTTGCGTCAGCCGCAACAAGTCACGCTCACCGAGCAACATGAAGCCGGCAAAATTCGTCAGCGTTTTTATGAAGTGGACAACGAAGAGAAATTTTCTGCTGTCGTGCAATTACTCAACCATTATCGTCCGGTCAGCACGCTGGCCTTTTGCAATACACGCGAGCAATGCCGTGCGTTGGTGCAAGTGCTGCAGGATGCGGGCTTTGTCGCGCTCGCCCTGCATGGTGAACTGGAACAGCGCGAACGCGACCAAGTGCTCATTCAATTCGCCAACCGCAGCTGCTCGGTT
>JAUSMB010000079.1 GCA_030645365.1 Rugosibacter sp.
CGCCGCCAAATTTGGCCGACAGTATCGTGGTGATCGCCGCTGTCAGCGTGGTCTTGCCGTGGTCAACGTGCCCAATCGTGCCTACGTTAACGTGTGGTTTCGTGCGCTCAAACTTGCTTTTTGCCATGTCAGTTACCTCAAATGCTTAGTTACTATTTTTTATTGATAATCGCCTCAGCCACATTTTTTGGGGCTTCAGAGTAATGTTTAAATTCCATCGAATAAGTAGCGCGACCTTGAGACAAAGATCGTAGTTGAGTTGAGTACCCGAACATTTCAGCTAAAGGCACTTCAGCTTTAATCAGCTTAATTCCACCGACCTGATCTTCCATACCCAAAACAATGCCTCGACGTCCAGATAAATCACCCATCAAATTGCCCATGTAATCTTCTGGTGTTTCAACTTCTACCGCCATCATAGGCTCAAGCAATACAGGACTAGCTTTACGCATGGCATCCTTGAACGCCATCGAAGCCGCCATCTTGAAGGCGTTTTCATTGGAGTCAACATCGTGGTAGGAGCCATCAAAAAGGGTTACTTTGACATCAACTACAGGAAAGCCAGCTAATACCCCATTTGGCAGCGTCTCCAGAAGACCCTTTTCAACCGCTGGGATAAACTCCCGGGGTACAGCCCCCCCTTTTATGGAATCTATAAATTCGAAACCCTTACCTGTTTCATTAGGCTCCATTTTGATCCAAACATGTCCATATTGACCACGGCCACCCGACTGCTTAACAAACTTACCCTCCTGCTCAACAGACTTTCGAATAGCTTCGCGATAGGCTACTTGAGGAGCACCCACATTTGCCTCAACACCAAACTCACGTCGCATGCGATCAACAAGAATTTCAAGGTGCAACTCACCCATACCCGAAATAATAGTTTGGCCTGACTCTTCATCAGTTCTGACGCGGAAAGAGGGGTCTTCTTGCGCCAAGCGATTTAACGCAATACCCATTTTCTCCTGGTCAGCTTTGGTTTTAGGCTCAACCGCAACATGAATAACAGGCTCAGGAAATACCATTCTCTCCAAAATTATGACCTTATCAGGATCGCTAAGGGTATCTCCGGTAGTAGCCTCTTTCAATCCAACAGCTGCAGCGATATCCCCAGCAAAAACCTCTTTAATTTCTTCCCGCTGGTTTGCGTGCATTTGAAGAATACGGCCTAAACGCTCTTTACGACCCTTAATTGGATTGTAAATAGTATCGCCCGTCTTGATTACCCCTGAGTACACACGAAAAAAAGTGAGCTGCCCAACATAGGGATCGGTCATAATCTTAAAAGCAAGCGCCGAAAATGGCTCGCCATCCGAGGGCTTTCGCTCCCCCTCTTGCTCATTCTCAAGAATACCCTTAACCGGCAAAACATCCGTTGGTGCCGGCAGGTACTCAATCACCGCATCCAACATAGCCTGCACACCCTTATTTTTAAAGGCCGAACCGCATAGCATCGGAACAATTTCGGCACTTAGTGTCCGGGAGCGCAAACCCTGCTTGATCTCTTTCTCAGTCAAATCACCAGACTCAAGGTATTTGTTCATCAGCGTTTCAGATGCCTCTGCAGCAGCTTCAAGCATTTTTTCACGCCAGATATCCGCTGTAGCCTTTAGCTCTACAGGAATGTCACCATACTCAAACTTTGTCCCTTGGCTTTTCTCATCCCAAATGATTGCCTTCATTTTAACCAGGTCAACCACGCCTTCAAATTTCTCTTCAGCGCCTATGGGGATCTGCAGAGGGATCGGGTTAGCCTTTAGACGCAAACGCATCTGATCATGCACCTTGAAAAAATCAGCCCCCTGGCGATCCATTTTGTTAACGAACGCAAGGCGTGGCACACGGTAGCGATTAGCTTGACGCCAAACAGTTTCTGACTGTGGCTGAACACCACCCACAGCACAATAAACCATACAAGCGCCATCCAGAACCCGCATCGAACGCTCTACTTCGATAGTAAAATCCACGTGACCTGGCGTATCAATAATATTTACACGATGCTCCTCGAAATTCCCACCCATACCACGCCAAAAACAGGTTGTTGCAGCCGAGGTAATAGTAATACCACGCTCCTGCTCCTGCTCCATCCAATCCATAGTCGCGGCGCCATCATGAACCTCACCAATCTTATGGTTAACGCCCGTATAAAAAAGGATGCGCTCAGTTGTAGTAGTTTTTCCGGCATCAATATGTGCCGAAATACCGATATTACGATAGCGCTCAATGGGGGTCTTACGTGCCACTTGGATTACCTACCTTATTCAAATAAGCCGAATGTAAAAGCCTACAAGCCAATACAGTTCGGAAATAAACAAACCCTCTGTGCTCAAGAGGGGGCGGAGTGGGACTAACTCCCGCTTAATTAAAAATTAAAATTAAAAGCGGAAATGCGAGAACGCCTTGTTAGCCTCTGCCATACGATGCACCTCTTCACGCTTCTTCATTGCAGCCCCGCGACCCTCAGATGCTTCCAATAGCTCAGCAGCCAACCGCTGACCCATAGACTTTTCAGAACGCTTTCGCGCCGCCTCACGTAACCAGCGCATGGATAATGCAACTCTACGCGACGGACGGACCTCTACAGGGACCTGATAATTGGCACCACCCACCCGCCGACTCTTAACCTCCACAACAGGCTTAACGTTATTAACAGCCAAAGAAAAGACCTCTAAGGGATCCTTACCGCTTTTAGAATGGATCTGAGCAAAAGCTCCATAGATAATGCGCTCAGCAACTGACTTCTTGCCACTCGACATTAATACGTTAACAAATTTCGACAGATCAATGCTACCGAACTTTGGATCAGGCAGAATGTCACGCTTAGGAACTTCACGACGACGGGGCATAGTTTTTCCTTAATGTTCTCAATCAAGCAGCTTTAGGCCGCTTGGCGCCGTATTTTGAACGACTTTGTTTACGATCTTTCACACCTTGGGTATCAAGACTGCCACGAACAATGTGATAGCGCACACCCGGGAGATCTTTCACTCGCCCACCCCGAATCAAAACGACCGAGTGCTCTTGCAAATTATGCCCCTCACCACCAATATATGAAATGACTTCAAAACCATTGGTCAGGCGTACTTTTGCAACCTTGCGCAACGCGGAGTTTGGTTTTTTGGGCGTCGTAGTGTAAACACGAGTGCAAACACCGCGCCTAGCAGGGCTACTCGCCAGCGCTGGAACTTTGCTTTTTGTTTTTTGTGCTTGCCGAGGCTTTCGCACAAGCTGATTAATTGTGGGCATATGTATTTCCTAATACGTAGTGGAAAACACTACAAAGTATTGCAAAAATTATTCTCGCCAAAGGCAAAGACGGCGGATTATATGGAACTCACTCCTGAGCGTCAAGTAACTTCCATTATTCAATAGCTACAGATGCCGACGACAAATCAAATAGGTTCTGCGCTTCTGATGCATCAACAGAAAGCTTGAGCTGCCTCCGACGATGATATGCCAATCCGGTACCGGCAGGGATCAGTCGTCCAACAATGACATTCTCCTTAAGTCCGCGCAACTCATCACGCTTACCCATGATAGCCGCTTCGGTTAATACCCTTGTCGTTTCTTGGAAAGAAGCGGCTGAGATAAAGGAGTTGGTTGACAAGCTTGCCTTAGTGATTCCTAAAAGCACAAATTCGTAACTTGCCGGGGCCTTACCTTCTGCAACCAAACGATCATTCTCATCCAAAACCTCATCACACTCCGCCTGTTCTTCTTTTATAAAGCGTGAGTCACCGGTATTTGTGATGACGACTCTGCGTAGCATTTGACGAACAATGACTTCAATATGCTTATCATTAATCTTAACACCTTGTAAGCGGTAGACATCTTGAACCTCATCAATGATATAGCGTGCGAGCTCGTCCACACCTTTAAGTCGGAGAATATCATGGGGGTCAGCGGGACCATCCACAATAACCTCACCTTTACTGACTACTTGACCGTCATGGGCCATGACATGCTTGTCTTTGGAGATGAGATATTCGCTACTTACCCCATCAAGGTCAGTGATGATAAGTCGCTGTTTTCCCTTGGTGTCTTTACCAAAAGAAACTGTACCTGTTACCTCAGCCAGAATACCAGCATCTTTTGGTGACCTGGCTTCAAACAACTCTGCTACGCGTGGCAAACCCCCGGTAATATCGCGCGTTTTAGATGACTCTTGAGGAATCCGAGAAAGAATATCACCGACAGATACCCACTGACCATCTCGTACTGTTATTAGCGAACCAACTTGAAAAGTAATGGTAACTACGTGATCTGTGCCCGTAATTTTCACTTCCTGACCTGTCTCATCAATCAGCTTAACTTGTGGACGAACACCCTTGGCTGCTCTCAGTCCGCGTTTTGTGTCGATGACAACCAGCGTAGATAGCCCGGTAATATCATCCATCTGCTCAACAACGGTTACGCCTTTCTCAATATTTTCAAACTTGGCAGTCCCTGCATACTCAGCGACAATCGGACGGGTGTGGGGATCCCAAACAGCTAGCTGTGCTCCTGCCTTAACTTGAGCTCCATTATCACGTAGCAAGGTCGCGCCATAAGGCACTTTATGACGCTCACGCTCACGGCCATTGTCATCAACAATCAATAATTCGCCTGATCGTGAAATGGCAATTTTCTCACCTTTTGAATTTTCAACGTATCTAACTGTCGACGCATACTTCACAAATCCGGAGCTCTTTGCCTCAATGTTGCTTTGCGCAGCCGAACGAGACGCAGCACCCCCGACATGGAATGTCCGCATAGTCAACTGGGTTCCAGGCTCGCCGATGGATTGCGCTGCAATTACCCCAACGGCCTCGCCAGTATTAACCATAGAGCCGCGGCCCAAGTCACGACCGTAGCACTTTGCGCACAACCCATATCGCGTTTCGCACGAAAGCGGGGTCCGGACGTTGACTTCATCAACACCTAACGACTCTATAGAATCAACTGCATCTTCATTCAGCAAATACCCTGCAGTGTAGAGGACATTCCCAGTATCCGGATGAATAACATCGCTACACAGAACACGGCCGAGTATGCGTTCGCCAAGTGGCTCAATAACTTCACCGCCCTCGACTAACGCTTTCATTAAGAAGCCATTCTCCGTACCGCAATCGTCTTCTATTACGACCAAATCTTGCGTTACATCCACAAGGCGGCGGGTCAAATAACCTGAATTTGCGGTTTTTAAAGCAGTATCAGCCAAGCCTTTGCGTGCACCGTGCGTCGAAATAAAGTACTGAAGTACATTAAGTCCTTCGCGAAAATTTGAGGTAATAGGCGTCTCAATGATCGAGCCATCCGGTTTTGCCATTAATCCCCGCATACCAGCTAACTGCCGAATTTGTGCGGCAGAACCACGCGCGCCAGAATCAGCCATCATGTAAATCGAATTAAATGATTCCTGGCTACAAGCCACTCCTTCGGAATTTGTTACCTCCTCTTTGGCCAGCTGATCCATCATAGCCTTAGCTACTTGATCCCCAGCACGACCCCAGATATCAACTACCTTGTTATATCGCTCACCCGCAGTCACGAGACCAGACGTGTATTGCTTCTCAATTTCTTTAACCTCGCCTTCTGCGACCCCGATAAGGTCGTGCTTTTGACTGGGTATTTGCATGTCATCCAAGCAGATCGATATGCCTCCACGTGTAGCCAAACGGAAACCATATTGCATGAGCTGATCAGCAAAAACTACAGTATCTTTTAAGCCACACCGACGGAAGCTTTCATCTACGAGCTTGGAAATTTCTTTTTTCTTAAGCGGCTTGTCAATTACTGAAAAAGGCAAACCCCGTGGCAATATTTCTGACAGCAGAGCTCGGCCTGCGGTCGTTGAGTAACGCGTGATTTTCTTCTTCCACTGACCATCCGCTTCTAAAGCGTACTCAGGAATGCGCACCGTAATACGCGCATGCAGATCAACCTCCCTCGAATCAACGCCTCTAGCTAATTCAGCGATATCTGAAAACATCATGCCCGTTCCACGCGCAGTGACACTTTCCCTTGTTGAGTAATACAGCCCCAAGACAACATCCTGAGAAGGCACGATAATTGGCACACCATTCGCAGGCGATAGCACATTATTCGAAGCTAACATCAGGGTACGAGCTTCCATTTGTGCTTCTAATGACAACGGTACGTGCACTGCCATTTGATCGCCGTCGAAGTCTGCATTAAAAGCGACACAAACAAGCGGGTGGAGCTGAATCGCTTTGCCTTCAATCAGCATAGGCTCAAAAGCTTGAATCCCAAGACGGTGCAGAGTCGGAGCGCGATTAAGCATGACGGGATGCTCACGAATAACGCCTTCCAGAATGTCCCAAACAACCGGCGTCTCAGCTTCAACTTCCTTTTTTGCCGCTTTGATCGTACTGGCAATGCCCATTTTTTCAAGTCGCTCAAAAATAAAAGGCTTGAATAATTCCAGCGCCATTTTCTTAGGCAATCCACACTGGTGAAGCTTGAGTTGAGGGCCAACAACAATAACCGAACGTCCGGAATAGTCGACCCGCTTACCCAGAAGATTTTGCCTGAAGCGCCCCCCTTTACCCTTGATCATGTCGGCAAGTGACTTAAGTGGCCGCTTGTTTGCGCCAGTCATCGCTTTACCGCGTCGACCATTGTCAAGCAATGAATCAACTGACTCCTGAAGCATGCGTTTTTCATTTCGCACAATAATGTCTGGTGCTTTCAACTCCAGTAAGCGCTTGAGACGATTATTTCGGTTGATGACTCTGCGGTACAAGTCATTCAAGTCGGAAGTTGCAAAACGACCGCCATCCAGTGGTACCAATGGACGCAAATCGGGAGGAAGTACTGGTAGGACCTCTAATATCATCCATTCCGGCTTAATTCCAGAATGCTGAAACCCCTCAAGCACTTTGAGCCGCTTGGAGATTTTCTTCATTTTCGCCTCAGAGCCTGTCGTTTCGATCTCCTGGTGCAAAATTTCGACTTCGCGAGCTATGTCTAACGTACGCAGAAGCTCACGAACGCCCTCAGCGCCCATCATGGCAGTAAAGTCATCACCGTATTCTTCGACTTTAGCTAGATAATCATCTTCAGTCAGTAGCTGGGCTCTATTAAGGAGCGTCATGCCTGGATCAACGACAACGAATGCTTCAAAATATAATACGCGTTCGATGTCGCGCAACGTCATATCTAGCACCATGCCGAGACGGCTAGGCAAACTCTTGAGAAACCAGATATGCGCCACTGGTGAAGCTAGCTCAATATGCGCCATACGCTCTCGACGAACTTTAGACTGAGTTACCTCTACCCCGCACTTTTCACAAATCACTCCACGATGCTTTAGCCGCTTATATTTCCCGCAAAGACATTCGTAGTCTTTAATAGGCCCAAAAATCTTTGCACAAAACAAGCCATCACGCTCTGGCTTGAATGTTCGATAGTTGATTGTTTCCGGTTTTTTAACCTCTCCATACGACCAAGACCGAATCTTGGCTGGTGAAGCCAGACCGATAGTGATCGCATCGAAGTTATCTTCAGCTGCCAGATTTTGCTTAAAAAGATCGGCAAATAGACTTTTCATTAGTTATCTCCAGTGGACGGCTATCAGGTTTAATGGCGCTCGAGATCAATATCGATCGCTAGCGAGCGAATTTCCTTGATCAAGACATTAAATGACTCAGGCATTCCTGCATCGATTTTGTGCTCGCCCTTAACAATATTTTCATAGACCTTGGTGCGCCCGGCTACATCATCTGACTTAACCGTCAACATTTCCTGCAATACATAAGCGGCGCCGTAAGCCTCAAGTGCCCACACTTCCATCTCACCAAAGCGCTGGCCACCAAATTGCGCTTTACCGCCTAGCGGTTGCTGTGTCACCAAACTGTATGGGCCTGTTGAGCGCGCATGCATCTTGTCATCAACCAGATGATGCAGTTTAAGAACGTGCATATAACCAACAGTCACTTGTCGATCAAACTTTTCACCGGTACGCCCATCAAACAAATCAACCTGTCCATTAACAGGCAAGTCGGCTAGTTCAAGCATTGCTTTGATCTCTGACTCATGTGCACCATCAAATACCGGGGTAGCAAAAGGCACTCCTCCTTTGAGATTTACGGCAAGCTCAGTCAGCTCTAAATCGTTCAGGCTATTGATTTCTTCGCTCTTCCCTGAACTGTTGTAAATATTATTCAACAACTTGCGCATTTCAGTAGCCGATGCTTGTTGGCGCAACAATGTATCGATTTTCTTTCCAAGACCTTTGGCAGCCCAACCCAGATGCGTCTCAAGAATCTGACCAATATTCATCCGCGACGGCACGCCCAGTGGATTAAGAACGATATCCATCGGCGTACCATCCGCCATGTGCGGCATATCCTCTACTGGCACAATTTTCGAAATGACACCCTTGTTACCGTGCCGGCCAGCCATTTTATCTCCAGGCTGAACCCGCCGTTTAACGGCGAGATAAACCTTAACCATTTTCTGCACGCCTGCGGGAAGCTCGTCCCCTTGCGTCAGTTTCTTTTTCTTGGCTTCGAAAGCTATATCAAAATCTTTACGCGTCTGCTCAATACTGTCACGCAAGCTCTCCAGTTGCTCTTGAGCATCTTCGGCTGCTAGTGAAATATCAAACCAGTGATAATGCTCAACCGTTTCAAGATAAGCCTTGGTTATTTTGGTTCCTTTGACAAGTTTTTTAGGCCCCTTATTAGCAACTTTATTAACCAACAGCTTTTCAATCCGCGCAAATGTGTCGCGCTCAACGATACGCATCTGGTCAGCTAAGTCTTGTTTATAGCCCTTTAACATATCGTCGATAATCGACTGAGCTCGTTTATCGCGTTCAATACCTTCGCGTGTAAATACTTGGACATCAATCACAGTGCCTACCATACCGGACGGAACTTTCAGTGAGGTATCTTTCACATCGGAGGCTTTTTCGCCAAAGATTGCGCGCAACAGTTTTTCTTCAGGCGTAAGCTGTGTTTCACCTTTAGGGGTTACTTTACCAACAAGCACATCGCCTGCTTCGACTTCTGCACCAATATAAACAATACCTGACTCATCTAACCGCCCAAGCTGCGACTCTCCCAAGGTAGCAATATCTCTTGAAATTTCCTCAGGACCCAGCTTTGTATCACGCGCCATGACTGTCAGCTCTTCAATATGAATTGAAGTAAAACGATCTTCCGCCACAACACGCTCAGAGATGAGAATCGAATCCTCAAAGTTATAGCCATTCCATGGCATAAATGCCACAAGCATGTTTTGACCTAAAGCCAACTCGCCAAGATCTGTTGAGGCACCATCGGCAATCACATCACCCTTACCAATTGCATCTCCCACTTTGACAATAGGACGCTGGTTGATATTGGTATTTTGATTCGACCTTGTGTATTTGATAAGGTTGTAGATGTCGACACCCACTTCTCCCGGTACAGTTTCATCATCATTAACGCGAACCACAATTCGGTTTGCATCAACATAATCAACCTGCCCACCACGCAAAGCCTGTACAGCCGTTCCTGAATCAACGGCCACTGTGCGTTCAATACCCGTACCGACAAATGCTTTTTCTGGACGCAGGCAAGGAACCGCTTGGCGCTGCATGTTGGCGCCCATCAATGCACGGTTCGCATCATCATGCTCCAGGAAGGGAATTAGCGAGGCGGCCACCGAGACAATCTGGTTAGGCGCAACGTCCATGTATTGCACATCACTAGGATCTTTGAGGGAAAACTCACCATTAAGTCGACAAGAAACCAAGGCGCCCGTTAAGGAACCTTTCTTGTCCAGTTCGGTATTTGCTTGAGCAATGACATACTTTCCCTCCTCAATCGCTGATAGATATTCAATCTCATCAGTGACGTGACTACCCATCACCTTGCGATAGGGGGTTTCCATGAAGCCATATTCGTTTGTGCGCGAATAAAGTGCCAGAGAGTTGATCAAACCAATATTTGGGCCTTCAGGCGTTTCGATAGGGCAAACACGACCGTAATGTGTTGGGTGTACGTCTCGTACTTCAAAGCCAGCACGCTCGCGCGTCAATCCGCCGGGACCGAGTGCCGAAATACGACGCTTGTGCGTAATTTCCGATAACGGATTTGTTTGATCCATAAACTGCGATAGCTGACTGGAGCCAAAAAACTCCTTAATCGCAGCAGAGATCGGTTTTGCATTAATCAAATCGCGGGGCATGAGATTATCGCTTTCCGCTTGATTGAGGCGCTCTTTTACGGCACGCTCCACACGCACCAAGCCGGCACGAAACTGATTTTCAGCCAGCTCGCCAACAGACCGAACACGGCGGTTACCTAAGTGATCGATATCATCAACTTCGCCACGGCCATTACGCAGCTCAACTAATATTTTGACGACATCAACAATATCTTCATTTGATAGCGTACCAAGCCCTTCAATTTCTTCACGACCTACACGACGGTTAAACTTCATCCGGCCCACGTCTGACAAGTCATAGCGTTCATCAGAATAAAACAGGCTGTGAAATAAGTTTTCAACGGCATCTTCAGTTGGCGGCTCACCAGGGCGCATCATGCGATAAATGGCAACGCGTGCGGCCCACTGGTCGGTTGTTTCATCGATGCGCAAGGTTGACGAGATGTACTCGCCACGATCAAGATCATTGACATACAGCGTATTTAAGTGCTCAACGCCGTTTTCAATTAATTTAGCCAGCAGCTCTTCGGTGATCTCATCATTTGCATTGGCAATGACTTCACCCGTCTCTTGATTGACGAGCGCATTTGCAATGACTCGACCCAACATATACTCGTCTGGCACAACAAACTTTTTAATGCCAGCTTCAGCCAACTGGCGGATATGCTTGGCAGTAATGCGCTTATCCTTGCTAACAATATGATTACCTGTTTTATCAAGAATATCGAACTTTGCCATTTCACCGCGCAAACGTTCGGCATTACTCTCAAAAAGAATGCCTTTTTTGGTTAACTGGAACGTATCGAATTCAAAGAACGTACTCAGAATTTTCTCATGCGTCATACCAATCGCTTTGAGCAAAATAGTCACAGGCATTTTGCGACGACGGTCAATGCGAAAGAACAAAATATCCTTCGGATCAAACTCAAAATCCAACCAAGAGCCGCGGTAAGGAATAATACGCGCCGAGAATAACAATTTTCCGGAGCTGTGCGTCTTACCTTTGTCATGCTCGAAAAATACACCCGGTGAACGATGCAGCTGAGAAACAATCACTCGCTCCGTACCGTTGATAACAAACGAGCCTGTCGTGGTCATAAGCGGAATTTCACCCATATACAATGGCTGATCTTCCTTAACTTCTTTAACTGCTTTTGTATCGCGATCTAATAGTATCAAACGCACCTTTGCCCGCAATGGGCTAGCGAACGTTAAACCACGCTGATGACATTCTTTTACATCAAACGATGGCTCGCCCAATGCATATTCAATAAATTCAAGTCTGGCGTTACCCGAGTGCGCAACAATTGGGAAAATTGACGCGAATGCAGCCTGCAGACCTTGATTTTTTCGCGCGCTAGGCGACACATCGGTTTGCAGAAAGTGCATGTAAGAATCGATCTGCGTTGCCAGCAGGAATGGGATATTAAGCACATTCTCCCGTTTGGCAAAACTTTTGCGGATACGCTTTTTTTCAGTGTAAGAATAAGGCATGGTGTCTCCGTTCGTGATTCAGACATCGGGGGGGGTAAAAGAAAAAACTGCACGCAGTTTTTTTGTTTAGCCCCTACGCCAGATTAACCCCTGGCAGATTTCATAAAGTAGCGCAAACAATGAAAACGGATTGGCAACAAGGTTGCCAATCCGTTTCAAGGCAAAAATTACTTGATTTCGACCTTCGCGCCAGCTTCCTCAAGTTGCTTTTTGAGGGCTTCTGCATCAGCCTTGGAAACACCTTCTTTAACAGCCTTGGGGGCACCATCAACAACATCTTTGGCTTCCTTCAGGCCAAGACCTGTCGCTGCGCGAACAACCTTGATCACTTCAACCTTCTTCTCGCCAGCTGCGAGTAGCATGACGTTGAATTCGGTTTGCTCTTCTGCGGCGGCGGCAGCAGCAGCGGGGGCAGCAACAGCAACAGCAGCCGCAGCTGCAGAAACACCAAACTTCTCTTCCATTTCCTTGATCAACTCGGAAAGATCGAGAACTGTCATGCCAGCGATGGCTTCGAGAATTTCAGCTTTGTTAACAGCCATAATTGCAACTCCTAAATGAATTTTGGATCAATAAAATACGATTACGCAGTCGTTTTTGTATCACGCACAGCAGCAAGACCCCGCACAAACTTGGTCGGAATTTCGTTGAGCGTACGTACAAACTGAGTGATTGGTGCTTGCATCGTACCCAGCAGCTTGGACAACAGCTCCTCACGGCTAGGCATCGTGGCTAATGCTTTAACACCTGCTGCGTCGAGGACGTAGTTGGGCATCGCACCAGCCTTGATAACAATCTGATCTTTACCCTTGGCAAAATCATTGAGCAATTTGGCAGCCGCTACTGGATCCGAGGAAATTCCATAGATCAGCGGGCCAACAAGTTGGACAGATAGCGCCTCGAACGGCGTGCCAGTTAAAGCACGTCGCGCCAGGGTATTTTTCAGTACGCGCAAATACACACCAGATTTACGTGCCTGAGCACGCAAACCAGTGAGATCAACCACTCCAAGACCACGATACTCGGCGACGATGATCGACTGGGCTTTCGCAACCACTGCGGAAACCTCTGCGACTACCGCCTTCTTGTCGTCAAGATTAAGACTCACGGTCACCTCCTAGTAAAACGCCCTCGCCGGAAAGTCGGCGCTGGCAATACGGCGGCCTTCATTCAGAATCTGCAAAAGCATTTCCTGTGATCGGGTGACGCCATCTGCGCAGGCTGCAGCAACGATGAGCTGTTGCTACCGCTTAAGTCCGCATGGACACCTGCGGTCTTTGATAACCTGCCGCACCCCTAAATTAGCGAGTGCAGCAGCCCAAAGTCTTTTAGCCCAGAACTCCAATGCTGGACTGCTCAATACGAACACCAATACCCATGGTGCTGGATAGCGATATCTTCTTTAAATATTGTCCTTTTGAACCATTCGGACGTGCTTTTTGCAGCGCGTCGATCAGTGCGACACAATTCTGCTGCAAAGCTTCGACACTAAACGACGCACGACCCAGCGTACAGTGAATAATGCCTGACTTGTCGGTACGGTATTGAACTTGGCCTGCCTTGGCATTTTTTACTGCTGTAACCACATCCATCGTGACCGTGCCAACTTTTGGATTCGGCATCAAACCGCGAGGACCAAGAATTTGACCTAAAGCGCCAACAACTCGCATAGCATCAGGCGTGGCGATAACAATATCAAAGTTCATGTTGCCCGCTTTGACATCGGCTGCCAAGTCTTCAAAACCGACGACATCCGCCCCAGCGGCTTTCGCTGCTTCGGCCTTTTCACCTTGAGCAAACACTGCAACGCGAACGGTTTTGCCTGTTCCTGCAGGAAGCACTACTGAACCACGCACGACTTGATCGGATTTCTTGGCATCAATACCAAGGTTTACTGAAATATCAATAGACTCATCAAACTTGGCATTTGCGCAACCCTTAACCAAGCTTAAAGCCTCGCCCAGTACGTACGTTTTGTTTGGATCTATTTTTGCGCGGATAGCCTGAACGCGTTTAGAAAGCTTAGCCATGATCAGATACCCTCCACGGTGATGCCCATGCTGCGAGCAGAGCCTGCAATTGTTCGAACCGCTGCGTCAAGGTCTGCTGCGGTAAGATCAGGCATTTTTGCCTTGGCGATTTCTTCAGCTTGCGCCTTGGTAATTGAACCAACTTTATCGGTATGTGGCCTAGCCGAGCCTTTTTGTATGCCTGCGGCCTTCTTGATCAGAATGGTTGCAGGCGGCGTCTTCATGACAAAAGTAAAGCTCTTGTCAGCAAACGCAGTAATCACTACCGGAATAGGCAAACCAGGCTCCAAGCCCTGCGTTTGCGCATTAAATGCCTTACAGAACTCCATGATGTTCAACCCGCGTTGACCAAGTGCCGGGCCAATAGGGGGTGATGGATTAGCTTTGCCTGCAGGCACCTGTAGCTTGATGTAACCGACGATCTTCTTTGCCATGATGGCTCCTTTACTAAATGAGTTTTAACGCGCACTCGGGACTCCTACTTGCGCTCCTCTTGCCGCTAAAAAAAACACCCGACTGCCACGGCGCAGTCGAAACAGAATCAAAACCAGTTAAACCTTTTCGACTTGCGCAAAATCAAGCTCAACAGGCGTAGACCGGCCGAAAATAGTGACAGAAACATGCAATCGACTTTTTTCGTAATTCACTCCCTCAACGTTGCCATTGAAGTCAGTAAACGGCCCCTCTTTGATACGCACCATTTCACCCATTTCAAACAATACCTTCGGACGCGGCTTTTCAACACCATCTTGAACTTGCTGCATAATCTTTGCCACTTCTTTTTCTGAAATCGGCGTTGGATTCATCGCTGTGCCGCCAATGAATCCAGTCACCTTAGCGGTACTTTTGACCAAATGCCATGAATCATCATCCATGTCCATCTCAACCAGTACATAGCCAGGGAAAAATTTTCGCTCGGACACTCTTTTTTGTCCGTTTTTCATTTCGATAACCTCTTCCACAGGCACAAGTATCTGGCCAAATTTATCCTGCATATTTGCACGTGTAATTCGTTCAATCAGCGCGCGCTGCACGGATTTCTCAAACCCGGAGTAAGCGTGCACAACATACCAACGTTTGGTCATTATTTTTTCCAGCCCAGGATAAGATCATAAAGTACCCACTCAAGGCTTTTGTCAGTCGCCCACAATACGACCGCCATCACCAGCACGAAACCAAAAACAACGCCAGTCACCTGAAGAGTTTCACGACGTGTAGGCCAAACAACCTTCTTCGTCTCAACCACTGCCTCACGGCTGAAATTTGTAAACCGCTGCCCCGGAGAGGTAAACCAAGCCACTGCAACACCAGCCCCAATGCCTGCCAGCAGAGAGAGAACTCGCACGATCATCGGCTGTTCGACAAGGTAATAAAACCCCGCGATACCTGCTACCAAAAGCAAAAGCGCCAGCGAAAACTTAAGTTTGTCGGCCATTTAAACCACATCAGTTAGTGAAACAAAATCGAAGTGGCAGGGGCGGAGGGAATCGAACCCCCAACCTGCGGTTTTGGAGACCGCCGCTCTGCCAATTGAGCTACACCCCTGTAACAGAAACTACAAAGCGACACCCCGTTTCCAGAGTGCCGCTCTCAAATAAAACGATTAAATTTACTCAATAACCTTTGCCACAACACCTGCACCGACGGTACGACCGCCTTCACGGATAGCGAAGCGCAGACCTTCTTCCATCGCAATCGGAGCGATAAGCTTGACGGTCATGGCGATATTATCACCTGGCATGACCATTTCAGTGCCGGCAGGCAGTTCAATCGCGCCAGTGACGTCCGTCGTACGGAAATAGAACTGGGGACGATAGCCATTGAAGAAAGGCGTATGGC
This sequence comes from Rugosibacter sp., assembly GCA_030645365.1. Classification (GTDB taxonomy): domain Bacteria; phylum Pseudomonadota; class Gammaproteobacteria; order Burkholderiales; family Rhodocyclaceae; genus Rugosibacter. The sequence continues at coordinate 15,525 of JAUSMB010000079.1, forward strand.
GACCCCCT
>JAUSMB010000082.1 GCA_030645365.1 Rugosibacter sp.
GCAAGGCGCGCTGCGCGCACTGGCTTGACAAGGTAGTCCAGTACCGCCAGCTCAAATGCACTCACCGCATATTGATCATATGCCGTGACAAAAATCACAGCCGGCGCTGTGGGCCAGCGCGCAAGATGGCGCGCAAACTCAACGCCATCCATGCCAGGCATGCGTATATCGACCAAAGCAATATCGCAGGGATGTGTTTGTATTAACGCTAGCGCACTATGGCCATCATGCGCCTCGGCAACTACCGTGGTGGAAACCTCCTCCGCAATATCGCCGAGCAAATCCCGTAACCGCGAACGAGCGAGTGCTTCGTCATCCACCAATAGCAGACGTAGCGGTGCACGCATCATGCAACGTGCGGCCGGTAAGGAAACTTAATCGATACGTGGAAACGACCTTCCCGGATTCCCGTCGTCATCACGGCTTCGAGTTCAAAAAAAAGCAGCAAGCGTTCGCGAATGTTAGCCATTGCCATTTGATTACCCTGGATGTGACGACTGTCTGTCGATAAGGTGTTTGAAATCTCCAGGCACATCTGGTCATTTACCTGTTCACAGCGAATCAAAATATTCCCCGGTTGAGTCGATGGCTCAATGCCATGATAAACCGCATTCTCCAGCAACGGCTGCAACATGAGTGGCGGTACCAGCGGGTCAGGCGGACAAGAGGCCATATCCCACTGCACTTGAATGCGCTCGCCCAACCGCAGGCGCTCCAGATTAAGGTACTGTCGCGCTACCGCGATCTCTTCGGATAAAGGCACCAGCGATCGGTTTTCTCGCATCAATACCCGAAACAAATCAGAGAGCTCTTCTAAAGCACTTTCAGCGCGCTTGGGGTCTGAGCGCATCACCCCAAGAACCGCGTTTAACGTATTGAACAAGAAGTGGGGACGAATGCGCGCAGTCAGCGCCATCAACCGCGCCTCGGCCAAGGCCGGTGATTGTGCACGCGCCACCAGATCGAACCAGATTAGCAGCAAATAAGTCGTGATGACTGACCACATCGCCATGCGTCCCAACCCGATCTGCGTCCACTGCATGGCTACAAAAAAACCATGCGCAGCGGCGGTTACCAATAAAACCAGCAACAGAACTACGCCTCGCCCAGTGCGCCGGGGCAAGGGTGTCACCCATTCAGAAACCAGGGAGAGCACCGTAAGATTCAACAACAGCAAAGGCTCGAGCAGAATTACAATCTCAGTGAGTCCTGCAAGCACGTGCGCCCAGTCGTGATTCGCCGCAAAAACACTCAGCACCATGGCCAAATTCACCACGAGCAATGTGCGCAGCCACAAAGCGCCTTGGCGAAAGTCTGGCAGGCCCGATGTCACAAGGTTTCCCGTTATACTTGACATGTATTACCGCATGTATCCCGATGGATTTTTAACTTTAAATTTTAGTTGCACGCGGTGCATTTTTCGCGCACTGCAGTACCCAACATAGCCTCACGCTAATTATGACAGAACCCACACAACCCATTACCGATAAAGCCTGGTCTGGCCGCTTTTCCGAGCCTGTTTCTGATCTGGTGAAACGCTATACCGCCTCGGTTTTCTTTGACAACCGAATGTGGCGTCAGGATATTCGCGGATCGCTAGCGCATGCCCGCATGTTGTCGCAGCAAGGCATCATCACAACCGACGATCTGGCGGCCATAGAGCGTGGCATGGCATTGATCAGTCAGGAAATCGATAGCGGTCAATTTCACTGGAATCTTGACGATGAGGACGTTCATCTCAATATCGAGAAACGCCTCACCGCAATCATCGGCGATGCAGGCAAGCGTCTCCATACCGGCCGCTCACGGAATGATCAAGTCGCTACCGATATTCGCCTTTGGCTACGTGATGCGATTGATGATATTGATCGCTTGTTGCGCGAACTGCAAAAATCACTGCTCACGCTGGCCGAGTCGCATAGCGATACCCCACTGCCAGGATTTACCCACTTGCAAGTCGCACAACCAGTGACTTTTGGGCATCATCTGCTAGCGTATTTTGAAATGTTCCAGCGTGACCGGGAGCGCTTCACTGATTGTCGTCGCCGCGTTAATCGTCTGCCACTAGGCGCCGCCGCGTTGGCAGGAACGACTTTTCCTATCAGTCGTGAAACGGTGGCCCTGGAACTCGGATTTGAAGGCATTTGTGAAAATTCGCTGGATGCTGTTTCTGATCGCGACTTTGCGATTGAATTCTGTGCGGCCGCCGCACTCGTGATGACGCATATTTCGCGCCTCTCGGAAGAGCTTGTGTTGTGGATGAGTCCGCGCGTAGGCTTTATCGATCTGCCGGATCGTTTTTGTACTGGATCTTCCATCATGCCGCAGAAAAAAAATCCGGATGTACCGGAGCTTGCACGCGGAAAAACAGGGCGCATCTACGGCCATCTCATGGCGCTGCTCACCCTCATGAAAGCGCAGCCGCTGGCATACAACAAAGACAACCAGGAAGACAAAGAGCCACTCTTCGACACCACCGATACGCTTATTGATACCCTGCGCATTTTCGCTGAAATGGTACCCGGCATTCGCGTCAAATCCGAGGCCATGACAGCGGCACTTCGCCAAGGCTATGCCACGGCAACTGATCTGGCCGATTATCTGGTGAAGAAAGGGCTTCCCTTTCGGGATGCCCATGAAGCGGTTGCCCGAGCAGTGCGCGCCTGTGAAAACCGGGGCTGTGATCTGGCAGCGCTTACTCTGGATGAATTACGCTCCTTTTCGCCACTGGTTGAGGCCGACGTATTTGAAGTCTTGACCGTTGCCGGCTCGCTCGCAGCCCGCAATCATCGTGGCGGCACAGCGCCAACACAAGTGCGTGCCGCCATTGCTCGCGGGCATAGCCTGCTTTAATACAATAAAACCAGGGTAATGAAACAGCCTGAGCACATTGGCAAGTATGAAATACACGGCAAACTCGGTGAAGGGGCAGCCTCTACTGTTTATTTGGGTTATGACGCTTTTGCCTCACGCGAGGTTGCCATCAAGCTGATTTCCCCTGATGCATTGCGTGATAAAGAACTAGGACAACAGTATCGCCGATTGCTTCTGACTGAAGCATCCCTGGCTGGCCGACTCCAGCACCCACATATTGTGCAGATTTTTGATGCGGTACTTGAAGAAGAACAAAGCTTCATCGTCATGGAATACGTGCCTGGCGGGACATTAGAGCCATTTTGCAAACCCAGCGGCTTATTACCCATTGATCGCGTAGTAGAAATCATCTTCAAATGCACACGTGCGCTCGACTACGCCCATCGCGCAGGCATTACTCATCGCGACATTAAGCCCGCCAACATTCTGCTTGCGCAAAAAAATGAGGGAGACTTTGACGAGGCATCTGCGGCGTCTGCTGTTAAATTCACTGGGGACATCAAAATCTCTGACTTTGGTGCTGCGCTGATCAACAGCGGCGAGCAAACACAGGTGTCAGGCGTCGGCTCACCTGCTTACATGTCACCACAGCAACTGCGCGATGAACCACTAACCCAGCAGACGGATATTTATTCATTAGGCGTCGTGATGTACCAATTGCTCACAGGAAGGCTTCCTTTTGAGGCTTCTTCCCACTTCGGCATGATCTACCAGATATGCAATACCGAGCCCCCGCCACCCTCCATGTTTCGCGTAGATATCCCGCCAGGCCTTGAAGAAATTATCAAGCGCGCCATGCAAAAAGAACTGGCAACCCGATACCAAACATGGGAAGAATTTTCCCATGACCTTGCACAATCATTCCGCAATACGCAGTTGTCAATAGAGCATTCCGCTTTCCCCGACAGCGCGAAGTTTGAAGCGCTTCTCGCCCTGCCATTCTTTGCCGAGTTCTCCGAAGTCGAGATTTGGGAAGTCGTGCGTTTTTCGCGCTGGAGTGAAATTACGCCACGGACTGTCATCATGAAAGAAGGGGAGTCCGGCGATTTTTTTGCGTTTTTGCTGGAAGGCGAACTGAGCGTAGAAAAAAACAAACGGCACCTCGTCACACTACATGCCGGTGAGTGCTTTGGCGAAATGGCGATCATTCAAAAAGGACGCCATGAGCGCGGTGCCGATGTCGTTGCCACAACCACTGCCCGGGTAGTAACCATCCCGTCACATGCATTACAGCACAGCTCGAATGCCTGCCGAATGCACTTTTATCAAGGGTTTCTTGATGTCATTGCCGGCCGCCTGGCGGATGCAAACCAACGGCTTGCATCGCTTTAGCAAACGGTAAAACCCGCTGAATTCAGTCAGTGGGCGCCAGCAATAAGATCAATACATTTCTGCAGATCGCCCGCTTCATACATCTCAGTCATGATGTCGCTTCCGCCCATGAATTCACCTGCGATGTACAGCTGTGGAACCGTTGGCCAATTCGCATAATCCTTGACGCCTTGACGTATCTCTGGATCAGTTAGCACGTCCACCGTAAGCAAGTTTTTCACGCCACACGCGCTAAGAATTTGTATGGCGCGTGATGAAAATCCACACTGCGGAAACTGTGGCGTGCCTTTCATGAACAGTACGACAGGGTTGCTGGTGACAAGCTCGTGAATTTTTTTCTGGGTATCCATGGCAAACTCCAAAATAACTGAGTAAAAAGATCAAGTATTCTAGCGGTCTGATCTTATCGACGTCAAGCAGTTATAGCTTGCTCATTGTTCGAGGGAGCCAACTCAATGGCACAAATCAAAAAATCGGCGCTGGTGAGACGGCAATACGATTCAAGTATCGCCCCAATTAACGACCTCAGCATCCATCAGAATTGATTTGTAAGGCATCGATCAACTTTGCGTCTATTGTTTAGTCTAACAATTCATTGAAGAGGATAACGCTGATGCATATTTTAAAAAAACCTCATACCTTGCCTTCTGAAATTACTCCGCAGGCGGTTTACGCGCATCGCCGCAATTTTTTACAACTCTCGGCAGGGCTAGTCATTGCGGGGCTTCTTCCAGACGTCCAAGCCAAACTTGGTCCCGGCAAAGCCAGTGTTTTTTCAACGAATGAGCCACTCACGTCGCTAAAAAATGTGACGAGCTATAACAATTTTTACGAGTTTGGAACAGCCAAAGAAGACCCGGCAGAGTATGCCCACACCCTACGCACCAAACCGTGGACAGTCTCTATCGAGGGCTTGGTAAAAAGACCAAGAACTCTGGGCATGGAAGACATTCTTAAACTCGCCCCGTTGGAAGAACGAATCTATCGCCTGCGTTGCGTTGAAGGGTGGAGTATGGTGATCCCTTGGCTCGGCTTTCCGTTAGCGAGCTTACTGAGACAAGTTGAACCCTTGGGCAGCGCAAAGTATGTTGAGTTCATCACGGCATTACAGCCCGATACGATGCCTGGCATACGCCGTGGTGTTCTTGATTGGCCGTACACTGAAGGCTTGCGCCTGGACGAAGCCATGCATCCATTAACGATTATGGCAGCAGGGTTGTATGGGGATATATTGCCAAACCAGAATGGCGCACCACTGCGGCTTGTCGTCCCTTGGAAATATGGTTTCAAAAGCGGGAAGTCAGTTGTCAAAATTCGCTTCACCGATAGAGAGCCGCGCACAACGTGGATGAAATCATCCCCCAGTGAGTATGGCTTTTATTCAAACGTAAATCCCGCTGTAGGTCACCCGCGCTGGAGCCAAGCAAATGAGCGCCGCATTGGCGAGTTTTTTAAACGGAAAACCTTGCTCTTCAATGGCTATGCAGATCAAGTCGCTCAACTGTATACCGAACTGGATTTGAGGAAACATTTTTGAATTCGCGTGAGTTGAAGCCAAATGAGTTAAAGCTGTTCGTCTTTATTGCCAGCTTGATACCGCTAGGCTGGTATGTATGGGGAATTCAAACAGACAATCTTGGCGCAAATCCGATTGAAGTGGTCACTCGCGGGTTGGGTATATGGACGCTAAACTTTTTGCTGATGACACTAGCGGCCACACCACTACGACACTATACCGGCTGGACATGGCCTCTTATCATTCGGCGCATGCTGGGCCTGTTTACTTTTTTCTATGCGGGTCTGCACCTGATAACCTATCTTTGGTTTGACCAATTTTTTGACTGGTTAGCTATAGGCAAGGATATATTCAAGCGTCCATTCATCACGGCGGGAATGGCAACGTTCCTCCTGCTAATACCTTTGGCCGCAACGTCCAATGCGCGAGCAATACGCGCACTTGGCGGACGCCGCTGGAAACAGCTGCACCGCATGGTTTACCTCTGCGGCGTTCTAGCCGTGCTGCACTACACTTGGATGGTCAAAGCGGATATTAGCAACCCGCTCATTTACTGGGCAATACTCGCTGTGCTCCTCAGTGCACGCGGGCTGTCGAGAATACAAAAATACAATGCCAAGGGTTAAAAAGCAACGCTCACCGCACTAAAGCTGCTCGGTGCGAAAAGTACTAATGAAAAGTGCTAATGGAGTGTGCGGAGCATCGACAGTAAAAATTCAGCAACAGGCGCCTCAAATTGCACTCCATCACCTGCAATCATTTGATAGGCTCCGCGCATTGTGCCAATTGGCGTGGCAAGCTGGCATCCGCTGGCATATTCAAAACTTTCACCAGGCTTGAGTATGGGCTGGTTTCCAACAACACCCAAGCCACGTATCTCCTGCACATGGTCGTCTGAATCTGTGATGATCCAGTGCCGCGAAATAAGTTGTATCGCGACACGCCCAATGTTAAGTACCCGGATGTTATAAGCAAAAACATAGCGGCTGATTGCCGGATCGGATTGCTCGGCAAGATAATGTGCAGTAGCCACTATCTCGATTTGATATTTTGACTCATCACCCACGGTGACTCATTGAACACCATTCTTACTTGAGGATCAAGGAGAAATGCAACTGCGGCTATATAATCAAACCAGATTAGCTGTCGGATTAGGCTGCAGTGAGTTGATACCGTCCACTACCTCTTTGTTCCCTGCCTCTTGAGTGCCTCTTTGATATTCATTTTATATGTCATCCGAAAAGCTTTCTTCTAGCTCGTCTCATTTTGTGAGCCAATTACTCAATGCTGGCATCAGCTCGGATGATGATGATGAGGTTCGCCTCAATAAGTCGCTATTGATGCTGGCTACAGGCTTATTCACGATCACAGCAATGTTGTGGCCCCTAATTTATTCAGCGCTAGGAAAATCATTCTCGACGACATTGCCATTGCTGTTTCAGTTGATATTAACGGGCAATATGTTGTTGTACATCAAAAACCGTAATTTCGATTTCTTTCGTGTAACCCAGTTGGGAATTTTTCTTTTTCTTCCATTTGTTACTCAGTGGACAATGGGTAACTTTATTTCCTCAAGCGGCATCATATTATGGGCGCTAATTGCGCCAATTGGCGCACTGTTATGCATCGGCGCGAATCAATCTGTTGGCTGGTTTATTGCTTGGGCCGCTTTAACCGCAATTTCCGGTGCGATGGACTACTATTTAGCCGACCCGATTTTCTCGGCTAAAAATGACATCGTTCCCATTCGCACGAGCCTAGTATTTTTCGCTATTAATTTTATTGCTGTAGCAGCAAGTATTTATTTGTTATTGCGTTACTCCATACTTGAAAAACGCAAAATACAAAAAAGACTGGAAGAAACCTATGCGCAACTACTAGTTCAACAAGATCGAGCAGAAAGTCTGTTGTTGAACATATTGCCAGCACCTATAGCCCATCGTTTACAGAACACAAATCAAACAGTTGCCGATGGTTTTGCAGATGTCACGGTGATGTTCGCTGATATCGTCAATTTTACTCAACTTGCCGCAAGCCTTTCCCCTAACCAAGTATTTACTACGCTTAATCAAATTTTTTCTGCCTTTGACGAGTTAGCAGAAAAATATGGCCTGGAAAAGATTAAAACAATTGGTGATGCTTACATGATTGCTGGCGGCCTTGATAACAATTGTCCAGACTACGCACATGCAATCGCCGATATGGCCATTGAAATGAATGCTACGCTAAACCAAAACGTTGGCGTTAACCCACTAGGTCTTGGAATACGAATTGGTATTGGCACAGGCCCCCTAATCGCTGGCGTGGTCGGGAAAAAGAAATTTATTTATGACCTCTGGGGAGATACCGTCAATATCGCTAGCCGCATAACCGCTGAAGGCCTATCAGGCATGATTCAATGCGATGCGACAACCTATCGAAGAATAGCGAGAGCATTCGTATTTGAAGGCCCACAAAGCACCCCACTTAAGGGAAAAGGAATTGTTGATATCTATAGACTGATCGGAAGAAAGCCCGTTAACGAATAAGCAATAAACCAACTCATTTTCTCCACCGGCAACACCAAAGCACAATTACTTGTGTTGCAGGATTTCATTTTCAAGAGGGGTGCAGATAATCGGATGCTGGTGTGAGACGAAAAGTAACGCGACCTATTCGGTTTTCTGCAAGTGTCAATCTGTAACCCATAGTCTCAGCATACTGAGCCGCCTGCATCAGACCTATACCCAATCCCTTGTTGGAGGAAACAGGTCGAGAAAACAAATCCTTTAAAATTTTTTCTTCAATTTTCGCCCCATTGTCACTTAGCTCAAGTGTCGTACCTTGATTATTGGTTGAGATTTTTACGTTGACCAATAGTTCTGGCTCTCGTTGATGTTTATCCTCAGCGTTCTGTATTAAATTTTCAGTTACTGTTGAAAAAAGATCGCCTGGCAAGGCTCCATTCACAGCTGATGCATCCATAGATATCCAATGGCTTCCTACGACTCTGTGCTGAAAATTATTTACCCAATCTTGGGCTGAGGACAACTTTATTTTCTTAGTTTCTTGTGGAGCCTTTAACTTATCAATAGTTTCCGCCAATCTATTTGCTATCGCCGGTAATTGGCGTCGCAACAGCGCTTGATAAGCCTCAGAAGAGGTTGCTTCTGGCTCATTCACCGCAACACATAGCGCGTTTAGCGTTTGTAAAATATTTTTAATATCATGTGTCAGTCTTGCACCTGTCTCATGTATCGCTTGCATGTGCGACAGTTTTTTGAGAACAGCATCTCTTTTTTTATCGTTATAAAACTTGAGGAGCAACCGAGTGGGTAAATTGAAATGAAAATGCAGCGTTGTTGTCAATTCATATTGGGTATAAAGATGTAGTTTCAGTTCTTCATATTTGAATACAGAGCAGCAGCCATTTGTAATGCCATACTGACCTGCTCCCCGGTCAGTTTCCCATGTGATGCCAAGCACCCAAGGTAAATGTTGCGCCATACTACGGCATGCTTTTTCTAGAAAAATCTCAGGATTGTCTTCTTGAAAATCTAAATCAGTCAGCATTGCTAGCCACTGATCCATTGGTAATCCAATTGACATGAGATACCGGGAAAACAAGTTTCCTAACCCTGTAAACCCTGCACGAGGATTCCATGCCCAGCCTAACATCAACAAAACAATAGCAATTATGACGATCGACTGAAGCAATGCTTTAACGTATGAACTACCCACAAGCAGCATCAACACTAAACTGCCAAACACCAGTAAAGCGAGAGTCAACATAACGATGAGACTGTTGATGAAATCAACTACGTTGTCGTCTCGATTTAGGTCACTCGGTTTAAGCAAAGGAAGCATCAAAAATACAGGTACCAGTGTCCCGGCATGCCCAAGCCACCCTAACATCTCTGGTAGCTTTGCAATCGGCAAGGCAGACGGAACCGCAATTAAAAGTAAAGCGACAAGTAACGATGAAAAGCAATAGAGATTTGCAAGACGCAATCGCTGATCTCCGAAAAGCGAAGCTTTGCCGCCGATGATTGAGATCAAAATAATGATCCATAGCACAAGCACCCACCCATCAAGCCAAATAAGCGTTGTCACTAAAATACCTAGCCCCAGGACTGCTGTCAGAAATGAAATTCGATAACTTTTCCCGACAAAAGGCTGCCATAGTATAAATAAGCCAATATGGACAAGAAAAAAGGCCTTACCAGCTACAGAGCTAGCATCATTCCATAGTGTTAGGTACAAAAAACCTAAAATGGCCGGTAATAATAAATGCGAAAGTGGTGGCACAGGAATATGAAACCTAAAGTTTAAATATGTGGGCGTATTGAATAAATATTAGAAAACCGGAGCAAATCTAGCACCATTAACAGAAACTACGCAAGGCGACCGACTGACATAAAAAAACCCCCACAAGCGATGAGCTTGAGGGGGTTTTACAAGGGGAGTCTGGCGTTGACCTACTTTCTCGCACGGTGAAGTGCAAT
>JAUSMB010000086.1 GCA_030645365.1 Rugosibacter sp.
TCAATACGTAACGAAAAAGCACCGATATGAAGCCGAAAACTGCCACAGCGCAGGCTATGTGAAAAATCGGCATCTGAAACATCTTTCAGCCTCAGCATCGCATAATGAGACCCGCACGCTCCAGCGCATTCAGCATGACCACGCGACTATGGCCATCCATTGGCATATCAGCCTTTAATTCACTCAGATCACACTCGATCACTACAGGATTTGCCTGCAACAAAGAAACAAAAAAATCCCATACACCTAGGTGAATCAAGTGCGTTGTACGTGCCATGTTGTCGTAAACCAAAACACCATCCTCGCAAGGACGCACGTTTGTCTTTAACTCATGACACAGAGAATAAATTGCTTTCAAACAATTTACTTACGAAATACGCAGTCTAATTAATGTTATTTTGTAAAAAATTAGAGCGGCATAGTTGTTTTTAAGTATGTAACAATTTTATCTGCGGTCCAGGTCACCCCTGCCGTTGGCGAATACGATCCCGCACGGCCATTCCACATGTCAATCAGATCCTGGAGGCTCAAAACCGTTGTCGGTACCCAGCCTATCTTCAAATTAAGGTAAGCAGCAACTAAATGCCTGCCTAACGCCTCATAATTTGAATTACCACGAAGCTTCAAAACATCCAGCAAGGTTTTACCAGTGAAGCCACTACCAAACACTGTGGAGAATAAAACCCCCTCTCCACCTGCGGTTACCCAGTCAGAATGATTTGGATGGTCAGGTTTGGCGGCATTTTTCCAAAAGCCAGGTGTTCGGCCCAGGCAATCCAGGTGTTCACGGTCCAGGCGGCTATGCAACAGCGCGATAGACGCTGCAGCCGATGGTGCAAAACATTGTGCCGCCAAGGCAGAAGAAGATTTAACCGTCATGATCACGGGCACAGCTACCCCAATGCCACGGACAAAGCGCCGACGGGCACGCTGCTTGTTTTCTTTAGGCTGGCTCTCAGAACCGCTTAAATGACCTGATACGCTCATGGCTAACTCCCTATGTAAATCTGGCGCTGTACTTTAAATAAAAATATTAAAAAAAACCAATGCGTTGCTGGCTTTGCTCGTTCAGGAAGGCTTTAGTCCCACCCCTTAACTGATAGCCATTAAAAAAACACCTTACGGAGAAATAAGCAAATATTATGCCATTCACTGCAACAGTCTAATTGAAAACAATAATCCATAAGTAACAGAAAGTGAAACGTAAAAAAAACCGACGCTTTTTGTCCGCTCAATTGCCTATTGCGCCCCTTTTCCGCCAACAACAACACCCACAGTTTCAAAGATCACCACCAAATCAAGCAAGAGGGTGTGATTTTTGACATAGTAAAGGTCATATTGCAGTTTTTGTACAGCATCTTCAATTGAGGCGCCATAGTGATACCTCACCTGGGCCCATCCTGTCACGCCAGGTTTCACACTGTGGCGTATGGCGTAATAAGGAATTTCCTTGGTCAGCTGATCGACAAAAAATGCGCGCTCAGGCCGTGGGCCCACCATACTCATCGAGCCGTTAAGTACACACAAAAGCTGTGGCAACTCATCAATTCGCACCTTGCGGATAAGGCGACCAACCCGAGTTGTTCGATCATCATTGGCCTTTGCCCAGCGTGGCTTTCCATCGCTTTCTGCGTCTCGCCGCATGCTACGAAACTTGATCACATTAAACAGGCGCCCATTCAACCCAACCCGCTCTTGGCGATAAAATATCGGTGCGCCATCCTCTAGCAAAATGAGCAAGGCAGTAATCAGCATGACGGGGAAAAAAACAATCAGCAGGATAAATGCCGCAATAATGTCAAACACGCGCTTTATGAACGAACGCCGCAAGCCCTGACGGAAACCATCACCAAAAATCAGCCAGCCTGCCCGCAGGGCATCAAGTCGAATCTGCCCCAGCATGCGTTCAAAATGGCTGGACATATCCAACACCAAAATACCCGACACCCGACAATCGAGCAGCTCTCGCAATGGCATACGCCCCCCGCGACGATCATCCATTGCAACGACAATTTCATCCACTTTATGAAAAATAGCCGTATCCACTAAAGACATTGATTGAGAAAGCAGACGATCATGGGGTACCACAACGTCCTTACACATCGGCCCAGGATAAAAACCCACTACTTGAATAGTCGGATCTTCCTGGTTCAACGCAGCAGTCACTTTGACCGCTTCGTGACCTACCCCAAACACCAGGATGCGATAGGTGACTCGTGCATTTTTTTTGCGGTGTGAAGCAAAAACACGATGCGACAGCATGCCAAATAAAGCGGCCATGCCGCTAATCTCAAGAAACGTCCGATCCGCTTCGGCAATCGGCAACACCAGAAAAATCAGGTAGGCAATTGGGATCGAAAGATGCAAAGCAAGCACTGCGCGCGCGCGCGAATCCTCAACCGTACGATCATGAATTCTTTGATAAAACCCCAGCCAGCTATTTACTGCTAACAAAGTCACTGCAAGAATTGCCGCATAGGAAACGACCACAACCATGTCAATTGGCAACCCACTTCTGACCCACATCGCCGCGATCAGAATACCAACAAAAACAAAGCCAAAATCAAACAACAGCTGCAACAAAGTTGTGGTTCGAACGGTGTGGCCCAACGCGGACTTAATCATAGGCGCCCCAAGATAATGTAAAAAATGCAGATGTGTTGCGAAGGCAAGCCTTTACCCACACGAAAACTATGACAAAGACAAGTGCATAAATGGCAGGATGATACCCTGTATCACCCTGCCGATAAACCCCATCATTCCTGGGCTACCCATTAACTAATAATCTTAAGACAATCAAACGCTCTCACGCAGCGCCTCGGCAATCAGCTTGCGACTTATCGCTCGCGCTGGCCGTAGCGAGGCTAGAACAGCGGCTAACACTCCGACAATAAACGATAAAGCAACAACATTGGGCACCACCAAAATATGGGAGACATAGCCTTGGTCTGCATTCGGCGGTGGCGGCATAGAAATTCCGACCAGTGAAATGGCTTTGGCGAGTGCGATACCAACAACCACACCGCCTAAGGCACCCAGAAGACCCAGCCAAAAACTTTCAATCACAACCAACGCGAAAACACGAGAAGAGCGATCGCCCAAAGCCCTCATCGTGCCGAATTCGCTAACACGCTCAAAAATACCCATGTTGACCGTGTTAGAAACGCTCATTAACAGCATCGCCAGAATAATCACCACCAGAAAACCAAACTGCTGCCGATAAAGCGTTACCGTCTGGGTATAGAAAGTATTCAATTCAACCCAGGTTTTCATTTCATAACCTTGATGGTTCAGCCTATCACCTATAGAACCTGCAACACGATCCGTATCCATCGTATTTTTAAGCAAAACCACCGCAATATGCGCCCCTGGCGTTGCTAGTAGCTCCTGAGCTGCAGCCAGGGGAATACGCACTGCACGAGCGTCATAGTCTTTAGAAAACGTCTGAAAAACGCCGGTGACTTGAAATTCAAGCAGATTAGTAGCCCCGCCAGCCGTGCTGACCAGCAAAGTGACCGGGTCACCCGGCTTGAGCTTTAGCGCTTTTGCAACCCCCTGACCGATCATCATGCCAAACGCGTCACCATCCATCAGGCGGCGGCCGGCAACCACTGTAATGTAGCTAGCCAGGCGCTTCTCGCGCGCGGGCTCTACGCCCTCGCCAATAATTGGCCAGTCCGTGCGACCATTGCCCAGCAGTCCCGAGAACCCAATACGCAACATCACATCCTCTACCCCGGGGGCTGCCGCTAATTCACGACGCAGGTTTTCCGGATTCTCCATCAAGTATTTTTCCGGATTGCGCGTCCCGTACTGCCAGTACCCTTGGCGAGCAACTTGCAGGTGGCCGGTACTTGAACGAATCATCGATTCGCCTGTTTCCACAATCGTATCTTCAATAAAGCCACCCGCCAGAATCAACGCGGTCACACCAAACACGATAGAAGCCAGCGTCATCAATGTGCGCCCGCGATGCCGAAAAACATTACGCATGGCTAGTTTGAAAAGATCGAACACATCAACCCCTTATTTGTTATGCCGGATCGCATCTACGATCACCATGCGTGACGCCCGCCAAGCCGGATAAAGACTCGCCAGTGTCGTGGTGCCCACGCCAACCAATAGCGCTTCCAGCAGAGTAGCCGGGGTGAATAACAGATGCGCCAGATAACCTCGCGTCAATCCGGGCGGTGGGGGCATATCAATATGCAGCACATCAACACCCCACCCGATCACGATGGCCAGGGCAAACCCCGTCAGGCTGCCGATTAAGCCGATGAGCCCGCCTTCGAGCAAAAACTGCCCGAGCAAAATGCGTGGCCGAACCCCCAGCGCCATCGCCGTACCGATTTCCCCCGTGCGCTCCATCACGCTCATCATCATGGTGTTGCTGATTCCCAGCAAGATAATCGCCACCACAATAAAACGAACGACCTCCAATTGCTGCTGAAACAAATCAACAGCCCGCCGATAAAACTCTGCCAGCTGATCCCAGGTGCGCACTTCAAACTGGGGCGCACCAAAGCGCGCGCGTAACGCCTTTGCCACACGCGCAGTATTTTCTGTTTTATCCAGATAAACCAGCCAGCTATGTGCCCCATCCACCTTGAGCAGCTTGCGTGCCGCATCAATGTGAAGCAACAGAGCACTATCGTCATACGCCTTGCTCACTGATTCGAATACACCCGCTACTTTTGCATCAATGGCACTCAAACCACTGGCCGGTGTATCCACCAGCACCACCACAGCATCGCCCGCCTGCACCCCCATGAGGGTTGCCAACCCCTTGCCTAGCAGAATTTGATCATGATCGGCCACACCCAAACGGCGCCCCTGGATGATCGTCAAAGAACGGTCGCCCGTCAAATCATGCGCCGGATCAAACCCCTCGCCAACGAAAGGAAGCGTGGATTCGCCATGGCTCACCAAACCCGTCAAACCGAGTCGGGGCCCCCAAGCGCGGACATGAGGCAGCGCACTTAGAGATTGCGCCGCTGCATCATTCGGCAACACATAGCGGGCAGGATCAGCCAGGCCATTCTCGTGATAGCCGGGCCGCGTGATCTGGAGATGTGCATATTGCGATTCGATTGTCGCTTCGCGAAAATCCGCAAACATCCCCGCAATAAAGCCGCTGGCTACGGCAAGCGCCGCTGTTCCGAACGCCACGGAAAGTATGGCGATCAATGCGCGGCGGCGATGGCGCAAGAGGTTACGCAGGGAAAGTTTTATCAGCGCAGACAAGATCACGTTGAATTTTCTGAAAACGGATTAAGCGCTAATCATACCGCTAAGCGATCGCTGAGCAATCAAAGATAAATGGCAAATTCAACACTGGCATGCCATCACATTACGTGATAACACTTTTCACATGCTGGATATAGCTTGACTCAATAGAGTTTTTTAAAATCACAGCCCGCAGTACAACACCTAATCGCCACACCATAGGCTGGCGTGAGAGCCATTCCGCCCATTGAACCAGGGGTGCCAGAATATTGGAACGACGTGACGCAGCACGTAGAGCAACTGTCATGTCAGTCTTCCCCATGTCTTGCGCGACAGAAATCATTTCTTTATAAAAAATTTGGGCGCTACCCCCACCTATATATAGCTTTTTGATTTTTATCAAATCATAGGCCGACCAGTCAAAAACGCCGGCGAAGACATTCTTTTTTCCCAAAATATCCAACGCGATCATGGTGCGATAGCATTTCTCACACTTCGAACAATTTTCAATACCGGCGGCCTGGCAAACATGTAGTGATTTTTCAGCCACAGGAAGCCTCGCCATAATCTCGGTCTTGCCAATACGGGTAAAGCTCGCACCGTCATGCATTACGCTAAGTGATGATGTTGAAAAAAGAGTATCGACCATAGGGTGAGACCCCCACGGCATGAGCCCTCCATATGGATAGGAAGAACCCAGCACGATCTCACCAAACCGTCTCTCTAACATGGCACCAATAAATACCAGACCCACCCCAAAGGTCAGTGGCCCCCATTTTTTCTCAAAAACCGGGATAACCTCTCGCAAGTTAGTACGCACAATGATGTGGTTCAAGTTCATGACGGCGGCACTTTCCGCCAACATGTCAGCCAGCGGGCGAAACTGGGCTTCGTCATGCACGCCCACGTCAAAGCCCCAGACAGTTAGCAAATCATCCACTTTTCCCACTGCCGGTATCCCAAAATCATTCCCCGGCATCCGCCGCGCAATC
>JAUSMB010000012.1 GCA_030645365.1 Rugosibacter sp.
TACTACGCTCATCGGATTGGCAGCGGATGCCGACACGGCATGGGCCGACTTGCGCGTGGGCGAGCTCAAGACCTTGCTGGGTTTGGCGGTTGAAGACGAGGATGTGGTGTTGGAAGGCTGTGCCTGGATAGCTCAGTTTGGCGTACTCAGCGAGCAACGCCGACGTGTCTATCGCTGTATCGAAAACATAGTGCAACTGGAAGATGCCGATCGGTTTGACCATACTTTAAGCCTGCTATTTGGCGAGCCGACATTGCGCCAGGCTATGGCGCTTGTTCGTCGCGAGCAGAAATTCTTTGGTCTGCATACGCTGGGCGCGAATATGGAAGGCAGTGAGATGCACCAGCAATTGCTGGGCGCGTATCAAAAAGTGCAGCGATTAAAGAGTGCTTTGCCTGACTAGAGAATAAAATAAACGAAGTTAATAGATTTTAATAGAAGTTAATATAATTTGATTGAAGTTGATTGAAGTTAAGCTAAGCAAAGGAGCAACCATGTCTGTTTCTACTGAAGAAAAAAAACGGATCGTCAGCGAATTTTTGCAGCGTTGCGCCACTTATGCGGATGACAAGCTGGTGACGTATCAGCAGCAAGCCGCTTTAGCCAAGGGCAATGAAGGCTTGCTGCTACAGGACAAGATTTCGCACTGGACGGCTTACCGTGTGTTTACTGAGTACACGGTGGAAGAACTGAAAACCGCCGAGCTGGATAGTTGGTTTGCTGAATAGGCGCAGTCAATAAGCTGCCTGCTTGGCTGGCGGTTTAATGTATCTCGCGGGTTTCGAGGAAAACGATGTCCGGATACTTTTCCTTCGTCATGTTCAGATTCACGCGGTTCGGTGCGAGATACACATAATCGCCAGCGCCATCGAGCGCCACATTGACGCCGGATTTTTCGGCGAGTTGCTGAATCATGGCCGGATCCCCTCGCAGCCAGCGCGCAGTGGAAACGTTGTAGGGTTCAAAAAAGCAATCGACGCCGTATTCAAACTCCAGCCGGTGGGCGACTACATCGAATTGCAGCGTGCCGACCGCGCCGAGAATCAGGTCATTGCTGTGGATCGGGCGGAAGAGCTGGGTTGCGCCTTCTTCGGCCAGTTGCTGCAAGCCTTTTTGCAACTGCTTCATTTTCATCGGGTTGCGAATCTGCGCGCGGCGAAAATGTTCCGGTGCGAAGCAGGGGATGCCGGTGAATTGCAGGTCTTCGC
This sequence comes from Rugosibacter sp., assembly GCA_030645365.1. Classification (GTDB taxonomy): domain Bacteria; phylum Pseudomonadota; class Gammaproteobacteria; order Burkholderiales; family Rhodocyclaceae; genus Rugosibacter. The sequence goes on from JAUSMB010000012.1 coordinate 1,209, forward strand.
CTTCGCTGAAGGCGTCGCCCAGCACCACGGTGCCGTGGTTTGGGATGCCCAGGATATCGCCGGGCCAGGCTTCGTCAGTCGTGTTGCGGTCCTGCGCCATGAAGGTGATGGCGTTGTTGATGGCCAGCGTCTTGCCAGTGGCGCGCTGCTTGAGTTTGATGCCGCGCTCGAACTTGCCCGAACACACGCGCAAAAAGGCGATGCGGTCGCGGTGCTTGGGGTCCATGTTGGCCTGAATCTTGAACACGAAACCGGAGAATTTTTCTTCATCCGGTTGCACGAGACGCTCGACCTTGTCGGCAGCAGGGGTAGCGGCGCCGCCAACAATCGCCATGCGCGGTTGCGGCGGCGGCGAGAGGTCGACCACGGCGTCGAGCAGGGATTGCACGCCGAAGTTATTCACCGCCGAGCCAAAGAACACGGGGGTTTGCTTGCCAGCCAGATAGGCTTCTCGGTCAAAAGTGTGCGAGGCGCCGCGCACGAGTTCGACTTCGCTGCGCATTTCATCCACTTGATCGGGGATGAGTTCATCCAGACGCGGGTTGTCAATCCCCTGGATGATTTCCGAAGTGCCTTTTTCCGCTTGCGGATCGAAGAAGGCGATGCTGTCGTTATACAAGTGATACACGCCGCGAAAACGCTTGCCCATGCTGATCGGCCAAGTCATCGGTGCGCACTGGATTTTGAGCACGTCTTCGATTTCGTCGAGCAACTCGATCGGCGGGCGGCCTTCGCGGTCAAGCTTGTTGATGAAGGTGAGGATAGGCGTGTCGCGCAGGCGACAGACTCCCAGCAGCTTGATGGTCTGCGCTTCGACACCATTCACCGAGTCGATCACCATCACGGCGGAGTCCACGGCGGTCAGCGTGCGGTAGGTGTCTTCGGAAAAGTCCTCGTGACCGGGGGTGTCGAGCAGATTGATCATGCACTCGCGGTAGGGGAACTGCATCACCGAGCTGGTCACCGAAATGCCGCGCTGCTTTTCCAGCTCCATCCAGTCGGAGGTGGCATGGCGCGCTGCTTTCCGCGCGCGCACTTCACCGGCGACCTGAATGGCGCCGCCGAACCACAGCAGTTTTTCAGTCAGCGTGGTTTTACCGGCATCGGGGTGGGAAATGATCGCAAACGTGCGGCGGCGGGCGAGTTGAAGCTTGAGTTCTTGAATCGAGCGGGACACGGTGGGGAGCGGAAATAAGCAAAGGGCGCGATTATCCCGCAAAAACCAGTGCAGGAACCAAAAGTCGGCGCTGGTGATACGGCAAACGAAACGAATTATTGCGCTAGCGTGCCTAGTGATTTTGCCAGGGCCACCAGTTCCTGGCTGTTTTCTAGCCCCTCGATAAATCTTTGTGGAATGCCGGATAACCCAACCTGCGCACCCACCAGCGCGCCCGTGAGCATCGCGCGCGACATGTTTTGTCCGCCGCCATTAATGGCTGCCAGCACCGCACTTTCAAAATCATCGGCAAAGCGGGTAGCGAGGTAATACGCGGCGGGCAGCAAATGATAAATCGCGCACGGCAGGCCATAAACGGTAGCGACTTTTGACGCGGGCTCAATGCGAATAGCCGGGTCGAGCGCAGCCTGGGCAGCATATGTCGATGTGAGTAGCGCATCAGGCGAAGAGAAATTGCCTGCCTGTGGAATGTCAGCTTGCCCAGGCAGGGGAGCGCCATAATTTTTTTGCGTTACCGAGTGAAAAGGGAGCTCGCCCGTTTTGACAAGGTTCATGAGCGTCATTGAAATCCCGGAGTTCATTTTCTCGCCCTTGATGAGCTGGCCGAGCACGGCAGCATAGGCAAGCGACATGGCCATGATGGCCGGATCATTTTGCGTGAGTCGGCAATTGGCTACGACGCTGTGAGCCAGCTTGCCCGGTACATTGGCGTAGAGCGCGGCCAGAACAATCGCTCGCTCGGCGGATTCGGACGTGTCCGCCGTGCCGCCGGTCTGCGACCAGGGCAGTTTTTGTTCCACGCGGCAGCGCCAGGCTTCACGCAGGGATTGGTTGGTGTAGCCGCCGGGGCCATTCATCGGTGTGCCGTCAAGCTGGGGAAAGAGGTCTTCATCGAGGCGGCGGGTAAAGTCGCCTTCAACATAATCACTGTGGGCAAGGATGGACTGCATCAGCATGATTTGAATCAAACCGGCTTGGGAGAGTTGGCCTGCCTGCATACCTGAGTGGTAGCGGCCCTCCTTTGGTGTGGTGTAGCCGGTGACGTGTCCGTAGTCACGGCGCAGCTCGTCAAGGTCGTAATACCAGTGGCAACCGAGGCCTAAGGCATCGCCGATAAGGGCGCCGATCAGGGCGCCGGCTGCGCGATCTTGATTCATGCGATTTCCTTTGCGGTTAAGTGATGATATGGCCTGGTCGCACAGGTCAAAAGTCGGCGTTGGTGAGACGCCGAGAGGTTTTGAATCGGATGGTAGGCAGTGCAGAGCGGCTTCTGGATAGTCCACTTTTCGGATGGCGAACAGACGAAAGAGAGTAGAGATCGGCGGCAGCTTTTATGCATCATTTTTTGCGCGCACGAAAGCCTTGAATTCATCAGCGGGTAGCGGTTTGCTGAAATAGTAGCCTTGCACTTCGTGACAGCCATGGTCGCGCAAAAATGCCAATTGTTCGGCAGTTTCGACACCTTCGGCGATGGTGGTGAAGCCCAAACTGTGCGCCATAGTGATAATGGCATCAACGATGGCACGATCATTCGGGTCGCTGGCAATGTCGCGCACAAAAGACTGGTCAATCTTGAGTTTGGAGATACGAAAGCGCTTTAAGTAGGCGAGGGATGAATAGCCCGTGCCAAAGTCATCAATAGAAAGCGCAATCCCGACGGCATGCAGCGCATCGATGATTTCAATGGCGGCTTGGGGATCTTCCATCGCCATACTTTCAGTCAGTTCGAGCTCCAGATAACGCGCATCGAGCCCGACTTCGTCGAGCATAGCTTTTATTTGTTGCACCAGATGGCTCTGGCGAAATTGTGCGGGGGATAGATTAATGGCAATGCTCACGGGCAACCCTTCGTCTTGCCATACCTTGGCCTGACGAATCGCCTCCTGCATCACCCAGGCACCGAGCTGGAGAATCTGCCCGCTCAGTTCGGCGATCGCAATAAACTCAGCGGGTGCAATCAGCCCCAGTGTCGGGTGCTGCCAGCGCACGAGGGCTTCGGCACCGCTCAGGTGGCCATCCTCAACGGCGAACTTCGGCTGATAATGAAGAAAGAACTCATTGCGTTTCAGCGCAGAGCGCAAGGCGTTTTCCAGCTCAAGAAAGCGTTGCGAACGGATTTGCATCGCGTTGGTAAAGAAACGAAACGTGTTGCGTCCTTCGTGTTTGGCACGATACATCGCCGTATCGGCGGCCTTGGCCAAAGATTCAAAATCGTCGCCATCCGCTGGGTAGAGTGCAATGCCGATGGAAGGCGTGGTGTTCAATTCATGCTGTGCAACCTGATAGGGCATAGCAAATGCCAACAATAGTTTTTCGGCGACGTGGGCAGCGCCTTCGGCCGTGCAATCGGGCAAGATCAGGATAAATTCATCACCGCCCCAGCGTGATACGGTGTCCTGATCACGCACTTCCTCAAGCAAACGTGCTGCAACACCGCGCAGCAGATCGTCACCGATGTTGTGGCCGAGCGAATCATTGATGTTCTTGAAATGATCAAGATCAAGAAACATCAGCGCCAAGGATTGTCCGGCGCGGCTGGCCGTGGCGATGGCCTGGTGGACGCGGTCGCGCAACAGCACGCGGTTCGGTAGTTCAGTCAGTGGATCGTAGTTTGCCATATGCTCGATCAGCGCGGCAGACTCCTGCCGTGACTTCTCATCCGCGAAGCGTTGCAGCGCAAAGCTGATATCCATCGCCATTTCGAGCAGCAGCTTTTGCGCGGCCTCATCGAAGGCATGAGTTTTTTCGCTATAAAGCATAAACACGCTGACGACGCGGCCATCGCAGGTCAACGGCAGTGCGGCGGAAGCACCCCAGCCGAAATGCGTACCACGTTCGTGCCAGGGGGCGGTTCTTGGGTCATGCTGAAAATCCTGGCACCAGACAGGTTCCCCACTGCGTAGGGCCATACCTGTCGGTCCCTGGCCAGAAGGATTATCCGCACGTGTGGAAATGACGATATCCACCAGATATTCTTGTCCGTCGCCGTAGCTGGCTGCGGGTATTATGCGTTCGCGTGCGGCATCTATCCGGCCGATCCAGGCCATTTTGAATCCACCGAAGTTGATGGCATCGCGGCAGATGATCGAGAACAGCTCTTCTTCATCCTGGCAACGGACAATCGCCTGATTGCATTGGCTTAGCGCAGCATACAGTTGAGTCATGCGCGCCAGTTGCTGCTCGCTGACTTTTCTTGCCGTGATATCGCGGATGAGGGCAATGAAATGCGGTGCTTGACCAGCGATGGGCTTTGGGGCCATCGAAAGTCCAAACCAGAGTTCGCCCTGCGGTAGGTCCAGAGCGTATTCATTCCCTGTTGAATAGCCGCGAATATTGGCTTCCTGAATAGCCTCCAGCGCAATATGGGCGACTGTGGCAGGTAATACATCGTGTACGGTTTTGCCGAGAAAGACCTCGGGCGGTGCAGCCAGCAAATCCGTGCGGGGCGAATGGTAGCCGTGGAAGCGACCTTCGCCATCCAGTTCAAAAAGCAGATCGGGCAAGGCATCCAGCGTGGCTTGCAGATGCGACTGGGAGGCGGCCAATTGCGCTGTACGCTCCCGCACCAGACGCTGTAGCAGAAGCAGAAAGAGTGCAAGCACGAGAATGGCGATGATGGCAAGGGCGAATCCATAAAGCATGGTGCGCTCCACGACATAAGGGATCGATTTACCCATCCATTTATTGCGGAGCGCTTCGTGTTCGGCCGAGCTGATGGCGGCAAAGCCTTGTGAAATGCGTTTCAGTGTAGCGGTATCTCCTTTGGGTACGGCACGATGAAACTGGCCGGTGTAGAGCGTGAATGCATGGCGAAAATTTTCGGTGCTACCGGTACGGTAGAGCAGATAGTTGGCCGGCGGTTCGTCCATGCAGAAAACGCGTATTTGGTCGGCCATCGCCGCCCCGACAACGGCCTGATAGCTGGGATAAGTTTTCAGTGTGGTAATGCCGAAGCGGGCCAGCTCGTCTGTGCAGGCATCTCCCGCCTTGACGCCGACCAGAGAACCACGCAGGCTAGCCAGGTTGTGTATGCCACCGACACTAGCATGCGTGTAAATCCCTACCGGCAAATCGGCATACGCAGCGCTGAAGTCGTAGCGTTGTTCGCGTGTTGGGGTACGAAACATCGTGTCGATGACATCAGCACCGCCTGCTTGCATAATCTGTTGGGCTTTTGCCCAATCAGTGGCGATGATATCAACCTTGATCCCCGTCTTTTTTTCCCATAGTCGCCACTCATCGATGAGCAAACCTTCCACCGAGCCATTGGTATCGCGCATGACATAAGGCGGATAATTGTCGTCCATTACCACGCGCAGTGGCGCGTTCGAGACAGCGGGGTTAGCCAAAGCTGCCGAAATAATAGCAGCACAGCAGGTGACTAATATGACCGTCACGGCGAAAGTCGCAAAACGCCGAAGAGGAAAAAAATGTGCGGATGTCATAGGAGTGATGCGTGACTCATATGCACCAAGATTAACGCACTTTGTGTAATGACGAAAGAAAAAATTGATGTTGAGAGACCGGTGTGCAGTGTATTTCTCTTACACAGAATGGCGCCCCATGCTGGGGCATGGTGTAGCGTTGTTTTGGTGCATGGATGAACGCTAACGTGCCACCAACGGGAACGCTACTGGGCCATACTGAGATATCATGGCATGGCACATAAGTTGCATTGCTCTCACAGTCTTTCATGTTCCTTTGCCATGTACGAACAATCACCTGAAAAAACTTCTGCTGAGTATCTTGCCAATGTGAATACTACGCTTTCTCTGGATCCTATCCGTGTACTCGATACCCTGATGGCCAATCTTAACGGGATGGCCTATCGTTGTCGGCTGGATGCGCAATGGACCATGCGGTTTGTCAGCCAGGGCTGTCTTGCCCTGACCGGTTATGCATCTGAAGCGCTGGTTGATAGCAAACAAGTCTCGTGGGAGGCGATTACATTGGCAGAAGACCGGTTGCGGGTACGCGAAGAAATTTCAGCGGCGGTCGCAGCGAGCCGAAATTTTTCTGTGGAGTACCGTATTCTCACGTGTACCGGGCAGGAAAAATGGGTACTGGAACGTGGCATAGCCGTGCTGGACGAGTGCGGTGAGCAAGTACTGGAAGGTTTTATCGAAGACGTCAGCGAGCGTCGTCAAGCACAGGATGCCGTAGCCCATGCTGAACTGCGTTATCGCCACATATTCGAGCATGCATCCGAAGGTATTTTCCAGACTACGCCCGATGGGCACTATTTGTCGGCCAACATGTCCCTGGCTCGGTTGTATGGTTATACGTCACCCGAGAAACTGATCGCCGACCTTGCGGATATTGAGCGTCGCCTGTACGTTGATCCTGCACAGCGCGAAAAATTTCGCCATTTGATGGATACGCAGGGCGAGGTGGTTAACTTTGAATCCGAGGTCTATCGCCATGATGGTTCCAAGATATGGATTTCGGAAAATGCCCATAGTGTGCGAGACCTGCAGGGAGAGCTTATTTGTTATGAAGGCACGGTGCAGGACATCACCGAGCGCAGGAGTTATCAAGAGCAGCTGGAGTACCAGGCCAATTTTGATCAGTTGACAGGGCTGCCCAATCGTAATTTGCTCAATGATCGTCTTGAGCAAGCCATCTCCAGTGCGAAGCGGCGTGACTATTTTCTGGCGTTGGTGTTTATCGATCTGGATAACTTCAAATTCATCAACGATAGTCTGGGCCATGTGGCGGGCGATGAGTTGCTGGTTGAAGTGGCTCATCGCTTGCGCCATGGCCTGCGTACTGTAGACACCGTGGCGCGGCAGGGGGGTGACGAATTTGTGCTGGTGCTCAACGAGCATTATCAGGTGGCATCCATCATTTCTTTGCTCGAACGGGTGCTGCAAGAGGTCAGTCGGCCGATCATGCTGATGGGGCGTGATTGGCAGGTCGGCGCGAGTTTGGGCGTTGCGCTGTATCCGACGGATGGCGAAGATGCGCTAACCTTGCTCAAACATGCCGATATCGCCATGTATGCCGCCAAGGCGCGCGGGCGCAACAATTTTCAGTTTTTCACTCACGAGATGAACCGCATCTCGGATGAACGGCTCCAGCTTGAAGCCGCCATGCGGGTGGCGATTGAGCAGGACGGATTTTCGGTTGCTTTTCAGCCCAAGGTGGATCATCTCCGCCGCATTGTGGGTGCCGAAGCGCTGGCACGCTGGCATACGGCAGATTTTGGCACGGTGGCGCCAGATCGCTTCATTCCCATCGCAGAAGAGACAGGGCTGATCGTGCCGCTGACCGACATCATCGTGCGCAAGGCGTTTGCTGCTGCGAGCCAATGGAGCAGGGCGCTAGGTAAACCACTCAATGTGGCGGTCAATCTTTCGCCACGGTTGTTTCTTGATGACAACCTCGTTGAGCATATCGCAGGGCTGATCAGCGAGGCTGGTTTACCGCCCGAGCGTGTGGAACTGGAAATTACCGAAAGCATTTTTATTGGCGATAGCGGACGCACGCTAGGCATACTGAGAGGTCTCAAGCGTCTGGGTGTCAGCTTGGTTATGGATGACTTCGGCACGGGTTATTCATCACTCTCTTATATCCGGCGATTTCCTCTTGATATCATCAAGATTGATAAATCACTGGTGACGGGAATCGAACATGAAGATGATGGCGCAATGATTGCGCGCGCGATTATTTCGATGTGCCAGAGCCTGCGTAAAACGGTCGTGGCCGAAGGCGTGGAAAATCAGGCACAGTTTGATTTTCTGCGCTATCAGGGGTGCGACGAGTTCCAGGGTTACCTGCTTGCCAAACCCTTGCCCGACCAGGAATTTTCCGATTTACTCATTGCTACAGGTGGCCAGCTATAGCGTACAGCCGTCTTGGCTAGAGCCAAAAATCGGTGCTGATGACATGGGATACGGTGGTGCGTCATTTTGTCATGGCAACCCGCAGCACCCTATGCCGCCTCGAAGTGTTCCAGTAGCAGTTGCACCGTTTGAGTGCCATTCCATTCATTGATGTCCAGACGAAACGCCGCATGGATCAGATTGGGGGCGCTGCCTGCAAAGTTAAACTGAATGGCTTCAAACTGCGTGCGACCTTTTTTCAGGCGCAGTTTCAAGTGCTTATCCTTGAGCAGTTTTTGGTGAATTACCTCGAACGTGTCGTTAAACAAGGGGGCCGGAAAAGCCTGCCCCCAGACTTCCTGTTGCATCAGGCGGACGG
>JAUSMB010000023.1 GCA_030645365.1 Rugosibacter sp.
GCTTGCAGTTGGACGAGCAATTGCCGGGCATCGTCGTGGGCCATCAGGATATCGATCTTCACGCGATCCGCGCGGCCGCGGACGCGCTCGGCCTCGCTGGCGATATGTTCCGGTGCTGCATGGCCACTCACCGGATAGGTAACAAAGGGACCAACCCAGGCAGGATGCTGGAGTAGTTTGTCGATGATCAGCTCCTCAAGCGACTTGGGCAGCACGAGATGCAGGCAGATGTCGCGCGTCATTTGGCTACTCCCCAGCGTTTGTACAGAATAGGCAGCAGGACCAGGGTCAGCAGGGTTGAGGTGGCGAGTCCGCCAATCACTACGATGGCCAGCGGGCGCTGGATTTCAGAACCGGGACCACTGGCGAAGAGTATAGGCAACAGACCAAAGGCGGTAATGGTCGCCGTCATCAACACCGGCCGCAGCCGCCGCTTGGCACCCTCGGTGACGACGCGCTCGATGGGCAGGCCTTGCGCATGCAACTGGTTGAAATAGTCAACCAGCACGAGGCTGTTCAATACCACGATGCCCAGCAGGGCAATAAAGCCGACAGAGGCTGGCACCGACATGTATTCGCCGAATCCCAGCAGGGCAAAAATGCCCCCCATCATGGCGAAGGGAACCATGCTGATGATCAGCGTTGCCTGGCGCACCGAGCCGAACGTCATGAACAGGATATAGAAAATCAATGCCAGCGCGATGGGCACAACCAGCGCCAGCCGTTTCGCCGCGCGCTGTTGGTTTTCAAATTGGCCACCCCAGGCCAGTCGGTAGCCGGCGGGCAGGGCCGTTTCCTTGGCTATCCGTGCCTTGGCTTCATCCACGAACCCGACCAGGTCGCGGCCACGGACATTGGCTTGCACGACGACCAGGCGTGCAGCGTCCTGATGATCGATCTTGACTGGCCCATCGACCCGTTTGAGCTTGGCTACCGCCGAGAGTGGCACAGTCCCCGCACCTTCTGGCAAGGCCAGCAGTATGTCGGAAAAAAGAGCGGGCGAGAGGCGGGTGTCGTCGTTGCCACGGATGACTAACGGTGTTCGCCGGTTGCCTTCCAGCACCAGCCCGATGTGTTGCCCTTCCAGTTGCGCGCGCAGGGTGGTGGCAATTTCATCAATGCTCAAGCCAAGTCGGCCGGCGGCGAGACGGTCTACCTCTACTGTGTAATATTGCACACCCTCGTTTTTTACCGTCAGCACATCCTGCGCGCCAGGCACTGTTTTCAACAAGGTGGCGATACGCTCGGCCAGGCTGTTGAGTTCCCCCAGGTCGGTGCCGTATATCTTGATGGCCAGGTCGCCGCGAGTACCGGTGAGCATTTCCGAAATACGCATGTCAATGGGTTGGGTAAAGGCGATATCCATACCGGCAAATCCTGCCATCACCTTGCGAATTTCATCCGTCAGCCACTCCTTGTCTGGCTTGCGCCATTCGTTTTGTGGCGCGAGTGTAAGAAAGGTATCGGTTTCGTTCAGACCCATCGGGTCAAGCCCGAGTTCATCGGAACCGGTGCGCGCGACGATGTCCTTGATCTCTGGCACCTTGGCCAATAAAGCCCGCTGCACGGCCAGGTCGGTTTCCGCGCTGGCGTCAAGGCTGACAGAAGGCAGCTTGGCAAGTTGCAGCAGAATACTGCCTTCATCCATGGTCGGCATGAAGGTCTTGCCGAGGAACATGAAGGCAATGACGGCCGCTGCCAGCAAGCCGAGCGCAGTCGCCATGACTTTGCGTGTATTGACCAGCACCCAGGCGAGTACCGGCTCATAAATTGCCAATGCCTTGCGCGGCAGCCAGGGCAGCGGATGTTCGGCCGCGTCTGTGGCTGAATGCGCTGCTGGGTCTGAAGATGCGCCATGACTGGGTTTGATCAGGTAAGAGGCGAGCACCGGAATGGTCGTTAAAGAAAGCAGCAGCGAACCGGAAAGCGCGAAGACGATGGTCAGCGCGACGGGAATGAACAGCTTGCCTTCCAGCCCCTGCAGGGTGAGCAAGGGCAGAAACACGATGATGATGATGGCCACGCCGGAGACGACGGGCACGGCGACCTCGCGTACCGCGCGGTAAAAACGATGCAGCAGCGGAATGGATGCCGGGCTGGGCTGGGCAAGATGGCTCTCGATATTTTCCACGACCACCACGGCGGCATCCACCAGCATGCCGATGGCAATGGCCAGACCGCCCAGGCTCATCAGGTTGGCCGACATGCCAAATATCTGCATCATGATGAAAGTGAACAGCGCCGCCAGCGGTAACACGCAAGCCACGGTAATGGCGGCGCGCAGGTTGCCGAGAAAGGCGAACAGCAGGACCAGCACCAGGATGATGGCTTCATACAGTGCTTTGGATACCGTACCGACTGCGTGATCCACCAAGACGCCACGGTCGTAAAAGATATTGATGGAAACGCCCTTGGGCAGCATGGGTTCGATTTCCTTCAGCTTGGCGCGCACGCCCTCCACCACCTGGCGGGCATTGGCGCCGCGCAGGCCGAGCACCAGGCCTTCGACGGTTTCACCCTTGCCACTACGGGTGACGAAACCATAGCGGGTCAGGCTGCCGATATGTACATCGGCCACATCGCCGACGCGTGTCACCACGCCATTGCGGTCGGCAACCACGATGGCGCGGATGTCATCGATGCCCTTGATGCTGCCTTCGATGCGCACCAGCAAGGATTCCTCGCCTTCTGTCAGGCGGCCTGCGCCGTCGTTGCGGTTGTTGGTTTCCAGCGCCCGTTGCAGGTCGGCCAGCATCAGGCCCCGGGCCTTGAGCGCCACCAGTTGGGGTGTCACTTCGAAGGTGCGCACATGACCGCCCAGGCTATTCACGTCGGCGACGCCGGGCAGGGTACGCAACTGCGGGCGGATGACCCAGTCGAGCAGACTGCGCCTTTCCGCCAGGGGCAGGTCGCCTTCTATCGTGAACATCAGCATCTCGCCCAGTGGCGTGGTGATCGGCGCCAGCCCGCCACTTGCGCCATCCGGCAGATCCTTCATGACACCGGCAAGCCGTTCGGAGACCTGCTGCCGCGCCCAGTAAATGTCCGTGCCTTCCTCGAAGTCGAGGGTAATGTCGGCAATCGCATATTTGGCCACCGAGCGCACCAGGCTCTTCTGCGGGATGCCAAGCATTTCAATCTCGATCGGCGTCACGATGCGCGCTTCGACTTCTTCGGGGGTCATGCCCGGCGCTTTCATGATGATCTTGACCTGGGTCGAGGACACATCGGGAAAGGCGTCAATCGGCAAGTCGCGGAAGGCCACGATGCCGGCCCCAATCAACAGAACGGTGCCGACGATGACCAGCAGGCGCTGGGTAAGCGAAAATTCAATCAGGCGTGTGAACATGGTGTCTTGCCACGCTTAATCGGCTGCCGCGCCCAGGCCTAGCCAGGCAGCCTTGAGGGTCAGCACGCCATGGGTGACGACGCGGGTTTCACCCGGCATCCCGACAGAAACCAGCGAGGTTTTTTCAGTCTCATCCAGCACCGTCACCGGGACAGGGCTGAAGCCACCAGCCACCGCAGCGAACAACCAGACCTTGCCCTGATGGCGCACCAGCGTGCTGACAGGCACGCGCCAGGTATTGCCGGATGGCGGTGTGGTCGGCGTGATGGTCGCCTGCACGAACTGGAAGGGCTTGACGCATGACCCCGGCTTGGGCAGTTCTGCGCGCAACAGCAGGGACTGGGTCGCCGGATTCATGTGCGGCGCGATCAGGGTCAGCCGACCGCTTTGTGCGCAGCCTGCCACCATGACCTTGTCGCCGGGCGCAAGGCCTGCGGCCTGGGCGGGAGTGGCCTGGACTTCCAGCCACAAAAGGGAATCAATGCGCCCCAGCTTGAACAGGAGGGCGTTGGACTCGACGCGCTGCCCCGGTTGCACGGCGGATTCAAGTACAACACCGGCAAATGGCGCGCGAATCTCGGCGATGCCGGAAAAGCCCTTGGCTGCGCTGCCCGGTGCGCCCAGCCCCGCCAGGCGCAAGGACTGGCGTTTCTCCGCCAGTTGCGCGGCAGCCTGGCGTTCGGCAGCACGGGCAACGGACAGCCGACTGCCAGGGATGATGCCATCCGCATGCAGCGCCTCGTCGCGGCGGAGGCTCTCACTGGCAACCTCGGCTTGTGCCTGCGCCTGGATGTAATCGCGTTGCAACTCCAGCATTTGCGCGCCCTGCAGGCGCACCAGCGGCTGTCCGCTGTTCACGCTTTCGCCATAGGCGGCAAGCACGGCAGTGACAGCACCGGCCAGCGGCGCACTGATGACTTCTATCTGCCGTGGCGGCACCACAACCTGCGCAGGCAAGCGCCTGCCACCGCCCGATTCAAAGCTGTTCAGCGGCTGGGCCGTAATGGATGATGACTTGATCTGCTCCGGTGAGAGCTTGAGCAGGATATTCTCCGCCTGGGCGTAAAGTGGCAGGCAGAGGAGCGCGAGGAGGAGTCGTTTCGTCATAGTGGGCATCATTTTGAGCGCCTTAACTTAAAGCAGTCTTAAGGGAACGGGGTGGAATACAAGAAATCCAATAATCCGTGGTGCTTATGCGGCTGGAGATCGACATCTCACATGGTGTTACAAAGTATCGTATCCGTGAAACATTCAGGATGCGGGACGGTGCTTTAATGAAAGCGTGAAATGTGACGTTGCCTGACAGCCAGCCCCCCGCTGACTGGATGGCAAGTTTTCCTCCCCCTCCAGTTCGTCATGGACTGGTTTAACCCGGTACTTCGGTATCGGGTTTTTTTATGCAAAAGTCGGCGGTGGCGAGACGGCGTGCAGCAACGTCTGGGCAGGGGAAATGCCGCTATGTCGGCTGGACGTGATCCAGCCCGGCCTGGGCGAGTTCCGCCGCGCGGATTAGCGCGCGGGCCTTGTTTTCAGTTTCCTGCCATTCGCTCTCGGGCACTGAGTCGGCGACGATGCCGGCGGCGGCTTGCACATAGAGCATGCCGTTCTTGACGATGCCGGTACGGATCGCGATGGCCATGTCCATCTCGCCGGAAAAACTCAGGTAACCGCACGCGCCGCCATACAGCCCGCGCTTGACCGGTTCCAGCTCGTCGATGATTTCCATGGCATGGATTTTCGGCGCGCCGGTCAGCGTGCCGGCAGGAAAGGTGGCCTTGAGTACGTCCAGGTTATCCATGCCGGGCAGCAGCGCACCTTCGACATTCGACACGATGTGCATGACATGCGAATAGCGCTCGATGACCATTTGATCTGTGACCTGCACCGAGCCGGTCTGCGCGATGCGGCCGATGTCGTTGCGCGCCAGGTCGATCAGCATCACGTGCTCGGCACGCTCTTTGGGGTCGGCGAGCAACTCTTCGGCATGCGCCTTGTCTTCTTCCGGCGTCGCGCCGCGCGGGCGGGTGCCGGCCAGCGGGCGAATCGTGATGCGTTTGTTGGTAGCCCCTTTGCCATCAGGCGCCGTTTCCTGGCGCACCAGAATTTCGGGCGAAGCGCCGACCACCTGGAAGTCGCCGAAGTCATAAAAATACATGTAGGGCGAAGGATTGATCGAACGCAAGGCGCGGTAGAGCGTGAGCGGCGGGCAGGTAAAGGGCATTTTCAGGCGCTGGCCGATCTGCACCTGCATCATGTCGCCCGCGGCGATGTAGTCCTTGGCTTTTTGCACGGCGGCCAGGTAATCGGCCTTGGCAAAATCGCGTATCACCTGCGTCGCGGCAACCGGTGCGCTGGCGGGAATATTTACCGGCGCGCGCAATTGCCTTGCCAGTGCATCGAGGCGCGCATGCGCTGCGGCGTAGGCGTTGGGCGTTGTGCTGTCGGCATACACGATCAGATAGATTTTGCCGGCCAGCGTGTCGATGACGGCCAGCTCTTCGGTTTGCAGCAGCAACACGTCGGGCATGCCAATTTCATCGGGCTTGTCGAACTGCGCCAGCTTGTGCTCCATGTAGCGCACGGCGTCGTAGCCGAAGTAACCGGCCAGGCCGCCGCAGAAACGCGGGAAGTTTTCGGGGATAAATACCTTGTAACGCGTCTGGTACTCGGCGATGAAGTCGAGCGGATTGCCGTCAGCCGTTTCGATCACGTTGTCGTCGCAGACGACTTCGGTGCGCCAGGCGTTGGCGCGTAACAAGGTGCGCGCGGGCAGGCCAATGAAGGAATAGCGGCCGAAACGCTCGCCACCGACAACGGATTCAAGCAGGAAACTGTTGCGCTGGTTGGCCAGCTTGAGATACAGCGACAGTGGCGTGTCGAGATCGGCGAAAGTTTCCAGCGTCAGCGGAATGCGGTGATAGCCTGCGGCGGCGAGGCGGTCGAATTCGCTTTGGTCGATAGGCTTCATGGGTACTCCACAAGATAAACGGTCATTTTCATACGCTGGGGTGACTGAGAAAAGTCGGCGCTCGCAAGACGGCGAATGAGAGGGAAAATCAGCCCTTGATCATGCGCTGGGCGGCTTCGAGCAGCGTGGCGACTATAGCATCGCAATCCACCGCCTGCACGGGGGTTGCGGGGTTGTATCCATAAGGCACAAGCCACACGCGGCAACCGGCAGCACGCGCGGCCTCTGCATCGTGTTTGGAATCCCCGATATGCAGATTGTCTTCGGGCGCTACGCCAAAATGTTGGCAGGCATGCAATAGCGGCAGCGGGTGCGGCTTCTTTTCGGGCAGGCTGTCGCCTGATAAAACGAGACTGAAAAACGCGGACAAGCCTGTGGCGGCGAGCAAAGGCTCGGTAAAGGCTGCGGCTTTGTTGGTGACCACCGCCATGGGGATGCCTGCGTTTTTCCAGGCATTCAAACCTTCCATGACACCGGGGTAGAGCACGGTTCGGCGGCCATTTTCTGCCATGTAATGACGGCGAAAAATGGGTAGCGCATTGGCTAAAAAAGTGGCGTCGGCGGATTGCTCGGCAGGCAGGCAGCGCGTGACCAAATCTGTCACGCCCCGGCCGATAAACGTGGCGACGGTGGCTTCGGTATGTAGAGGCAGCCTCAGCTCGCGCAGCATGCCATTGGCTGCTGCGGCTAAATCGGGCAGGGTGTTGAGCAGCGTGCCGTCGAGGTCGATGGTTAGGGTACGCAAATGAGGGGCAGGCATTTACACCGCTGCCAGTTGCGTGCGTAGGGCACTGATGACGCTATCGTAGCGATGCGCGTCAGTATCCTTGCCTGCGCCGAATACAGCGGAGCCAGCAACGAAGGTATCCGCCCCGGCACGGGCGATGTCGGCGATGTTGTCCACCTTCACGCCGCCATCCACTTCCAGCAGAATGTCGCGACCGGTTTTTTTCTTGTACATATCCAGACGACACCGCACGCCGCGCAACTTGTCGAGTGTGATGGGCAAAAACGCCTGCCCGCCAAAGCCGGGATTCACGCTCAACAAGAGCACGATGTCGAGTTTATCCATGACGTAATCCATGTATTGCAAAGGCGTGGCAGGGTTGAACACCAGCCCGGCCTGGCAGCCGCAATCACGGATGAGCGTGAGCGTGCGGTCGATATGGTCGGACGCTTCGGGGTGAAAGGTAATCACGTTCGCGCCTGCCTTGGCAAAATCAGGAATCAGGCGATCCACGGGTTTGACCATCAGATGTACGTCAATCACCGCATCAGTAACCGGACGAATTGCCTCGCATACCAGCGGGCCAATGGTGAGATT
>JAUSMB010000028.1 GCA_030645365.1 Rugosibacter sp.
CAAAAGCGCGCAGCCCCTTACTTCCACGTTAGGGGTAATCATGGACCTCGATGGACTGGTCACCTCAATGAGGCATACATCAAACGATCCGGTTGTATTGAGGTTGTGCGAATTGTTAGCTCAATGGAAAAACAGCGACTCAAACGTCCATGAATTAGAAAGTTTGATCGAGCACTACATTGGCAATACGTGGATTGCCAACGACACAGATCACAAAGAAATCTATCGCCTTTGGTCTGAGTTTAGAGATGATGCAGTCCGTGGTATTCATGGAATGACGATGAACGAAAGGCTATTCTGCTTTAGCCTTTTGCCTCGCTTCGATTCAGCCAATACCGATCAACAGCGAAAGGCTCTGTATGCAAAGTTGCTTGCAAACCCCTAACCCTGCGGTCAAGTTCGCCCTTCGGGCTGGGACTGCGCTAAAGCGCAGCCCCTTACCTTCACGTTAGAGGTCTCTATGAGTATGCTCCTTTCCATAGTCCGTCTTTCCCCGACTCAAATCGAGGCAATTCGCCGTGACCCCGACTGTGTGGGCGATCTCTTGGACTTACCTGATCCACCGAACTCTCCCGAGGAATCCAAACCAGGGTTCTTATTGCGCATCCTTTCACGTATCTTTCTAGCCCGGCGCTCTGGCACACCCCCTCGCAAACCATCACGCCCGCGCGTGCTGGCGACTGTTTCTGAATCCGCCATATACGACGTCGATAAGTATTGGCATATCCTCCACTTCCTATTCACAGGAACTGCTTGGGAAGGAACTCAGCCCAAGGCGTTTCTTGCCTCGGGCGGATCACCGGTCGGTCGTGATAACGGCTATGGGCCGCCGCGACTATTCGCCCCAGAAGAACTTCAAGCCATTTCATCTTTCCTGGAAACACTGACGTTCGAGGAGTTTTCACGTGGATACACCCCTACGAGCGTCAAGAATGCAGATCTTTACTACTGGCAGGAGGTCGGATCAACGCAGGAAGAGATAGCCGCTGAGCTTGAAACCCTCTGGACGGTCGTTGGAGAGATTCGGAGATTTCTGGCCAATGCCGCAAAACAACGGGATGGAATTCTTGTCGAAATTTGCTGAACGACCTCTAACCCTGCAGTCCACACGGACGCTGCGCGATAAAGCCGCGCAGCACCGGTGACTTCTACGTTATGCCGCAAAGCACGCAGCCGACTAGGGACTCGACACAACATGACAAATCAATCTGTTCAGGCGCTGCTTGAAGACATCCGTCTTGTGAGCGAACAAAACTATGAGATCGTCGAGGCCGTTCGAGCCTTGGTACAGAAGACCTTTGAAACAACTTCGGAAGAGGTTAAGTACGGCGGCATCCTGTTTAGGTCAGGAGTTCAATTTGGTGGGGTCTTCGCCTACAAAACGCACGTAACCGTCGAATTCGGGAACGGCGCAAAAATCACTGACACTTTCGGGTTTCTTGAAGGGACGGGAAAGGGGCGTCGGCACGTCAAGTTGATGTCTGTCGCTCAGATCAAGGACAAAAAGTTGGCTCAATATCTATCGCTTGCTTTGCAGGCCTCCAAACAGGACGACTCATGAAACTCGGCTACACAATAATCTACGTTCCCAACGTCGCTGAATCGTTGTCGTTCTTTGAAAGTGCATTCGGCTTATCACGCCGTTTTTTGCATGAGTCGGGCGACTATGGCGAACTTGAAACGGGAGAAACAACGCTCGCCTTTGCATCGCACGAGCTTGGGAATACGAACTTTCCTACGGGTTTTGTCGCTGCAAGTGAATCCAGCAAGCCTCTTGGCATCGAAATAGCGTTGGTTACGCCGTCTGTTGTCGAGGTGCACGCTAAAGCCCTGGCAGCCGGAGCCGCCGAGTTAAAAGAGCCTGAGACCAAGCCATGGGGGCAAGTTGTCTCCTACGTCCGATGTCCAGACGGAACTTTGGTCGAAATTTGCTCGCCGGTTGGTGGCTAAATTGCGGCATAACAAGTCATTCCAGCCGACCGTCAAAAAGCTGCGCTTTTTGCCGTCGGCTGAATTCCAACGTTGGGCGTCACAAATCCCATTCCACCGAGCACACAAGAAATGAAATACTTGGCCACAATTGCATTCGCACTGCTTACCAATTCAGTCCACGCAGAATCAGTCTGCACCCCAGGAACGTATGACGCCAAGAGAGGGATTAAGGTTGGAGACTGCTATTTGACCGCAGAGATGAATGTTGCCATGAAAGATTTTGAGCAACGAACAGTGATTCTCGGGCAGAGATACAAATTTACGGGAAAGCTAATCAGAATTGCTCAACAAGACTATACGGATCGCAAAGTGATCGATCAGTATATGTATTTGAGTAACGAATCGAATTTCCTCGATTTTGTCTCTGACCTTCAGAAAAGAGGAAGCATCTCTAGAGAAGTTGCCAAGAAGCGCGCTCTTGACGTTGTGGAGCTCAGTGGGCTGCAATACCGTGAGCTTGTGGCGAACGAGGGGCGACATGTCCGGTTCACCAAAAATTCGGGAGGAGCCTTGGGTTTCTGTGTAGAAGGCAACGCGCCAACAAATCAGGCATCCTCTGAATTTCGGGTGGTGGCAACCTACAAGGACATATTGCTGTACGACGCGACACAATCGGAATCACTTGACACCAAACATGTGGGCAAAGTTCATTCCGACCGCCTAGGCAAATCAAAGGAGCGACTGATGCTAAGTGGGAAGTCCGGAAAGGTCACATATGTCGTTGTTCAAAACCGCTGGTCAAGTCATGCAGGAAGCCTCTTGGCTGCAAATGATGATGACGGCGAAGATATGGGTCACATTCGAAATATTGAATACACGCCAATTGCAAATGAAATATTTTCGAGCCGAAAAAAGTGACGTGGTTGCTTGCCAAGTGCCGCCCAACCATTCATTCCAGCGGACCGTCAAAAAACTGCGCTTTTTGCCGTCCGCTGAATTCGCACGTTAAGCGTCTCAACGAGCCACTTCTCATGTCACCTCTTCAACTTCTCAGGCGCTGGATCGAGGAAGAACGCCAGAACGGCGTCGCTTTCGCCAATGGCGCAGTACTTGGCACAGTGAGCGCCTCAGGTGAATCACGAACTCGTATGCTCGGAGTTCATTTCGATGAACAAGGGTTCCCAAGATTTCACACAACCCCAGGCTCCCGCAAAGTTCTCGACCTTCGAGACAACGCGCACGCATCACTTACCTTTGCCTTCCAGAGATCGCTTCGATCTGTCTCACTTGAGGGTGAAGTCGCAGAACTCACCTCAACTGATCTTTCTCGCGACTGGCTCTCGCTCGAAGCAGCTTTCAGGCGCAGCTACTTGGTCTTCGGGCCCATCTCAGGTCAGGCCTTGAGATCACCCCCAACGCTCAATGAAGCGAGACGGGCACTGAGCGAAAGTGCGGAGCAGCTCATGCCAACGTCGTTTATTGGATTTAGATTCCAAACTGTGCGCCGCATTGCCTTTTACTCGGTCGGTGAAGATGACTTTGCACAGCACACTACGCATCACTTCAACACCGAGACTCTGAGTTGGTCAACTCAATCTGTGGTGCCGTGACGGAGACGCCTAACCCCTCGTTCAACACGGACAGTCAACAAGGCCGGCGGCTTCGCCTATTTTCGGCCTTATTGCCTGCCGGTTAACTCAAACGTTGAAGCTGTAGAAAACCCCTTTTCAACTGAAATTTCTTCATCCCAAAGCCCGGCCAGCGCCGCGCTTTTCGTTTTTGAAGTTCTGCATTTGGGTGATAAAAAAGTTCTCGAAGACGATCTGACGATCGTGCAGAGCAAGCACCGCGTGGTCCGTGCTGACATGGAATCTGCGCACGTTGTGCCAATCTGTCCAGCGTGGGCATACCCGTATAAATAGTAGCCAGGCCACCGTCTCACCAGCGCCGACTTTTTGAATCGCCCGCCATTGCACACAAGGGGAAATCCGCTCAATACGTCGCAGCTCCCTTATTCGCTCCACGGGTTGATGACATCCAGCCCAAGATCGGCGAAGTCGCGCACGTTGCGGGTGACCAGGCTCAAGCCGTGATGTGTGGCAGTCGCCGCCAATAGGCTGTCAATGGCTGGCAGCGGGCGTCTTGCTGTTGCCACCAAGCGCCCCCAGCGGTCGGCCACGTGTGCATCGACCGGGAGAATCCGGCCGGTGAAGAAGATCGGCAATTCCGCTTCGAGCCAGTCAAGCAGTGCAGTCCGACGGTCTGCGTCTGCCAACCCTTCGACTCCCTTACGCAATTCGCCCAGAGTCAACACACTGAGAAACAAGGTGGATGCCGGACGCCGGGCAAACCACGCTACCACACCCGCGTTGGGCGCTTTGCGGCGCAGTTCCGAGAGCACGTTGATGTCGAGCAGATAACTCAAAGCGTCACCTCGCGCGCGGCACTTTTGTCGCGCTCGAACTCGATTTCTTCGAGTCCGTAAAGCGGCGATCGGCGCATGAAATCCACGAGCGAATGGCCGCTGCCCGAGAGGTGTTCAAAAGCTGCCCTTGACAGCACAACGGCTACTGACCGCCCGTGCAGCGTAATGTCTTGCGGCCCCTCGCTTTCGGCAAGTTTGACCACCTCGGACAGACGCGCTTTTGCTTCTTGCATTTGCCATGCGTGCATAATAATCCCCTAAACTCTGACTAGACTGGTCAGAGTTTAGCAGGCAATAAGTATCAAGCCAAGCTCTCGTTCTTGCGTTGAAAGTGAATCAAGGCAAACAATCCTATCGGTGAAATTCCTTGCAGCGGAATTTGGCGTATCAACTCACCCAAAAAGCTTCCATCCCTATTTTCAAAAGGATGAATGCCCTCTATTCTATGGACAAAGGGCGCGGAAAATTCCGCGCCCTTTGTCATACCGATGCAGATGTTTTACAAACCGCCGTTTTGCTGGGCGACCATGCAATACAACATGGCAATTGAGAGCATGGTGTTAAAGCGTGAGGTCAGCATGGCCATGCGGGCTGCCTTGGCTTTTTCAGCGGCTTCGACTACCACAATGCCCAACGCTTTTTTCTGGTTTGGCCAGATGATGAACCAGACGTTGAACGCCATCACCAGCGCCAACCACATGCCAATGCCGATCGTGCGTGCCGGATCAATCAGCATCAAGGCCTGCATCAGGTAATTCGCATTCAAGGCAACCAGCAGACCAGTCACGACAGTGGCCAATGCAGACCAGCGGAACCAGAACAGGGCGGCAGGGGCGATGACTTTACTGATGGCGGGCTTTTGCTCGTCCGGAATTTTGGGCATGGACGGGATTTGCACGAAGTTGAAATACCACAGCAAGCCAATCCACATCACGCCACAGCCTACATGCAGCCAGCGCAAGCCGATGGTGTGTGCAACGCCGTTGGTTAACCCGTTGCCTGCAAAAAACAGCAGGAGTGCGAGTATCACGATACCGGCAATTACTGTCCGGCCCAACGATTGAAAAATGATAGACATCAGACGATCCTCCTTGAGGTTGTAATAGTTAAAAAATAGGGCTCCCCCTGCACGCAGACTATAATTTTTCACCTTCTGCGATTCAATGGTAATGCTAATGTAGCGCAAAAATATAATGTGCTGAAGGTTGAATTTTTTTTGCCCACACCAATCTAATGTCGAACAGTACAATCCGCATTCGTCATGTCTGCATGAGCGTGAGTGCGCATGGATCGCATGCCAAGCGGCAACCCCTTTGACTAAAGGAGCATTACATGTTCGGTAACTGGTTAAAAACATCGATTTTGATGGCAGGAATCATGGCCTTGTTCGGAGCCATTGGCGCTAGCTTGGGCGGTGCCAATGGGATGCTGCTGGCCCTGCTGGTGGGCGGGGGGATGAATGTTTTTTCTTACTGGTTCTCCGACAAAATGGTGCTGCGCATGTATAACGCGCAGGAAGTTGATGAAGCCAGCTCGCCTTATCTGTACAACATGGTCAAGGAGCTTGCCGCACGCGCATCATTGCCCATGCCTCGCGTCTATCTGATAGACGAGGCGCAGCCAAACGCTTTTGCCACGGGGCGCAACCCTGAGCACGCCGCCGTTGCGGCCACCACGGGCATCGTCAAGATGCTCTCGGCGCGCGAGTTGCGTGGCGTGATGGCGCACGAGCTGGCGCATGTGAAGCACCGCGATATCCTGATTTCGACGATCAGTGCCACGATGGCTGGTGCGATTTCGATGCTGGCCAATTTTGCGATGTTCTTTGGCGGGCGGGATTCTTCGGGGCGATCAACCAATCCGCTGGTGGGCATTTTGGTCATGATCCTCGCGCCCTTGGCCGCCAGCCTGATCCAGATGGCGATTTCACGCGCCCGTGAATTCGAGGCCGACCGTGGCGGTGCGGAGATCTCCGGTGATCCGCGAGCGCTCGCCGATGCGCTGACGAAGATTGATGCTTATGCGCGTGGCATCCCGATGGAAACAGCGGATGCGCATCCTGAAACCGCGCAGATGATGATCATGAATCCGCTCTCCGGCGGCGGCTTGCGTGGCCTGTTTTCAACCCATCCCAGCACCGAAGAACGGGTTGCGCGCTTGCATGCCCTGGTGTTGTAGCACTGTCATCATGGCGACCTCTTTGAGTATGGGTGCAAGGTTTCCCTAACGCAAAGAAAACCACGACGGCAGCCTGCCACGGTAGACTGCCGTCATGACTGATCAACCTTCTCGCTCCGCGCCGCTTGCAGCCGCTCTGCTTGGCGCGACTGACCTCCTGGCCGCTGTCATTTCCGGCCGTACGCTGGATGCTGCGCTGGCCGAAACCGCACTCTCCGCCACACCACCCACCGGCCCCTTGCGCGCGGCGGTGATGGATTTGGCCTATTCCACTTTGCGCAGTTTCGGTCGGGGTGATTTTCTGCTCGCGCAACTGATGGCCAAACCCTTGACCGATATACACGTGCGCTGCTTGTTGCTGGTCACACTCAACCGGCTGGAAACTCGTCCGGAACACGCTTACGCGATTGTGGATCAAGCTGTCACTGCCGCATCACATTTGGCCGCAGGCAATTTCAAAGGTTTGGTGAATGGCGTGCTGCGTAATTTTTTGCGCCGTCAAGACGAGTTGTTAGCGCGCGCTAAAGCAAACCCTGTATCGCACTATCAGCATCCGGCCTGGTGGATCACGCGACTGAAAAAAGATCATCCGCACCACTGGCAAACCATTCTTGCAGCCAGCAATACGCATCCTCCCATGACCTTGCGAGTCAATCTGCGCCGTATCACCAGCGCCGACTTTTCAGCACAACTCACGGCCGCCGGATTAACCGCACATGCCGTAGGCGAGGCGGCATGGCGACTCGACAAACCCGTGCCGATAGAACAAATTCCCGGTTTTCGCGAGGGCTTGTGCTCGGTGCAAGATGCCGGTGCCCAGCGGGCGGCGCTACTGCTGGATGTGCATCCCGGCCAGCGCGTGCTGGATGCCTGCGCAGCACCTGGTGGCAAGGCGGCACATTTGCTTGAGCGCTTGCCTGAAGCGGCGGGTTTGCACCTGCTCGCACTGGATGCGGATCCCGCACGCGCCGCACGAATCACTGAAAACTTCGTCCGCCTCGGCCTGTGCTCAAATCATGTTCGCGTGCGCACAGGCGACGCTGGTCTGCCCGCCACTTGGTGGGATGGCCAGCCATTTGATCGCATCCTGGCTGATGTTCCTTGTACGGCCTCGGGTGTTGTGCGCCGCCATCCGGACGCCAAGTGGCTGCGCCGCGTCAGCGATATTGACCGTTTCACTGCCACACAAATCCGTATTCTTGACGCCATCTGGCGCACGCTGGCAAGCGGTGGCAAAATGCTCTATGCCACATGTTCCTTGTTTGCTGCTGAAAATGAAGCGCAAGTGGCTGCGTTTATCGGCCGTCATGCCGATGCCCTGCGCCTGACGATAGCGGGTGCACCTCATCTGCAACTCCTGCCCAATGCAGCGCATGATGGATTTTTTTATGCGCTGCTGCAGAAAACCTGAAGCCGTATCTTGCTTGTGCGGGCGGAGCCTCAAGCCATCTGGCTGATGCTCTTGCGGAAATGCGCCAGGGCGGCGGTGAAAAACACCACACCGATGATGATTAGCGCCAGCACCTGAGGCCAGATCACGTCGAACCCCGCGCCGCGGTAGAGGATGGCCTGGGCGGCGGCGACGAAATGCGTGGTGGGCGCGAGCTCCATCAGGTTTTGCGCCAGCACCGGCATGCTCTCGCGTGGCGTAGTACCACCGGAAAGCATCTGCATCGGCAGCAATACCAACATAATGAGCAGTCCGAACTGCGGCATATTGCGCGCCAGCGTCGCCATGAAAATGCCCATCGAGGTGGTGACAAACAGATGCAGGGTGGCCACCGCGAGAAACAGCATCACCGAGCCTTCGATGGGCACCTTCAATATCCCCTGAACCATGAATTGCAGCGAAAACGCCGTGGCCAGCAAAACCACCAGGCCCATCGACCAGATTTTGCCGAGCATGATCTCGGCGGGGGTGACGGGCATCACCAGCAGGTGTTCGATGGTGCCATGTTCGCGTTCGCGGATCAGTGCAGCCCCGGCCAGCACGATGGACAGCATGGTGACGTTGTTGATGATCTCCATCAGCGAGCCGAACCAGGCCTGCGTCAAGGCCGGGTTGAAGCGCATGCGTATTGCGATATCCACCGGGGGAGTGGAACTGCCGCGATAGCGCTGGACGAATTCGTTGATTTCACCCATCACGATCTGCTGGATGTAGCCGCTGCCGGTAAAGGCCTGGTTCATGCGCGTGGCATCCACGTTGAGCTGGAGGGCAGGTGTGCGTCCGGCCAGCACGTCACGCTGGAAGTTGGGCGGGATATTGAGTGAAAAGGTGTACAGCCCCGCATCCAGCCCGGCATCAACCTCGGACAGGGTCACCTGCCTGGGGGGCATGAATTGGGGTGGATGGAGGGCCGTGATGATGCGCGCCGACAGCGGCGAAGCGTCTTCATCAACCACCGCGATGGGCACTTTGCTCAGCCCTTCGGGGATTGCGGTGGCGGCGACATAGACCTGAAAAGAGAAGCTATAGACAATCAACACCAGCATGATCGGATCGCGCAGCAGGCTCCACAACTCCTTGATGCCCAGGCGATAAATATTGAATGCTCCGGCCCTGTTCATTGCTCTTGCTTTCTCAGCAAGGCGATAGACAAGCCGAGTATGAACAGGGCCGCCAGAACCATCGGCGTGAAGGTGGTGTGCAGGTCCGCCATCCCCAGGGCCTTGTTGAACACACCGCGGCTGATGGTGATGTAGTACGTGGCCGGGTAAACATCGCCGATCAGCCGGCCGATGCCTTCGAGTGACGAGACGGGGTTGATCATGCCGGCAAACTGGATGGCCGGCAGCATGGAGCCGATCATGGCAAAGAACATCGCCGCGATCTGGCTGCGTGTGAAGGTGGAGGCGAACAGGC
>JAUSMB010000038.1 GCA_030645365.1 Rugosibacter sp.
GATTTCCTTGATGCGGTCGATACGCAACACAGCGCCGGTGGGCGGACGAGTGAATTTATATGCGCCGTGGGATGTCCCAATGGCAATTGCCAGCGCATCCACGCCCGTGGCCTTGACGAAATCGGCCGCCTCATTCGCATCCGTCAGCAACTGATCGTGAGAAAGTACCCCTTCAGCGCCATGGCCATCTTCTTTTTCACCCATGCCGGTTTCCAGCGAACCCAGGCAGCCGAGCTCGCCCTCCACCGAAACCCCAACCGCATGCGCCATTTCAACCACGCGGCGGGTGACATCAACGTTGTAATCAAACGAGGCGGGCGTTTTGGCATCTTCTTTTAACGAGCCATCCATCATCACGCTAGAAAAATTCATGCGCATGGCCTGAATGCAAATGGCAGGGCTCGCGCCATGATCCTGATGCATCACCACGGGAATATCCGGGTTGGCTTCCACCGCCGCTTCAATCAAATGTCGCAAATACGCTTCACCGGCATACTTACGCGCCCCGGCTGAGCCCTGCATGATGACGGGGCTATTGGTCTCGGCTGCCGCCTCCATGATGGCTTGCACCTGTTCCAGATTATTTACATTAAAGGCAGGCAGGCCATAACCATTTTCTGCCGCATGATCGAGTAACTGACGCATTGATACAAGAGCCATTGCTATCTCCTTTAAAAAAAATCAAACCTCTGGCCGTCGATGTTCGCCCACCTTGACCAGTTTTAACGTATTCGTGCCGCCGGCCAGGCCGATCGGCTCGCCTATGGTGAGGACAATCAAATCGCCCTCTTCTACCGCACCCGCCGCAAGCAAGGTTTCTTCAGCCTGCCAGAGTAACTCATCCCGATCATGCGCCACAAAATTGGTAATCACCGGAAATACATCGCGGAAAATACTCACGCGGTAACGTGTGCGACTGCGTGGCGTCAACGCATAGATCGGCACACCTGAATTAATGCGACTCATCCACAAGGCAGTAGAGCCGGAATCGGTCAACGCGGCAATCGCTTTGACTTTCATGTGCACTGCGGTAAACAAGGCCGCCATGGCAATGGATTGATCGATACGGGTAAACGTGCGATCTAAAAAGTGGGCATCCACTTTCACTTCGTGTGAGCTTTCAGCCGCCACACATACCCGTACCATGGCCTCTACTGCAGCCACCGGATAGGCACCAGAAGCCGTTTCAGCAGACAACATCACGGCATCCGTGCCATCCAGCACCGCATTCGCCACATCGGACACTTCAGCGCGGGTCGGCACCGGGCTGGAGATCATCGACTCCATCATTTGCGTAGCAGTAATAACAAAACGATTTGCTTCACGCGCCATGCGAATAATGCGCTTTTGCAAAGCAGGCACTGCCGCATCGCCCACTTCAACAGCCAGATCACCCCGCGCCACCATGACGCCATCCGTAGCATGCAAAATATCCTGCAGATTATCGATCGCCTCAACGCGCTCGATTTTTGCGATGACCAGCGCATCTGACCCTGCCTCGCGCAGCAACTGCCGCGTCTGCCGCATGTCGGCCCCGGTCTTGGGAAAAGACACAGCAACAAAATCCACATTCAGCGCGGCGGCCGTTTTGATGTCCGCCATATCCTTCAACGTCAACGCCGGGGCGGATAACCCGCCACCCTGCTTGTTGATGCCCTTGTTGTTCGACAGCTCACCATCGTGCCGGTTGCGGCAATGGATTTCGCTGCCAGCAATACGCTCTACATCAAACACCGTGCGACCATCATCCAACAACAGCACATCGCCCGCCACCACATCATCCACCAGTTCCGGATAATCCAGACCCACACGCGTCGCATCGCCCAAAGTGCACGCAGCATCCAGAATGAAATGCTGGCCCGCCTTGATCGCTACTGGACCGGCAGCAAACTTGCCGATGCGGATTTTTGGCCCCTGCAAATCAGCCATCACGCCAACCGTGCGCCCCGCGTGATGCGCCGCTACACGTAAGGTTTCTACGCGCTGCCGATGGTCATCGGCCGTGCCATGCGAAAAATTCAGCCGCACCACATCCACGCCTGCTGCCACCAATTCAGCCAGCCGCTCTGCGCTGCTAGATGCAGGGCCGAGAGTCGCTACGATTTTGGTTGCACGCTGCATGGCAAAGGTTTCGATTAACGGTTAATTGTTAGCGCGTTGCTCAAGAATTTCAACCGCTGGCAGTTTCTTACCCTCAAGAAACTCCAGAAAAGCGCCACCTGCGGTCGAGATGTAACTCACCTGGGTGCCAAATTTATTGATCGCTGCAATGGTGTCGCCACCACCCGCCAATGAAAAAGCCCTGGAGTCGGCAATTGCATGCGCTAACGTTTTAGTGCCACCCGAAAACTGTTCGATTTCAAACACGCCAACCGGGCCGTTCCAGACAATCGTGCCTGCCTGCGCCACAATTTTGGATAGCTCTTGCGCCGCCAGCGGGCCAATATCCAGAATCATGTCGTCGTCCGCAACGTCATCAACGCTTTTGACCGTTGCCACCGCCGTGGCTGAAAATTCCTTGGCGCAGACAACTTCCGCCGGCAAGGGCACGCGTACTTTTTGCATTACCCGGCGTGCGGCTTCAACCAGATCGGGCTCGGCGAGTGATTTGCCGATTTTCTTGCCTGCTGCCAATAAAAATGTATTGGCGATACCGCCCCCCACAATCAACTGATCCACCTTGTCTGCCAGCGATTCCAGCACGGTCAGCTTGGTTGACACCTTGGAACCCGCAACAATCGCCACCAGCGGATGCGCTGGTTTAGCCAACGCCAGGGTCAACGCCTCAAGTTCAGCCGCAAGACACGGCCCAGCACAAGCCACTGGCGCATATTTGCCCATGCCATAGGTCGTGGCTTCTGCGCGGTGCGCGGTGCCAAAGGCATCATGCACCCAGATATCGCACAGCTTGGCCAGTTTTTGCGCCAGCGCATCATCATTCTTTTTCTCGCCCTTGTTCATTCGGCAATTTTCCAGCAGCACGACATCACCCGGCGCAACGATCACGCCATCCACCCAGTTTTGCACCAGGGGTACCGGGCGACCGAGCAATTCGGCCAGGCGTGCGGCGATGGGGGCGAGCGAGTCTTCGGCCTTGAATTCGCCTTCTGTCGGACGGCCAAGATGCGAGGTCACCATCACCGCCGCACCACCTGCCAGCGCATAGCGAATACCCGGCAACGCCGCACGAATGCGCGTGTCATCGGTAATCGCGCCATGCTCATCCTGCGGCACATTCAGGTCGGCACGGATGAATACGCGCTTGGCTGAAACATTCAGATCTGTCAGTTTTTTGAAGTTCATTGCTTATCCTCTGCCCTGCACCGCCGTATCACCAGCGCCGACTTTTTGCGTACGATTTATTTGCCAATCACGCGCGTCATTTCCAGCACTTTGTTCGAATAGCCCCACTCGTTGTCGTACCAGGCGACGATCTTGACGAAAGTGCTGTCCAGCGCAATGCCAGCTTCAGCATCGAACACCGAAGTGCAGGTCTCGTCGCGAAAGTCGGTAGAAACCACTTTCTCTTCGGTGTAGCCCAGCACGCCTTTCATGGCGCCTTCCGAGGCCGCCTTCATCGCTGCGCAAATCTCGGCATAAGTGGCTTCCTTGTTCAACTCTACCGTGAGGTCAACCACGGAAACATCGGAAGTTGGCACACGGAACGACATGCCCGTAAGCTTCTTGTTCAATTCAGGAATCACCACGCCAACCGCTTTGGCAGCGCCGGTTGACGAAGGAATAATGTTTTCCAAAATCCCGCGCCCACCGCGCCAATCCTTGTTGGACGGGCCATCCACGGTTTTCTGCGTGGCGGTGGCGGCATGCACGGTGGTCATCAGGCCGCGCTTGATGCCCCAAATATCGTTCAACACCTTGGCTACCGGAGCCAAGCAATTCGTGGTGCAGGAGGCATTGGAAATAATGGTTTGCCCAGCGTAGGTTGTGTCATTCACGCCAAACACAAACATCGGTGTGTCGTCTTTCGAAGGCGCAGACATGATGACTTTTTTCGCGCCCGCTGCGATGTGCTTGGCGGCCGTTTCCTTGGTCAGGAAAAGCCCGGTGGATTCAATCACTACATCGGCATTGACCTCATTCCATTTCAGTTCAGCGGGGTCTTTGACTGCTGTCAGGCGAATTTTCTTGCCATTCACGATCAAGGTGTTGCCTTCGACCGAAATCTCGCCCTTGAAGCGGCCATGCACCGAATCGTATTTCAGCATGTAGGCCAGATAATCCGGCTCGAGCAGGTCATTGATACCGACGATTTCGATATCGGAAAAATTTTGTACCGCAGCGCGGAACACCATGCGGCCGATACGGCCAAACCCGTTGATGCCAACCTTGATCGTCATGTCAAAACTCCTGAAATAAAAAACTAGATAAGACCTTTTACCGTAGACACTATATGCTCTGCGGTAAAGCCAAACTCCTTGAACAACGCACCGGCAGGTGCCGACTCACCAAAGCGGTCCAAACCAACGACCGCGCCTTCCAGCCCAACATATTTATACCAGCCACCCGTCACCCCGGCTTCAATCGCCACGCGCACAACACCTTGTGGCAACACGCTGGCGCGGTAAGCGATGTCCTGCTGATCGAAGCGATTCGTGCACGGCATGGAAACCACACGCACCAAAATGCCCTCTGTGGCCAGTTGCGCTTGTGCTTTTAGCGCCAGATCAACCTCCGATCCCGTCGCAATCAATACGGCTTTTAGCGGGCCAGACGCCTCGGACAAGACATACCCGCCACGCCGAATAGCCGCCTGTGTCGCCGTGCTACGTTTAACAAACGGCAAATTCTGTCTTGAAAACGCCAGACAAGTCGGGCCATCCCGCCGCTCGATGGCACACGCCCAGGCAATAGCCGATTCAACCGTATCGCAAGGGCGCCAGGTTTCCATGTGCGGAATCAAGCGCAAAGTCGCCAACTGTTCCACTGGCTGGTGCGTCGGGCCATCTTCGCCCAGGCCGATTGAATCATGGGTGAAAACAAAAATCGACCGCTGCTTCATCAGCGCTGCCATGCGCAGGGCATTGCGCGCGTATTCCGAGAACATCAAAAATGTGCCGCCATAGGGAATAAAGCCACCGTGCAACGTCAAGCCATTCACAATCGCGGCCATGCCAAACTCGCGCACGCCATAGTGAATGTAATTACCTCGCCCTTCGCGCGTTACCGCCTTGGAACCTGACCAGTTGGTGAGATTCGATCCTGTCAAGTCCGCTGAGCCACCAAGCAGTTCCGGCAACTTGGGCGCAAAGGCTTCGATGCTGTTTTGCGAGGCCTTGCGCGTAGCGATGGTTTCGGCTTTGTCGTTGAGTTTTTCCAGCACAGCCGCTACATGGGTTTCCCAATCAGCGGGTAAATCACCGGCCATGCGGCGGGTAAATTCAGTCGCTAACTCAGGATGTGCCTTGGTGTAGGCATCAAACCCTTGCTGCCAGTCAGCTTCAACTGCTGCGCCAGTTTTTTTGGCATCCCATGCTGCGTAAATATCCGCCGGAATTTCAAACGGTGCATGCGGCCAGCCCAAGGCAGCGCGAGCAGCAGCAATTTCCGCATCGCCCAGCGGCGCGCCGTGCACGTCATGACCACCTTGCTTGTTGGGCGCGCCTTTGCCAATCACCGTTTTGCAGCAGATCAATGTTGGCCGCTGAGTATCCGCCTGAGCCTGACCTATAGCCGCATGAATGGCCTCTGAGTTATGCCCGTCGACACTGCTGATCACCTGCCAGCCGTAAGCCTTAAAACGCTCGGGGATGTTTTCGGTAAACCAGCCGTCCACATGACCATCGATGGA
Organism: Rugosibacter sp.; assembly: GCA_030645365.1. GTDB lineage: Bacteria > Pseudomonadota > Gammaproteobacteria > Burkholderiales > Rhodocyclaceae > Rugosibacter. The sequence goes on from JAUSMB010000038.1 coordinate 5,810, forward strand.
AATACCGTTGTCGTCCCAGAACACAATCAGCTTGGATAAGCCCCACGTACCCGCCAACGAACACACTTCATGCGAAATGCCTTCCATGAGGCAACCGTCACCCAGAAAAACATAGGTGTGATGATTAACAATCTCGTGGCCGGGGCGATTAAATTCATTCGCCAACAGCTTTTCAGCGAGTGCCATGCCCACCGCATTGGCAATGCCTTGGCCTAGCGGCCCAGTGGTCGTTTCCACGCCGGGCGTGTAACCAAATTCCGGGTGGCCGGGCGTTTTGCTGTGCAACTGGCGAAACTGCTTCAGATCATCCAGCGAGACGTTATACCCCGTGAGATGCAGCAGGGAATACAGCAGCATGGAGGCATGTCCATTGGACAACACAAACCGGTCGCGGCCTGGCCAGTGCGGATTCGCCGGATTGTGGCGCAAATGACGCCGCCAGAGCACCTCGGCAATATCCGCCATGCCCATGGGCGCGCCCGGATGACCGGAATTCGCCTTTTGCACGGCATCCATCGCCAGCGCACGAATCGCATTAGAAAGGGGTGAAGCAGATGCGGACACAGAGGTAGACACAGCGGCAGACGGCATGATAGTAGTCATCGCAAAAAGAGAGGAAGGCACTGTGCCTTCCTGAAAGCCCGCTATTATCGACCAAACTGGGGGCGTTACGCTAGTGCAGCAAACCGGCTACCCCGGCAGATAGCGTGCGCAAAACGCGTAAATGCTGCGTTTACCAGTTATTCGCTGGTTTTTGCTGAGTTTTTATTATTGAATCACGCCACAGAACAAGCGAGCACCCCCACCGCCCAGAGGCGCTGGATGATCTGCATGGTTATCGCCCCCCGCATGAATCATCAAAGAGCGACTCGTCACATCGGCCAACTTGAGCCTAGGCGCCAGCACAGGCGTGGTGGCATTGCCCTGAGCATCAACATAAAGCGCAGGCAAATCACCCAAATGCCCATCACCCCACGGCAAGCCATGGTGTTTGCTAGCCGCCGGATCATAATGCCCGCCTGCTGCTAATGCCGGCACCATTTTCCCGTCCTTGTCCTTGGGCCCGCAATTGGGATTTTCATGCACATGAAACCCATGCACACCCGGCGGCAACCCCGCCAACGACGGGCTAAACACCACGCCATAGGGTGATGCGCTAATAACTACCTGACCCACCTGCGCGCTAACACCCTGCTCATCCACCTTGTTCATGGGCACAGTGATATCTGCGTGTGCCGCCAAAGAAAAACACAAGGTAGAAGCGGCTAAAAATAGGACGGAACGTGATTTCATTTTGTCTCCTACGCAGAAATATTGTTTTATCGAGAAAAATTTTGCGGACTGAAAATCAAGTCTTTTCAGCCTGCAAAATCATCAAAAAACTGCGGCCTCCTGCCCTTTATTTTTTCCTGGCGCTTGCAGCAGCTTTGACACCAGCCAAAACAAAGGTGACTTTCATGGTCACACGGTATTCTGTCACCTTGCCTTTGCTCACCACGACTTTTTGATCTTTTACCCAAGCACCCTGAATATCAGCAATCGTCTCGGACGCCCGCGCAATGCCGGAAGAGACGGCATCTTCAAAACTCTTTTTGCTGCTTGATGTAATTTCAATCACTTTTGCAACGCTCATGATGTCTCCTTTACATTACGGTGAAGGGGTGTTGCGGACGATTACGATAACCGACGACACCACCATTAGCAAGGCATAACAAGTTACGCGGACCGCAAGACGATTTGACGCCGTATCACTACCGCCGACTTTTAAGGAAATTAGGCATAGTGCATCCGGGACTTCACGAACCACCGCGCATTTTTTGCTCAATAGACCGAAGCGTATTTTGTATTTCGCGCTCCTTAAGCTCTGGATCAATATCCTGGATGTACTCAATGGCGGAAAAATCATCGCCGCGTTTTCTATTCTGCGGTGGTTCAAGTGCTTCTATGAGAAGGGCCTCCAATGTTGCGACAAGAGCCGCAAGTGAAGTATTAAGGACAGTTTCCCTGAGATCACCCGCTTGGGTTACGTCAAGCAAACCAAACCATGAAAACCGATTCCAGCGACTACCCAGACGATCAACAGTATGCTCAAAAAGACGTTTACCCAGTGGGCGGTCAATAGTACGGCCTACATACACCACGGTATGGTGGTCGTAAAGTATGTAGATACCTTTCTGTTTGCCAAAATCAACCGGCTTGGAAAGTGCCTGTTGTTTTCCATACATTTTTGTGTCATTACGCCACACAACAAGATCACGCTGCCAATACATACCGAAGGAGTGAATAATTGAGTCAGATGACTCCACATCTATTTCAGCGAGTTTTTCCTGTGTCTTTTGTTTTAATGTTGGGGGTGAATCAAGAACAGTTGCGGCTACTGGTGAATTCTTGAGCGCAAATATGCCTTTGCCGACACGTATAAATGGTGACTTTTCGCCATCATGCTTTATTGACGATGTCAGTTGCGCACTTACTGTTGCCGCAGGGGTTGCGCCGTCAGTTTCGTAGTAACCACGAGATAAAATTTGTTCGGAAATTTCCGTGTAGTGCAGTGGAGCAGATGACTCTGCGAGCACTTTTTTAATAGCGTTTTTCCACGACTTCTCCATAGATGTCTCCGAAAAATCTACCATACATCAATCCGATGTGCGAGAAGCCATAGGCCAAAAATTACAACATCCGCGCCGCATAAACCTTGCTGAATCCGATGAGCACTATATCTCATGCACTCCTCAACCGTGCTTCAACGCCCGCGCCAGTACGTAGTTTTCCACGCGCACTGCGCCGTAGGCTTTGAGGGTGCGGGCCAGTTCATTCAGCGTGGCGCCGGTGGTCATCACGTCATCCACCACCAACACGGTTTTGCCGGTGAGATCAATGCGGCATTCAAACGCGTGGCGAATGTTTTTTGCGCGCTCTTTCCACGGCAGGCTGGTTTGCGGTGTGGTGTCGCGCTGGCGGTGGATGTTTTTCAGTTCAAGTGGGACACCGAGTTGCCGCGCCAGCGGACGAGCAATTTCTATGGATTGATTAAAGCCGCGCTGCTTCAATCGCTGGGCTGACAGGGGCACGGCCAGGATAAAGTCAGGTGACGTAACCAGCGGCACCGCCAACCGCGCCAACTTGGCACTGAAAAAGTCGGCGCTGGCAAGACGGCGTGAATACTTGAGCGACTGAATCATCCGGTCAATCGGAAAGTCATATTGCCAGATGGCGTTGGTGGCGTCGAAATACGGGGCTTGCTTAAGACACGCGCCGCAGCGTTCGGCGCTAGGCGTGGGCAAAGCGCATTGCGGGCAGCGTTGCGTGGTCAGGCTTGGCAGATGGTCATTGCAATCGGGGCACAGCACGGCATCATTGCTGGCTGCGCCGCACAGCAAACAATCGCGCGGCAGCAGCGCTGCCATGGTGGCCTTCAGGACTGTCTTGACTGCGTTTACTGCCCGATTTTTGATTGACAAGCGTTGCTCCTTCCACCAAGATGCGTGCCTTCCCTTGCATTCTATCGAGTCCACCGCAATGACTGCTCTTGCTACCAACGAAATCGAAACCATTAACAAGTCCGTATCTTCAGCTGCGCCCGCTTTACGCTGGAGCATCAAAGCCATCGAAGCCCTGTTTGCGCTGCCCTTTAACGACCTGATGTTTCGCGCACAAGAAGTGCATCGCCAGCACCATGTGGCCAATGCAGTGCAGCGTTCTACCCTGCTCTCGATCAAGACTGGCGGCTGTTCGGAAGATTGTGGTTATTGCTCGCAGTCGTCGCGCTATGGCGAAGCCGAGCGCGAAGCCTTGCTGCCGATTGCAGAAGTGATCGCCGCCGCACAAGCCGCCAAAGACAAGGGCGCATCGCGCTTTTGCATGGGCGCGGCCTGGCGCGGGCCGAAAGAAAAAGACTTGAAGCAAGTCACTGAAATGGTCGCCGCAGTCAAGGCACTGGGGCTGGAAACCTGCGCCACGCTGGGCATGCTCAAAGAAGGGCAGGCCGAACAACTAAAAGATGCAGGGCTGGATTATTACAACCATAACCTGGATACCTCACCCGAGTTTTACGGCCAGGTGATTACCACGCACACCCAGGCGGACCGTTTTGACACGCTGGCACAAGTGCGCGGTGCGGGCATCAAGGTGTGTTGCGGCGGCATTGTCGGCATGGGCGAGACACGCGGCGCGCGCGCCGGTTTGTTAGCTGAGCTGGCCAATATGCCAACGCCGCCGGAATCGGTGCCGATCAACCAGTTGGTGCCGATGCCCGGCACGCCCATGGGGCATGTTGCGCCACTCGATCCATTTGAATTTGTACGCACGATTGCGGTAGCCCGCATTCTGATGCCAAGTTCCATGGTGCGCCTCTCGGCCGGCCGTGAAGAAATGAGCGACGAGATGCAGGCGTTGTGTTTTCTCGCCGGTGCAAATTCGATTTTCTACGGCGACAAGCTGCTCACTGCAGGCAACCCGCAAGCCGATCGCGACGAAGCGCTGTTTAGCCGTCTGGGACTTATTTCAGTGTGATTCGCGGTGTGAACCGCAATTCACCTGACGCGGCGGCCGCTTACGATCAAGCGGCCGTGCTCGCCCGACTCGTTGGCGCACGCATGGCGGAGCGCCTCGACTACATGAAAATTTCGCCGCAACGCATCGCCGATATTGGCTGCGCAACAGGTGATGGCATACGCGCCCTGCAAGCGCGTTATGGCAAAGCGCAGACGCTGGCGATTGATATTTCGCTGCCCATGCTGCACGGCGTACGTGCCCACAGCTCTCGCCCCACACGCTTACTCAACCGTATATTCAATCGCGGCCCGCAGCTCATTAACGCCAATGCGCGTGCGCTGCCGCTGGCGGACAATACGCTGGATTTTGTGTGGTCGAACCTGATGCTGCACTGGCTGGATGACCCGCTCCCCGCGCTGCGCGAAATGCATCGCGTCATGGCAACAGGCGGCTTGGTGATGTTTGCCACGCTGGGGCCAGACAGCTTGCTTGAATTGCGTAGCGCAATGGAAAAAATCGGTGCTGGTGACACGGCGCGACGCTTTCTCGACATGCATGATATCGGCGATATGCTCGTGGCAGCAGGGTTTGCCGACCCAGTGATGGATATGGAAATTGTCAATTTTACCTATCGTCACCCACGCCAGTTTCTCGCCGACCAGCGCCATTTGGGCGTGCGTGATGCGTTTCTCGGACAACAGTCTTTTCGCACCTGGCGTAAGGTTTTTTCTGCCTGGCCGCGCAACCATGAAGGACACTGGCCGCTACGCTTCGAGATTGTTTACGGGCATGCCTGGAAACCCGCGCCGCGTCCACCCAAAATACCCCAAGCGCGCACTGCCGATGGCCATGCCATCATCAAACTTCATCCCTCATGAAACAGGCCAAACAAAAGCAGCGCAAGATCCAACAGCTGCGCCCGCGCAATCTGCTGGCGACTCACCCATTACTGAAAAAAGGCGGCACGCATTTGCGTACCGATAAACGCGCCAGTCGCGCACGTCTCAAAGCGCAGCAACGTACAAAAAGGCTTCGCGAACTCATTGATAGCTAGCGATTCCCTGCGCATTCACTGCGCCATCGCGCAGACTGTTTTAGAATGACCATAGATAAAGACGGCGAAACTTCTTATCCGAAGTTCAGCTAAACAATAAAATTTTGTGGTGACTGACCGCAAAATCACATTATTCTCACGAGGAAAATCAGCATGTCTGCTACACCCACACCCAACCCACTTAGCGCAACGAACACCTCTTTAGCCCTCACAGATACTGACACGCAGGAAACCCGCGAATGGCTTGATGCACTCGCTGGCGTTATCGAGCACGCAGGGCCGCACCGCGCCCACTTTCTGCTCGAGCAACTGATTGCCGAAGGCCACCGCGCCGGCATCAACATTCCCTACAGCGCGACGACCGACTACATCAACACCATCCCCGTCGCGCAGCAGCCGCGCATGCCCGGCGACTCGGAGCTGGAGCACACCATCCGCGCCTATGCTCGCTGGAATGCCATGATCATGGTGCTGCGCGCCAACCGCAATGACTCCGGCCTGGGAGGGCACATTGCGAGCTACGCATCCGCTGCCACTTTGTATGACGTTGGCTTTAATCACTTCTGGCATGCGCCATCAGAAAATCATGGCGGCGATTTAGTGCTCTCGCAAGGCCATTCATCACCCGGCATTTACGCCCGCGCTTTTTTGCTGGGCCGCCTGACTGAAGAACAAATGGATAATTTCCGCCGCGAGGTCGATGGCAAGGGGCTTTCCAGCTATCCGCATCCGTGGCTGATGCCGGACTTCTGGCAGTTCCCGACGGTTTCCATGGGACTGGCACCCTTGCAGGCGATTTATCACGCGCGCTTCATGAAATACATGAACGATCGCAGCCTGGCTGCAACAGAGGGACGCAAAGTCTGGGCCTTCATGGGCGATGGCGAAATGGACGAGCCGGAATCCATGGGCGCCATTGGCGTAGCCGGGCGTGAGCGGCTAGACAACCTGGTGTTTGTCATCAACTGCAATCTGCAACGGCTCGATGGCCCGGTGCGCGGCAATGGCAAGATCATTCAGGAACTGGAATCCGATTTTCGCGGTTCGGGCTGGAATGTCATCAAGGTCGTCTGGGGCGGCTACTGGGATGCGCTGCTGGCGCAGGATAAAACCGGCCTGCTGCACCAGCGCATGATGGAATGCGTTGATGGCGATTACCAAACCTTCAAGGCAAAAGATGGCGCCTATGTGCGCAAACATTTCTTTGGCAAATATCCTGAACTCGCCAAAATGGTTGAACACTGGTCGGATGCTGATATCTGGGCGCTGAATCGAGGTGGTCACGATCCGCAAAAAATCTATGCGGCCTACGCCGCTGCCGTGGCGCATACTGGCCAGCCGACAGTGATTCTGGCCAAGACCATCAAGGGTTATGGCATGGGTCATTCCGGTGAGGCGCAAAATATTACACACCAGCAAAAGAAGATGGACGGCGATTCGCTCAAGGCCTTCCGCGACCGCTTCAAGTTGCCAATCAAGGATGACGACATTGAAAAACTGCCCTACCTGAAATTTGCCGAAGGCTCGCCAGAACTGACTTACATGCGCGCACGGCGCGAAAGCCTGGGTGGATTTACGCCCGCCCGCCGGCGGAGTGTCGAGCCCCTGCCAGTGCCGTCACTCTCGGCTTTTGATGCTTTGTTAAAAGCGGGTGGTGACGGCCGCGAATTCTCGTCCACCATGGCGTTTGTGCGTGCCTTGAATGTGATGCTCAAAGACAAGATCATCGGCAAACGTGTCGTGCCGATTGTGGTGGATGAGTCGCGCACCTTCGGTATGGAAGGCCTGTTCCGCCAGATCGGTATCTGGAACCAAGATGGGCAAAAATATGTGCCGCAGGATGCCGATCAGCTGATGTTTTACAAGGAAAGCAAAGACGGTCAGATTCTGCAGGATGGCATCAATGAAGCCGGTGCCATGGCCGACTGGATCGCTGCCGCCACATCGTATTCGGTGCATGGCGTGCAGATGATTCCGGTGTATGTGTTTTATTCGATGTTCGGCATGCAGCGCACCATGGATTTGGTCTGGGCGGCGGGGGATCAGCGTGCGCGCGGCTTCCTCATCGGCGGCACGGCCGGGCGCACCACGCTGAATGGCGAAGGGCTGCAACATGAAGACGGCCATTCGCATGTGCTGGCCAGCGCGGTGCCCAACTGCATGGCCTATGACCCGACCTTCGCCTATGAAGTCGCCGTGATCGTGCAGGATGGTTTGCGCCGCATGGTGGCCGAGCAGGAAGATGTGTTTTATTACCTCACGGTAATGAACGAAAACTACGAACACCCGGCAATGCCCGAAGGTAGTGCCGAGAACATTCTCAAGGGCATGTATGCATTCAGGAAGGGTGCAGCCTCCAACGGGCCGCGTGTGCAGTTACTGGGTTCGGGCACGATCTTTCGCGAAGCCATGGCAGCGGCTGATTTGCTGCGTGAAGACTGGGGGGTGGAGGCTGATTTATGGTCTTGCCCGAGCTTTAACGAGCTGGCGCGTGACGGACACGACTGCACCCGCTGGAACCTGCTGCACCCGATAGAAAAGCAACGGATATCTCATGTCACCGCATGCCTTAAGGACACGCGCGGGCCTGTCATCGCCACTACCGATTACATTCGACTTTATGCTGAACAGATACGCGCGCTGGTGCCGCGCAGCTACACCGTGCTCGGTACCGATGGCTTTGGCCGCTCGGATACGCGCGAAAAGTTGCGCCACTTTTTCGAAGTGAATCGTTACTGGATCACGCTGACTGCACTGACAGCCCTGGCCGAGGATGGCCAGATCGAACGTAGCAAGCTGGCTGCCGCGATTGCGAAATATGCACTGAATACCAACAAACCCAACCCGGTAAAGGTGTAAGCCATGTCTGACATTGTAGATATTCTCGTTCCTGCGATTGGTGACTTTACCGATGTGCCGATTATCGACGTGCTGGTCAAGGTCGGCGATGAAGTCAAGGTCGAAGATTCATTGATCACCGTTGAATCCGACAAAGCCACGATGGATGTACCCTCGCCCGTGGCGGGTGTCATTACCGAGTTGCTCATCAAGGTGGGCGACAAGATTTCGGAAGGCGTGCTGGTAGCGCGTGTGAAAGTCGGCGCTGATGATACGGCGGCTCTGGTAGAAAAATCCGTTGCAACATCGGTTGAAACATCGGTTGAAACGCCACCATCAGCTGCGCCCGCCCCAGCTTCAGCACCTGTGCCGCCAACAATAGCGACAAGCGCACCTGCGCCTTCAGCGGTATCGCCTGCAACTCCAGGCACCCACGCGCATGCCAGCCCTTCGGTGCGTGCCTTTGCCCGCACCCTGGGCGCGGATGTGGCCAAGATTTCAGGCACGGGAATTAAAGGCCGCATCACGCAGGCGGATGTACAGGCATTCGTGAAGCACGTGATGAGCGGCGCCGGCGCCGTCTCGCCAGCGCCGACTTCTTCTGGTGGCGGCCTCAACTTGTTGCCTTGGCCGACGGTCGATTTTGCCAAATTTGGCGCCATCGAATTGCGTCCGCTCTCCCGCATCAAGAAGATTTCCGGGGCGAATCTGGCGCGCAACTGGGCGATGATTCCGCACGTCACACAGTTTGATGAAGCCGACATCACTGATCTGGAGGCCTTCCGCGTTGCGACCAATAAAGAACTGGACAAAAGCGGCGTCAAACTTACCATGCTGGCATTTTTGATCAAGGCCGTCGTGAGCGCACTGAAAAAATTCCCTGACTTTAATGCCTCGCTCGAAGGCGATAACCTGGTGCTCAAACAATATTTCCATATCGGCTTTGCGGCAGATACCCCCAATGGATTGATGGTGCCTGTGCTACGAGATGCCGACAAAAAAGGCCTGGCCGACATTGCCCGTGAAATGGGAGAGCTCGCGCAAAAAGCGCGCGACGGCAAACTCGGGCTGGCTGATATGCAAGGCGGCTGTTTTTCCATTTCCAGCCTGGGCGGGATTGGCGGTACCGCGTTCACGCCGATCATCAACGCACCGGAAGTCGCGATCCTTGGCGTTTCCAAAACGCAAACCAAACCGGTGTGGGACGGCAAAGCTTTCGTTCCGCGTCAGATGCTGCCGCTCTCGCTCTCTTACGATCATCGCGTGATTGATGGCGCTGCCGCCGCGCGGTTTACGAGCCATCTTTCAGCCTTGCTGATGGATATGCGCAAGGTGCTGTTATAAAAATTACGGAGAATATCGAATGAGTCAGCTGGTTGAAGTGCGTATACCTGATATTGGTGATTTCAAGGATATCCCTATCATCGACCTTCTGGTAAAGGTCGGCGATAGCGTCAAAGTGGAAGATGCACTGATGACACTGGAATCAGACAAAGCCACGCTGGATGTGCCCTCGCCCATGGCGGGCGTAATCCAGGAAATGAAAGTCAAGCTGGGCGATAAGGTTTCCACGGGAACTTTAGTGGCGATGCTTAGGGTGTCTGAGGTGGCCAGCGAGGCGGCCAACGAGGTAGCCAATGTAAGTACGTCACCCACCAGTCAGTCAAACCCCCAGCCAGAAGCGCCACCAAAAGTCGCCAGCCCTTCTCTGGTCGGCGCTGGTGATACGGCAGCTCGGCCTGGAAATCAACCCGCCACATCAACAGCCGCACACTTTTCTGGCACCGCTGACATCGTCTGTGATCTGCTGGTATTGGGTGCCGGACCAGGCGGCTATTCGGCGGCCTTTCGCGCCGCCGACCTGGGTTTGAAAACCGTGTTGGTTGAACGCTACGCCACCTTGGGCGGCGTGTGTTTGAATGTCGGTTGCATCCCGTCAAAAGCCTTGCTGCATGTGGCCGAAGTCATGGATGCAGCGGCGCATGCCAACACGCTTGGTATTCAATTTGCAACGCCGAGCATTGATCTTGACCGCCTGCGGCAGCACAAGGCAGGGGTTGTCAGCAAACTCACCACCGGGCTGGCCGGCATGGCCAAAGCGCGCAAGGTAGAAGTGGTGCGCGGCTATGGCCACTTTCTCGATGCCCATCATCTGGAAGTGGAGGCGACCACCGGCGGCGCGCAGGAAAAAACCGGCGCAACGCATGTCATCCGCTTTACGCAATGCATCATCGCGGCAGGCAGTTCGGCCATTCATTTGCCGTTTATTCCTGATTTGCCGAAAGATCCGCGCATCGTCGATTCCACCGGTGCGCTCGAATTGCCCTTCATACCCAAGCGCATGCTGGTGATTGGTGGCGGCATCATTGGGCTAGAAATGGCGACGGTATACGCCACCCTGGGTGCCAAGGTGGATGTCGTTGAAATGCAGGATACCTTGATGCAAGGGCCGGATCGCGACCTCGTTGCGGTGTGGGCAAAGCAGAATGCCAGCCGCTTTGAGCGCATCATGCTCAAAACTAAAACTGTCTCTGTGGAACCACAAGCAGATACTCTGGTGGTAACGTTCTCTGGCGAACAAGCGCCGAAAGAACGGCAATACTATGACCTCATTTTGCAAGCCGCAGGTCGCTCGCCGAATGGCAAAAAAATTGATGCGGCTAATGCGGGCGTCATCGTGACAGACCGAGGCTTTATTCCAGTCGATAACCAGATGCGCACCAATGTGCCGCACATTTTCGCCATCGGCGATATCGTCGGCCAGCCCATGCTCGCCCATAAAGCCGTACATGAAGCGCATGTCGCCGCAGAAGTCGCTGCTGGCATGAAAAGCTATTTCGATGCCAGCGTGATTCCTTCGGTGGCGTACACCCATCCTGAAGTAGCCTGGGTTGGTGTGGGTGAAGACGAAGCCAAAGAGAGCGGACGCAAAGTTACCGTGGCCAAATTTCCGTGGGCGGCTTCTGGCCGCGCGATTGCCAATGGTGCCGAGTATGGCTTCACCAAGCTGGTATTCGATGCCGAAACGCATCATGTGATTGGCGGCAGCATTGTCGGGCCCAATGCCGGTGACATGATCGGTGAAGTCGCGCTGGCGATTGAAATGGGCGCGGATGCCGTGGATATCGGTAAGACCATCCATCCGCATCCGACACTGGGCGAGAGCATTGGCATGGCAGCGGAAGTCGCGCATGGCAGTTGCACCGATTTGCCGCCACCACGAAAAAAATGAGCAAACGATAATTGCCATGACCCAAGATGAAATGAAACAGGCCGTCGCCCAGGCGGCATGCGATTATGTTGCGGCGCATCTGCCTGCCGGGGCAATCCTCGGTGTCGGCACTGGCTCCACGGCGAATTACTTCATTGATGCCATCGCCACATTGAAAGACCGCATCGGCGGCACGGTGGCTAGTTCGGAAGCCACGCGCCAGCGACTCGAAGGTCATGGCATTCGCGTGTTGGATTTGAATGATGTCGGACAGATGGCCATTTATGTTGATGGCGCCGATGAAATCGATGGCAGCCTGGCCATGATCAAGGGTGGTGGCGGCGCGCTGACCCGGGAAAAAATTGTCGCGGCAGTGGCGGATATCTTTGTCTGTATTTGCGATGATACAAAGCGGGTCAAGACCTTGGGGCGTTTTCCGTTGCCAGTGGAGGTGATTCCGATGGCGCGCGCCCATGTGGCGCGGCAACTTAAGCAATTGGGCGGCACACCCAAGCTGCGTGAAGGCTTCGTTACCGACAATGGCAACCTGATCCTCGATGTGCATGGCCTGCACATCAAGCAACCCACCACGCTGGAAAGCCAGATTGACGGTATTGCCGGTGTTGTGAGTAACGGGCTCTTCGCCCGACGTGGTGCCGACGTGTTGCTGCTTGCCACGCCCAGTACGGTTGAGGTAATGAAACGATAGACTCGCAGCAAAATTTGGTGGACAATGATTCCACTGAAGATCGCTGCAAAAACCCAAATGAAACAATTTCTTCACAATTCTTGCGTATAGTGAAAAGAAAACACAAGGTGGCGACATGAGTCAACAACATATTCTCAAAAAATTTGATACCGATCTCGAAGATCTGCGTAGCCGTGTTTTGGCTATGGGTGGCTTGGTAGAACAGCAATTCCTGCATGCCATGGATGGGTTGGCAAGTGGCGACCTGAATGCGCTCGAGCAGATCATTTCCAATGATCACCTGGTTAACCGGCATGAGGTGGAGCTTGATGAAGCCTGCACGCACATCATCGCCCGACTGCAGCCAACCGCAGTTGATCTGCGCATGGTGATGACGGTAGTAAAAATCATCACCGACCTTGAGCGCATTGGCGATGAAGCCAAGAAAATTGCCAAAATGGCGCGCTCGTTACACACGGATAATCTACGCTCCGTGCCGCACATTGAGTTACGGTCTACCGCCAATATTGCCGTAACCATGCTAAGAAAATCTCTCGACGCATTTGCCCGCGTGGATGAAACCGTATCCTGTGAGGTAGCACGCCAGGATCGCGAAGTGGATGCCGGATTTAAGGCCACCATGCGTCAGTTGATTACCTTCATGATGGAAGATCCACGCACTATTTCCAGTTCGCTGGATCTGCTGTTTGTCGCTCGCGCCATTGAGCGCATTGGCGATCACGCCAAGAACATTGCCGAATACGTCGTGTATATGGTCAAAGGACGAGACGTTCGCCACATCGGTCTGGAAGCGCTGGAAAAAGAACTCGCGCAACCATAAGCTACCGACTTTCCCTTTAGTTATCCTTTAGTTATCTATAAGCTGCGTCGATAACATCACGCAGCTTTTTTTCCGGAAAAGTCGGCGCTGGTGATACGCCACAAAAAAATCCCCTTGCGCGACTGCAAGGGGAATACGCAGAACCTTGTAGAACCTTGGCACGCAGCACGTACAAAATAATTCACTGCGAATTTAACGCCGATTAATTTGCCGGCGGTACGTACCCGCTGACTTGATCCGCACCATCACCAAAGAAATGCTTTTGCACTTGTTCGACCAGGTATTTGCGATGCTGCGGGTCAGCCAGGCTCAAGCGGTTTTCATTGATGATCATGGTTTGCAACTTGATCCATGCCTGCCAGGCCTCTTTGGATACGCCCTCATACAGCTGTTTGCCCAACTCCCCTGGCATCGGGGGGAAATCCATGCCTTCGGCTTCTTTACCGAGCTTGATGCAGCGAACCATGCGTGTCATGCCATTTCCTTTAAAGTGTCGTTGCTTTGAATACAACCGTCTTGCAAGTTTACTCTGAGAAGCGTGATGTGAATCATTGTCAGGCTCGTAGTCAACCTCACAACGTCTTCACCAGAACTTTTGAACGGCGTTGCAGGTTATAAACCTCACGCCGCGCAGCAGGCAACGCATCCACACTGGACTCGACAAAACCACGCTCGATAAACCAGTGCGCAGTGCGTGTGGTGAGCACAAAAATTTGTTTTAACTTCATCTTTTTTGCGCGCGCCTCAATATAGATACGTAATTGATCGCCATATCCGCTCCGCCGAAAATCAGGCATCACCGCAACGCAAGCCAGCTCAGCCGATTTTGCATCGGCAAAAGGATATAGCGCAGCACAGCCAACCACCACGCCGTCATGCTCTACCAGAGAAAACCGGCTGACTTCCATCTCCAGCCGCTCACGCCCACGCTTGACCAGCGTGCCATCGGCTTCAAGCGGCTCGATCAACCGCAAAATCGCCCCCACATCGTCAATCGTGGCATCACGCAACCTTGCCAGCGGTGCTTGCGTCATCACCGTGCCCACGCCATCGCGGGTAAAGAATTCCATCAGCATCGCGCCATCGGATTGGCGATCAAGAAAGTGAACACGCCCAACGCCCGCGCGACACGCCCGCACAGCACTGGGCAAGACGCGCACAATTTCGGGTGCCTGCGCCTGCAAATATTTGCCCACAATTTTTTGCGCTTCATCTGCCGTTAGTGCATCAATCAGCGCGCCTTTCGCACTCACCACACCAGCTGCATCACACAGGTAAATCAGCTTGTCTGCCTGCACCGCAACAGCTACCGCTTCTGCCACCTCTTCCCAGGCCAGATTAAAAATTTCACCCGTAGGCGAAGCGCTAATCGGCGTAATCAACACCACATTTTCTTGCGCCAGATCGGCCTGAATTTCTTCGGCGATCACCTTTCGCACAGCGCCCGTATATTGAAAATCAATGCCATCCACCACACCCACTGGCCGTGCAGTGACAAAATTGCCCCCCGTGACGCGCAAAAAAGCGCCCGCCATCGGTGTATTGGGCAAGCCTTGCGAGAGCAGCGCTTCAATTTCAATCCGCGTTACGCCCATGGCACGCTTCACACATTCCAGCGCTTCGCCATCGGTCACCCGCAAGCCCTTATGAAACCGGGGCTCCAAACCCCGCATGCGCATTTCAGCATCTATCTGTGGGCGCGCACCATGCACGAGCACCAGCCGTATGCCCATGCTATCCAGCAACGCAATATCATGAATAAGCGCTTGCGCTGAACCAGCTTCCAGCACCTCGCCGCCAAATGCAATGACAAACGTGCGCCCACGAAACGCATGGATATAGGGCGCAGCCTGACGCACCCAAGCCACTAACCGCGCATCGGTATCAGGTTGTGCGCTACGGATATCCAATGTCATTTTTTACCTTTCTTGCGAGGGGATTTTTTTGCGGATTGACTATTTTCTTGGTGAGGAAATTCACCTGTCATCCATTCTCCCACGACTTTCTGTTTTCGCTCATGCCTGAGCTCATGCTCCAAACGTTCGCATACGGTTTGCAAAACTTTCACACGGGCGTAGTTTTTATCGTTCGACTCAACCAGTGTCCATGGTGCCATCCCCGTGCTGGTACGCTCTACCATGTCGGAAGCGGCTTGTTGATATTGCGGCCACTTTGCGCGGTTGCGCCAGTCGTCATCGGTGATCTTGAAGCGTTTGAAGGGCGTCTCCTCACGCGCTTTAAACCGCGTGAGCTGTTCTTCTTCGCTGATCTGCAACCAGAACTTGATCACAATGGCACCGGCCGCAGAGAGCTCGTGCTCGAAATCGTTAATCTCGCTATATGCACGCAACCAGTCGCGTTCCGAGCAAAAACCTTCAATTCGCTCGACCAGCACGCGGCCATACCATGAACGATCAAATATCGTGATGCGGCCGCAGCGCGGCACGTGGCGCCAAAAACGCCACAAATAAGGTTGTGCACGTTCTTCTTCTGTTGGCGCTGCAATGGGAATGATCTGAAAATTCCGCGCATCCAGCGCGCCTGCAATGTGGCGTATCGCACCGCCCTTGCCTGCGGCATCCACGCCTTCAAACACGCAGATCAACGAACGCGCCTTAAACCGGGGATCGCGGGTTAATTCAGCTAGCCGCCCCTGCCAATGCGCGAGTTGATCTGCATAGGCTTTATCGTTCAGTTTTTTGTTCAGATTCAGCGCCGAGAGCACACTGCGGCCATCAACGCTAGGCCGCGTCTGCGGAGCAACAGGGGTGTCCTGATTGTCCCCTGCGGCCAGTCGCTGGCGTAGCGAATCAAGCAGCACCTGGCCGACGGTCAGTGAACGGTAGTTATCATCCTCGCCTTCAACAATGATCCATGGTGCCCAGGCAGTGTTGGTCATGCGCAAAACATGGCCGGCCACTTCTTGCAGCTGATCGTAACTCTTCAGGCGCTGCGCGCTCCCCGGGGTCACGCGCCATGCCGTGTGCGGATCACTTTTCAGCGCTTTCAAGCGTTTTTTCTGCGCGTCTTTACTGAGATGAAACCAGAACTTCAGCACCAGCGCGCCTTCATTCACCAACATAGCCTCAAAACGGTTGATCTGCCCAATGCGCGCATCCAGATCAGCCAAGGACAAGCTACCTCTCAAGCGCTGCCGAATCGGATCGGAATACCACGAGCCAGCGAAAATTCCCGTCCATCCCTTGGGCGGCAACGCACGCCAGTAGCGCCACATGGCGGGGCGATCACGTTCCTCATCGGTGGGTTCAGCAAAGACTAGCGTCTGCAAGAAATGTGGGTCCATCCAGTCATACAGCACATTGATGGTCTCACTTTTGCCGGAAAAATCCTGCCCGCTGATGAGAATGATGACAGGAATTTTTGCCGTCTCTTTCAGATCAAACTGTGCATCCAATAACGCAACGCGTAAATCCGGCACTAGCTTGCGCCAGGTTTTTTTGTCGATCGTGTGGCCTATTTCTGCGGATTCAAACATACGCCTCCCTAGCCTGCCTTTATAGATCGCCCCAAAGCGCCATGATCGCGGCTAGCGCAGCAACGCCTGCCGTTTCAGTGCGCAACACGCGCGGCCCCAGCCGAACGGGCTGAAAACCAGCGGTGGTGGCGGCTGATAATTCACCCTCATCAAAGCCGCCTTCCGGGCCAACCAGCAAAGTAATCGGTTCCGTTGGCAAAACAGGAACCGCCCGCTGGCGAAGCGATTCGGTTGCGCCAGGCGCACAGATGAAACGACATTCCGCTGCGTTTTTGACAGCCTGCCCCAGATAACCCGGCAACTCAACAATGGGCGCGACTTCAGGCACGCGATTGCGCCCGCTCTGCTCGCAGGCAGCGATGGCGATGTTGCGCCAATGCATCACACGTCGTGCGGCGCGTTCGCCGGAAAGACGCATCACGCTGCGCTTGGTCATGATGGGCTGAATCCGCGCAACACCCAGTTCCACCGCTTTTTGCACGACCCAGTCCATCTTGTCGCTGGTGGGCAAGGCTTGCACCAGCGTGATATGCAGCGGCGACTCGTTATCGCGTTCATTAAACTCGGTGAGTCTGGCAAAAAGCGTGGGTTTGGATGGCTTGCCTGCAGGTGAGAGCGTCGCCAGCCATTCACCACCACGCCCATCGAACAGAATCGCCGTGTCACCAGCGCCGACTTTTAGAACATTGATCGCGTGATGGGCAACCTCGGCGGGCAACTCGACCGTCGCACCGAAGCTCAATGGACTGGGGCAGAAAAATCTGGATATCATGATGCTGCGATTATCCTCAATATCTGGCGCGCGTGCATGCTGGCGACACTTTCGCTCAGTGGTGGAGAAATCCTTTTCCTGATTAACGGTGAGGCCACGGCCTGTGCGTTAAAATCATTCGTCTATGTCCTCCTCCCCTCAATTCATTCATCTTCGCCTGCACAGCGAATATTCCATCAGTGACGGCATAACCCGCCTTGATCAAGTCATCGCGCGCGCCGCAGCCGATCGGCAACCCGCGTTAGCGTTAACCGATCTGGCCAACCTGTTCGGCATGGTCAAGTTTTATTCCGCCGCTCGCAACCAGGGCGTCAAACCCATTATCGGCTGTGATGTGTGGATTGATGACGAAACTGCGCTCGCGACAGAGACCCGCAGCACCCCTGCGCGGCTGTTGCTGCTCGTGAAAAATCCGACAGGCTACTTGCGCCTGTGCGAGCTGCTATCGTCCGCCTATCTTGCGCCGCGCCGTCATGGCCGCGCCGAGATTTCACTCACACAACTAAGCCAGGGCGACAATAACGGCCTGATTGCCTTGTCTGGCGGGCCTCTTGGCGATGTCGGCTTATGGCTTGCTGCGGGCAAAGTCGCTCAGGCAGAAGAACGCGCGCGGCTGTGGGCGAGGCTGTTTCCGAATGCGTATTACGTCGAAGTGCAACGCCCTAGTGGGAAAACAAATACAAAAGATCCTGCCTCAACCGAAAACCAGCTGGTTCAAACCAGCGCTGATTTAGCCGCACGCCTGGGCTTGCCCTTGGTCGCTACGCATCCTGTACAGTTTTTGGATGGGGACGACTACAAAGCGCACGAAGCCCGCGTGTGCATTGCGGAAGGCTATGTGCTGGGCGACAAGCGTCGGCCAAAAAACTACAGCCCGGAAAACTATTTCAAGACTCAGACCGAGATGGTGGCGTTATTCGCCGATCTGCCCGAGGCAATTGAAAACGCAGTGCACATCGCACAACGCTGCAATCTGACACTGGAACTAGGCAAAAGCCGCTTGCCAGACTTTCCTACACCCCATGGCGAACCGCTGGAGGCATTTCTTGCCAGCGAATCTCACGCGGGTTTAGTGCAGCGACTGGAGCTGCTCTACCCCGATACAACCCAGCGCGAGACACAACGCGCAACTTATGTTGATCGTCTGGACTTTGAAATCAGAACGATTATCCAGATGGGCTTTCCTGGCTATTTTTTGATCGTCGCGGACTTCATCAACTGGGCGAAAAACAACGGCGTGCCGGTGGGGCCGGGCCGTGGCTCAGGGGCCGGGTCACTGGTCGCTTACAGCCTCGGCATTACCGATCTCGACCCGTTGCGCTATGAGCTGCTGTTTGAGCGTTTTCTAAATCCTGAGCGCGTCTCGATGCCTGACTTTGACATCGACTTTTGTCAAGAAGGACGTGATCGTGTTATCGATTACGTCAAGAAAAAATATGGCGCGCACGCGGTATCGCAAATTGCCACTTTTGGCACCCTCGCGGCAAAAGCGGTGATTCGTGACGTCGGCCGTGTGCTTGATCTGGGCTTTAATTTCGTTGACCAATTTGCCAAGCTCATCCCGAATGAGCTGGGCATCAACCTCAAAGACGCGCTGGATAAAGAGCCGCTAATACGCCAGCGCATCGAATCCGAAGAAGAAATTGCCGAGCTGTGGTCGCTCGCCATCAAGCTCGAAGGCCTCACACGCAACGTCGGCATGCACGCCGGTGGTGTATTGATCGCCCCCGGCAAGCTCACCGACTTTTGCCCACTGTATGCCGCCGCAGGCACCGATTCTGTCATTTCGCAATTCGATAAGGACGATGTTGAAAAAGCCGGTCTGGTCAAGTTCGACTTTCTGGGTTTGCGCACGCTGACCATCCTCGATGAAGCCGTGCGCCTAATACAGGAAGTCGAAGGCATCTCGATTGATTTGGAAACACTGCCATTGGATGACCGCGCCACCTACGACACGATTTTCAAAAGCGCGAACACGACCTCGGTATTCCAGTTTGAATCCGGCGGCATGAAAGAAACGCTGGTGCAAGCCAAACCCGATCGGCTGGAAGATTTGATCGCCCTCAACGCCCTGTACCGACCCGGGCCGATGGATTTCATCCCCAACTTTGTGGCACGCAAACATGGCCGCGAACGCGTGGTGTATCCGCACCCGAGCCTGGAGCGCGTGCTATCCACTACCTACGGCATCATGGTGTATCAAGAACAGGTGATGCAAACCGCACAGGTCGTGGCAGGCTACAGCCTTGGTGGTGCAGACCTCTTGCGCCGCGCGATGGGAAAAAAGAAAAAAGAGGAAATGGACGAGCAGCGCGCTGTCTTTGTCGAGGGTGCTGGCAAAAATAGTATCGGCGAAGCCCAGGCCAACGAAATTTTCGATGTGATGGAAAAGTTCGCTGGCTATGGCTTCAACAAATCCCACGCCGCCGCTTATTCGCTGGTGGCTTATCAAACCGGCTGGCTCAAGTGTCACCACCCCGCCGCATTTGCTGCCGCTACGTTGTCGTCAGAAATGGCCAACACCGACAAGATCCAGTTCTTTTTCAAAGACGCAATCGACAATGACCTGTCCTTTTTACCACCGGATATCAACGCCAGCGGCGTGCGCTTTCACCCTGTTGACAGCAAAACCATCCGCTATGGTCTGGGCGCACTCAAAGGCACGGGCGAAGCCGCCCTCACGGTGATTTTGAAAGCCCGCACCACCGATGGCCCCTTCACCGATTTGTTTGATTTTTGCCGCCGGCTCGATAAACGTGTGGTCAACCGCCGCGTAATCGAATCACTCATCCGTGCGGGTGCTTTTGACAGCATCGACAACCACCGCGCCAAGCTGCTGGCCTCAGTAAGCATTGCACTGGACGCCGCCGAACAAGCCGAGCGCAACGCCCTGCAAAGCGGTTTGTTTGATACCCAAGAGACCGGCAACACGCAAGCCACCGTACATTATGTCGCCACCCCGCGCTGGACTGAACGCGAGCAACTGTTGCACGAAAAAGCCGCGCTGGGGTTTTTCCTCTCCGGCCATCCCTACCATGCCTATGTTGCCGAATTGTCGGCTTTCGTGAAACGGCGGCTCGGGCAAGTGGAACCGCAGCGCGATCCGGTATTGCTCGCGGGTATTGTCATCGCGAGTCGCACCCAAATGACCCGCCGAGGAAAAATGGCCATCGTTACGCTGGATGATGGCAGTTCGCAAATCGAAGTCACCGTATTTAACGAACTATGGGAAGCCGAGCGCGGCAAGATCAAGGAAGATGAACTGTTGCTGGTAGAAGGCAAAGTGCAAAAAGACGATTACAGCGGCGGCCTGCGCGTCACCGTTGAAAAGCTCTTCACGCTGAGTGAGGCACGCGGCCGCTTTGCCCGCAGCCTGCAGCTCACCATGAATGGCGGCTCCGACGTTTCCAGTGCCAAACGCCTGCACGCCCTGCTCGCCCCGTTCCGCTTCGGCCCCTGCCCGATACGCCTGCGCTATGCCAACAGCGAAGCCAGCGCCGAGCTGCCCATGCCCGACGCCTGGCGCGTGCAACTGGACGACACATTGATCACCGGCCTGAGTGAATGGCTTGCGCCGGAAAACGTGAAGATTATTTACCACTAAATCCAAACCACCATGCTCACCCGCATCGATAACGCCCTGCTCGACAACCTATGTGCTCAAGCCGCCGCCAGCCCGCGCCGCCGCAAAAATCATAATCTGCACACCAGCGACCATGCTCTGGCACATCGCCTGCTGAACGCCGTGCAACCGGATTCCTACATCGCACCGCATCGTCACCTCGACCCCGCCAAGGATGAAACCTTCGTCGTCCTGCGCGGGCTGATGGGACTTATCATTTTTGATAACTCAGGGAACATCGTGGAAAAAATAAAAGTTTCCGCAGGCGACCCGAAGGTAGTGCAAGGCAAGCAAAGCGCTGGCGTTGCTGATACGGCGAATAGTGCCGAAAACATCGTACTCGGCGCTGACATTCCCGCCGGCACATGGCACACCTCGTTTGCGCTCGTACCAGACACCGTCATCCTGGAGGCCAAAGCCGGCCCGTATCATCCGCTGACCAACGCCGAACGCGCACCTTGGGCCCCGGCAGAAAACACGCCGGAAGCAGCAGCACAGCTTGCCTCTTGGCAGGTGCTATTTAAACCCAATCCCTGACTCGCATCGCGGGGGGCGATTCACTATCCGCACGCTGAGCCTCCCGAACATTGAATCGAGACTGGCCCTGAGGTTTCCCCTGAGGGTTCCCTGTGTTTTCCCTGTGCATGACATCGAAAAGTCGGCGCTGGTGGGACGGCGTGCGGAGCCTATTCCGCACCCTCATGCGCAACCATTTGCGCAAATGGTTGCGGCAGCGCACGGTCCGCTCAGTCTTAGCCAGTCTTAGCGCACCACCAACCGCCAGAGCGATGTAACCTCAGCCGCACGCGCTGCATGTAACGGATCGCTCGCATCGCTCGCGCGGCGATGCGTTGGCCGTACGTCCAGCCGATCAGCGACGGTTAAACCGGCTGTTGCAATCATCGCCAGCAACTCGTCTCGCGTGCGCAAACCCAGATGCTCTGCGATGTCCGAGAGCACCAGCCAGCCTTCGCCGTCTGGCGTTAAATGTGCGGCGAGGCCGGTCAGAAAACCGCGCAGCATGCGGCTGTCGGGGTCATAGATGGCTTCGTCCAGCGCTGAATGGGGTTGTGCGGGAACCCATGGCGGATTGCAAACGATGAGCGGTGCGCGTCCGGCGGGGAAAAGATCGGCCTGGACGACGGTCACCTGATCCGCCCACCCGAGGCGCACGAGATTTTCACGGGCGCAGGTGAGCGCGCGCGGATTTTGGTCAGTGGCGATGATGCGCGCAATGCCACGTTTTGCCAGCACAGCGGCCAGCACACCGGTGCCGGTGCCGATGTCGAAAGCGAGGGAATCTGCGGCTAAAGCAGCGGGCAATGGCGCCTCATTGACCAGCCCGACATATTCGCCGCGCACCGGGGCGAACACGCCGTAATGCGGATGGATGCGCGCATTCAACGCGGCGACCGGCACGCCTTTTTTGCGCCACTCGTGCGCGCCGATCAGGCCCTGCAATTCGCGCAACGAAATGAGGGATGGTGCAGTGCTGGCGGTAGCGGGGCCATAGGCTTCGCTGCAAGCCTGGCGCACGTCGGGCGCACGGCGCAAAGGCACACTGTAGTCGGCGTTCAGCGGCAGCAGCAGCTTGTTGAGGATGTCCGCCCGTCGCCCCTGCGTTTGGCGATGTTGTTGAAACGCGACGCCTGCGCTGGGCGCTTCACTCGTGTTGCGGCGCTGGCGATCGGCGCGGCGCGCGAGGGCTTGCAGCAATTGGCGCGCATTCTGAAAGTCGCCACGCCAGAGCAGCGCCGTGCCTGTACGAGCGAGCCGATAGGCCGCATCGGCGGTCATCCGGTCATCGGCCACCAGAATGTTTTCGGGTGTAGCGCCGCTTTCCGCACGCCACAGCGCTGAATGCGGCTCGTCTTGTTCCAGCCAGTGCACCACTTGGGATACGACTTGAGTGCTGCTCACAAACCGGCATCCAGGCCGCCGCCCTTGAGCGCGGCAGCAACTACCTGCTTTGTCAGCTGTGGTGCGAGCAGTTCGATGAAATCATATTCAAAACCCCTGAGCCAGGCATCGCGGCGAAAGCCCAGACGCGTGGTATTCGCCTCAAACAGGTGGGAGGCGGGCAAAGCGGCCAGCGTGTCGTCGCGCAACGGGTCAAACGCCATTTCGGCAATGATGCCCAAGCCCAAACCCAGACTGACATAGGTCTTGATGACGTCTGAATCAATCGCAGTGAGCATGACGTTAGGCTGCAGGCCCTGACGCTCGAAGGCGCGGTCGATATGCGAGCGGCCGGTAAAGGTGAGGTCGTAAGTAATCAGCGGATAAGTCGCCAATGTGGCCAGCGTCGGCGCGCCTTGTGTGATAAGCGGATGCCCCTTGGGCGCGATCACCAGATGCGACCACTGGTAGCAAGGCAGGGTCAGCAGTTCGGCGTGCTGGTCCAGCGCTTCAGTAGCAATGCCGAGATCGGCCACGCCATCGAGCAGCCACTGGGCGATTTGCGCCGGGCTGCCTTGCTGCAAATGCAGCCTTATCGCTGGATGCAATTGCAAGAAACGCTGAATCACCGTCGGCAAGGTATAACGCGCCTGTGTATGCGTCGTGGCAATCGAGAGTGTGCCGTCGTTTTCAGAAGTGAAATCCTGCCCTACGCGCGTGAGGTTCTGTGTTTCCCGTAAAATACGATTTGCTATATCCAGCACAATCCGGCCCGGTGCGGTGATGTGTACCAAACGCTTGCCGCTGCGCTCGAAAATCGTCACGCCAAGCTCGTCTTCCAGCAGACGGATTTGCTTTGATACGCCGGGCTGCGAGGTAGCCAAAGCATCGGCGGCGGCAGACACATTCAGGTTCTGCCGCTCGACTTCCACCAGGTAGCGCAGTTGTTGGAGCTTCATGCATTCATTATAGATTTTTTTGTTCTATTCAAATACCTTGTAAGTATTTTCCTAACCTATCGAATGGCGTTAGCATCCATCCCACTATGGATTTCACATTTATCCCTGCACTCTCTCTTTCCGGCCTGATTGTCGGCTTGCTGGTCGGCCTGACGGGCGTTGGCGGCGGCTCGCTGATGACGCCGATTCTTGTGCTGCTCTTTGGCTTCAAACCAGCCACCGCAGTAGGCACTGACTTGCTCTACGCGGCGATCACCAAGAGCGGCGGTAGCTGGGTGCATCATCGCCACGGCAATATCGACTGGCGCATTACCGGCCGCATGGCTTTAGGCAGTGTGCCGGCGGCGGCCATATCACTATTGATCATTGCCAATCTGGGCATCGATAACCACGGTACCGCCCACATCATTACCAGCGCGCTGGGTGTGGCGTTGGTCCTCACTGCGGGGTCGTTGCTGTTTCGCCAGCGCCTGCTGACATTCGCGCAGCGCCATATCGGACAATCATTGAACGAACGGCAAACCGTGCGGCTCACTATCCTGGTCGGCGCGATTGTGGGTACACTTGTCGCCTGGACTTCGGTTGGTGCGGGGGCGCTGGGCGTCACGGCGCTGCTGTTTTTATACCCGCGCCTGGCCACCATCCGTATTGTCGGCGCCGACATTGCGCATGCCGTGCCACTCACGCTGGTTGCCGGCCTCGGGCACTGGTATCTGGGCAGCGTGGATGTGCCACTATTGCTGAACCTGTTGATAGGCTCATTGCCCGGCATTGCGCTGGGCAGCCATTTTGCCGCGCGAGTGCCCGAACGGGGCTTGCGCTCACTCCTCGCCGCCGTGCTGCTCCTAGTCGGCGGTAAACTCATCCTCGCCTGAATTTTCGACGAAAACACCATGTACCACTACGACGCAACCGATAAAGCCATCGTGCAGGCACGGGTCAGGCAGTTCCGTGGCCAGACCGAACGTTTTCTTGCCGGGCAACTGAGCGAAGACGATTTTCGTCCGCTACGCTTGCAAAACGGGCTATACATCCAGCGCCATGCGCCAATGCTGCGCATGGCGATTCCGTATGGCCTGCTTTCATCCACCCAGCTGCGCACACTGGCCGATATCACTGGTCGTTATGATCGCGGCACGGGGCATTTCACCACGCGGCAAAATCTGCAACTCAACTGGATCGAATTGTCCAAGGTGCCGGACATCCTGGAGCAACTGGCCAGCGTAGAAATGCACGCTATCCAGACTTCCGGCAATTGCATCCGCAACATCACCACCGATCAGTTCGCTGGCATTGCGGAAGATGAAATCGCTGACCCGCGGCCGTGGGCCGAAGTGTTGCGCCAGTGGTCAACGTTTCATCCGGAGTTTGCCTACCTGCCGCGCAAATTCAAGGTGGCCATCAGCGGTTCACTTGATGATCGCGCCGCCATTCGGGTGCATGACCTGGGCCTGCAATTGGTAAAAAATGACGCGGGAGAAATTGGTTTCACAGTATATGCCGGCGGCGGCCTGGGGCGCACCCCACTCATCGGGCAAAAGATGATCGACTTCCTGCCCTGGCAGCATCTGCTGACCTACAGCGAAGCGCTGGTGCGGGTTTACAACCGTTACGGACGGCGCGACAACCCGTACAAGGCGCGCATCAAGATTCTCGTCAAGGCCATCGGCAGCGAAGAATTCGCCCGCCAGGTGGAAGAAGAGTGGCTGCATATCAAGGATGGGCCGAACACGCTGACGGCGGAAGAAGTCGCGCGCGTGGCGAACCAGTTTGCATCACCGGCTTATGCCGCATATCCGGCCAGTACCAGTACATTGGCCAGCATCGCTACGCAACACAATGACAAAGCCTTCAGTCGTTGGCTGGAGCGCAACGTGCACGCGCACAAGATGCCCGGCTATGCGGCAGTCACCTTGTCGCTGAAAACACCCGGCGCTGCGCCCGGTGATGCGACGGTTGCGCAGATGGAAGCGGCAGCAGCACTGGCCGATGAATTCAGTTTTGGCGAACTGCGCGTTACCCACGAACAGAATCTGGTGCTTGTCGATGTGCCGCACAAGGATTTGCATGCCGTCTGGCAGCGCGCAAAAGCGTCCGGGCTGGCGAGCGCCAACATCGGCCTGTTGGCCGACATGATCGTCTGCCCCGGCGGGGATTTCTGCTCGCTGGCGAACGCCAAATCGCTGCCCATCGCGGCGGCCATCCATGAGCGCTTTGCCGACATGGATTATCTGTTCGACATTGGCGACCTGGAGCTGAACATTTCCGGCTGCATGAATTCCTGCGGCCATCATCACCTCGGCGCGATCGGCATTCTCGGCGTGGATAAGCATGGTGAAGAGTGGTATCAAATTACGCTCGGCGGCGCGCAAGGCAATGCCGCGCGCATCGGCGAAGTGATCGGCCGCTCGTTTGCGGCGGCTGAAATTCCCGATGTCATCGAGCGCATGATTGAAACCTATCTTGCCCAGCGCCATGCGGATGAAGCCTTCAAGGACACCGTGGCGCGCCTCGGCTTGCCGCCCTTCCGCGAAGCGGCGTACCGCAATAATGAATCCGCAGGAGAAGCTGCCCATGGCTAAGCAACTCATCAAGAATGATCAGCTCATTGACGATAACTGGCAAGTGATTGCGCTGGCTGACGAAGCTACGCTCGAAGATGCCGCCGCACTGCCGATTCCTGCCGGCCCGGCAATTATCCCTGCGCTGGTGTGGCTGGCTCAGCGCGATGCGCTACGCTCACGCGCCGATGCGGGCGATATCGCCGTCTCGCTAGCGCCGACTTTTCGCGTCGAGGACATTGCGCAAGACGTGCAACGGTTTGCGATGATCGCGGTTGAGTTCCCCAAATTCATCGACGGCCGTGGCTACTCCACCGCGCGCCTGTTGCGCGAACGCTATGCGTATCGTGGTGAATTGCGCGCCGTGGGTAACATCGGCCGCGACCAACTGTTTTATCTCAAGCGCGTGGGCTTTGATGCTTTCCTTATCCCGCCAGGGCAGGATGCCGCAGCCGCGCTACAATCACTGAATGACTTTCCCGAGGTGTATCAGGGCGCAGTCGATCAGCCCTTGCCGCTGTTTCGTCGCCGTACTGCATAACCATCATGCCTACCCTGCCTGAACTTCCCGCCACGGTTGCCACCAAGGCGGCCACCGCCGTCAGTCTGCTCCGCGAGGCTGCCAGCCGCTATGCGCCAGTCGTTTTCGCCAACAGCCTGGGCGCCGAGGATATGCTGCTCACCGACCTGATCTGGCGCGAGCGCATCGCTATCGACATTTTTTCACTGGATACCGGACGCTTGCCTGCCGAAACCTATGCCTTGATCGCCACGGCGGAAAAGCACTATGGCCAGCGCATTGAACTGATTTTTCCACGGCCTGAGTCTGTCGAAGGCTTTGTGCAAAAGTATGGCATCAACGGTTTCTATGACAGCATTGAAGCCCGCAAGGCCTGCTGCCACGCGCGCAAGGTGGAACCCTTGCAACGCGTGCTGGCCGGCAAAGGCGCCTGGGTTACCGGCCTGCGCGCAGCGCAATCGACCACGCGCGTCAATGTGGAACCGATTGCGCCGGACGATGCCAATGGGCTGGTCAAAATCAGCCCCCTGGCCGACTGGAGCGAGGAAGAAGTCTGGGCTTACATCCGCACCAACAACGTGCCTTATAACGCTTTACATGACCAAGGCTATCCAAGCATAGGCTGCGCGCCCTGCACACGAGCCATCCAGCCGGGTGAAGACATCCGCGCCGGGCGCTGGTGGTGGGAAAATCCGCAAACCAAGGAATGCGGGCTGCATATGGTGGATGGCCGCCTGCAACGCATCGTCAAAGAGGGAACATCGTCATGAGCAATTTAGCTCAATTACCCAAACACACGCTTTCGCATCTCGACTGGCTCGAATCCGAATCCATTTACATTCTGCGCGAAGTGGCGGGGCAATGTGCCAATCCTGCGCTGCTGTTTTCGGGCGGAAAGGATTCCATTGTTCTGCTGCGCCTGGCAGAGAAAGCCTTCCGTCCCGGCCGCTTTCCCTTTCCCTTGCTGAACATTGATACCGGGCACAACTATCCGGAAGTGCTGGCATTTCGCGACTATCGTGCAGCACAGCTTGGCGAGCGCCTGATTGTGCGCTCGGTTGAAGATTCGATGCAGCGCGGCACCGTGGTTTTGAAGTCGCCCGATGAATTGCGCAACAAGCATCAATCAGTCACGCTGCTGGAAGCGATTGAAGAATTCGGTTTTGATTGCTGCATCGGTGGCGCACGGCGCGACGAAGAGAAGGCGCGCGCCAAAGAACGAATTTTTTCTTTCCGTGACGAGTTTGGCCAGTGGGACCCGAAAAATCAGCGCCCGGAGTTGTGGGATTTATTCAACGCCCGCGTGCACAAGGGCGAAAACATCCGCGCCTTCCCGATTTCCAACTGGACAGAGCTGGACGTCTGGCAATACATCGGCCGCGAGCAGCTTGAGATACCTGCCATCTATTTTTCGCATCAGCGCCCTATCGTGCGACGTAGCGGCCTGTTGCAGCCGGTAACGGAGCTGACGCCCGCGAACCCGGGCGAGGCTATCGAGCAGATGATGGTGCGCTTCCGCACGCTGGGCGATGTGACCTGCACCGCGCCTGTGGAGTCTGATGCCGACACGCTGGAAAAAATTATTTTGGAAACAGCGAGCACAACCATTACCGAACGCGGCGCAACGCGGCTTGATGATCAAACCTCGGAAGCTTCCATGGAACAACGCAAGAAAGAGGGATATTTCTAATGAGTGCCACTGACCATTTACCCGAAACCCACATGGCAGAAACTGATGCCGGGCTACTGCGCTTTCTCACCTGCGGTAGTGTGGATGATGGCAAGAGCACATTAATCGGGCGGCTGTTGTTCGATACCAAAACCATTCTGGCCGACACGCTCTCTGCCATTGAACGCACCTCGCATCGGCGCGGCCTCGATGCGGTCGATCTTTCCTTGCTAACCGATGGCTTGCAGGCAGAGCGCGAGCAAGGTATCACCATTGATGTCGCCTATCGCTATTTCAGCACTGGCACGCGTAAATACATTATTGCCGATGCGCCAGGCCATGAGCAGTACACGCGCAACATGGTTACCGCGGCATCAACAGCCAATTTGGCCATTATCTTGATCGATGCACGCAAGGGCATACTCACACAGACGCGCCGCCACTCGTATCTTGCGCACCTTATGGGCATTCCACACATTGTTGTTGCCATCAACAAGATGGATCTCGTGGATTACGATCAGGCAGTGTTCGAGCGCATCCGCACCGATTATCTGTCGTTTGCAGCCCACCTGGGCATCAAGGATATTCGCTTCATTCCGATGTCTGCTCTCAAAGGCGACATGGTGGTTGACCGCAGTGAACAGATGAACTGGTATTCCGGCCCGACACTGCTTGACGTGCTGGAGAGAGCGCCAACAGCCCACAGCGAAATGGATGAACCCTTCCGTTTTCCAGTTCAGTTTGTCTGCCGTCCACATAGATCAGATGACGCAAAACTACACGACTTTCGCGGCTTCATGGGTCGCGTTGAATCGGGCAGAATCAGTATCGGCGATGCAGTCACCGTGCTGCCTTCAGGCAAACAAACCCGCGTCAAGGACATCCGCGTACTGGATAGCTCTTTCCCACATGCCTACGCTGAACAATCAATCACATTATTGCTTGAAGACGAAATCGATATATCGCGTGGTGACATGGTCGTGCAGTCTGAAAAGTCGGCGCTGGTGACACGGCAACTGGATGCAATGGTGTGCTGGTTAGCCGAGACGCCGCTCGACCTACAGCGCAAATATCTTATCCGCCAGACAACCCGTGAATCAAAAGCCGTGATTGCTACGATTGGGTTTCGCGTCGATATCAATACGCTCGATCGCATAGCGGTTGAGCGTCTCGAAATGAACGACATTGCGCATATTTCATTACGCCTGGCCCAACCCTTGAGTATTGATGCCTATGCAAAAAATCGTGCTACAGGGGCGTTTATCATCATTGACGAATCAACCAATAACACCGTTGCGGCAGGAATGATTTTGTAGGTAGGGCAGCAGGTTTCACAGCTAATAAAAAAGCCAGACAATGTCTGGCTTTTTTATTAGCTGGCAGATGCACCCAGAAAAACTAGCTAGCGCTTTCAGTTTCTTCCGCTGCAACCACCTCGGGGCGATCAAGCAGTTCAACATAAGCCATCGGCGCATTATCACCCACGCGAAAACCCATTTTCAGGATACGCAGGTAGCCGCCATTGCGGCTAGCGTAGCGCTGGCCCAGCTCGTTGAAAATCTTGCCCACGATGTCGCGATCGCGTGTACGATCAAACGCTAGACGGCGATTAGCCAAACTAGGTTTTTTACCTAAAGTAATCAGTGGCTCCACAACGCGCCGCAACTCTTTCGCTTTGGGTAGCGTTGTTTTGATGACTTCATGACGAAGAAGAGATACCGCCATATTCCGCAACATTGCCTGGCGGTGAGCGGAAGTACGATTAAGTTTCCGCAATCCATTACCGTGACGCATGATTATTACCTCGTTTTTTTACGATTACCGCGCAATGCAAGTAACCGGTTAATGGTTATCGAGTATTAAAAAATACAACAAATCAGGCTAGTTTTTCCAAGCCTTCAGGCGGCCACCCGTCCAATCGCATTCCCAGCGAAAGACCACGTGTAGCCAACACTTCTTTAATTTCATTCAGTGACTTACGACCCAAATTGGGCGTCTTGAGAAGCTCGGACTCCGTACGCTGAATCAAATCACCGATATAGTAAATATTTTCGGCCTTCAGGCAGTTTGCTGACCTAACGGTGAGTTCAAGATCATCCACTGGACGAACAAGAATAGGGGAAACAGATGCACCTTCAGCAGATTCAGCTGACGCCGCAGTACCTTCAAGATCAGCAAAAAACGAGAGCTGCTCCATCAAAATTCGAGCAGCCGTCCTGATTGCTTCTTCTGCGTTATCAATGGCACCATTAGTTTCGATGTCAAGAATAAGCTTATCCATATCTGTACGCTGTTCAACGCGCGCAGACTCAACCGAATAACTGACACGACGAACTGGACTGAACGAAGCATCAAGCATGATCTGCCCAATGGCCATGTTTTCCCTTGCAATTTGACGTTGATTCGCTGGAATATACCCACGACCAGACTCAACGCGAATCTCCATTTTCAACTGACCACCAGGGGCAATATGCGCAATCACATGCTCAGGATTAACAATTTCAATGTCATGCCCACCAACAATATCTGCAGCAGTAACAACACCTTCGCCCACCTTGCTTACCGTCAGGATAGCCTCACGGCGATTGTGCATCTTGATGACAACGCCTTTCACATTCAAAAGGATATCAACTACATCCTCGCGAACGCCATCTAAAGTTGAGTACTCATGAAGCACGCCTTCGATAGAAACTTCAGTCGGCGCAACGCCTTCAATAGAAGACAATAAAATTCGCCGCAAAGCATTGCCCAGAGTATGGCCAAAACCGCGCTCGAAAGGCTCCATGATGACACGTGCATGTAGAGGTGAAAGTTGCTGCACATCAATACTGCGTGGCTTAAGCAATGTTTGCATTTACCTGTCCTTCCAATGGGAATACGCCTGACACCCGAAGGGTGTCAGGCGTGAAACTACGATTAACGCGAGTACAGTTCGACGACCAAGCCTTCGTTGATAGAAGACGGCAAGTCTTGGCGCGCTGGATAGTTCTTGAAAACTCCACGCCCACTTTTAATATCTACTTCTAGCCACTCAGGGAACCCTCGGCCTTCAGCTGCATCAAGTGCGGCTTTTGTTCTGAGTTGAAGCTTAGTTTTATCGAACAACTGAATCACATCACCTGGGCGGCAGTTATAAGAGGGTACATCAACCCGCTTCCCGTTCACAAGGACACCGTTATGACGAACGACTTGACGTGCTTCGGCGCGCGAAATACCAAAGCCCATACGGTAAGCAACGGTATCAAGGCGACCCTCAAGAAGTTGCAAGAGATTTTCGCCAGTTGCGCCTTTTTTAAGATCAGCAGCGCCAAAAATCTTACGGAATTGACGCTCGAGAATGCCATAAATCCGACGAATTTTTTGTTTCTCGCGAAGCTGGGTACCATAGCCAGAGAGGCGTTGGCCAGACTTTTGTCCATGCTGACCAGGCGCATAGGCACGCCGCTCAACTGAGCACTTATCAGTAAAACACTTTTCGCCTTTCAAAAACAGCTTCTCGCCTTCACGGCGACATTGGCGGCATTTTGGGTCTAGATTACGAGCCATACAGTCGTGTCCTTCTTGCGTCAGATGCGACGGCGCTTAGGTGGCCGGCATCCATTGTGGGGGATAGGAGTAATGTCAGTAATGCTGGTAATTTTCATACCCAACGCATTCAGGGCGCGAACCGCAGACTCACGTCCCGGACCTGGGCCTTTGATCCGAACTTCTAGGTTTTTAACGCCACACTCCTGAGCCGCTTTGCCGGCAGCTTCAGCAGCGATCTGTGCAGCAAACGGTGTCGATTTACGCGAACCCTTAAAACCAGCACCGCCAGAGGTTGCCCACGAAAGCGCATTACCCTGACGATCAGTGATCGTGATAATCGTATTATTGAAAGAAGCGTGAACATGGGCTATACCTTCCGCAATGTTCTTTTTGACTTTCTTTCTAATTTTAGGTGCAGTCTTAGCCATTGATTAGTTTCCTAGTTACTTCTTAGCGCCAGCAATTGATTTCCGCGGCCCTTTGCGCGTACGTGCATTTGTACGGGTTCGCTGACCCCTGAGAGGCAAGCCACGGCGATGACGAACGCCACGATAGCAGCCAAGGTCCATCAGACGCTTGATGCTCATCGTAACTTCACGACGTAAATCACCTTCTACTGTTATTTTCCCAACCTCGTCACGCAAACGCTCAAGCTCCGTCTCTGTCAGCTCTTTAACTTTAACAGAACGCTTGATCCCGACGTTGTCACATATCTTCTGTGCACGCGTGCGGCCGATGCCATAAATTGCCGTTAAAGCAATCTCTGTATGTTGGTGATTTGGAATATTAACGCCTGCTATACGAGCCATGTGCTTACCTGTTCCTCGCCATTAAGCGGATGTGAGTTGGTTATCCGTAAACCGGAAAACCGAAGATTATATCTGATTCGCATTGCCCAATCAACCTTGGCGTTGTTTATGGCGTGGATCAGTACAAATAATCCTGACCACACCCTTGCGACGGATGACTTTGCAATTGCGGCAAATACGCTTGACCGAAGCCATAACTTTCATTTAACTTCTCCGGGGTTTTAAAACAATTATTTTGCGCGAAACACAATACGACCTTTGGATAAGTCATAGGGTGTTAATTGTACAGTTACCTTGTCCCCAGGCAAGATGCGTATATAGTGCATACGCATCTTTCCCGAGATATGACCCAACAATACATGGTCATTTTCCAACTTGATTCGAAATGTAGCATTTGGGAGGTTTTCAATCACTTCTCCCTGCATTTCTATAACATCTTCTTTAGACATTGGTTATCGGATCGGAATACCCGCTCCTTTAAAATTGGCTTTTTTTAGCAGACCCTCATATCTATGCGACATTACATAGGCCTGAACTTGCGCCATGAAGTCCATTGCAACAACAACAATAATCAACAAACTTGTTCCGCCAAAATAAAAAGGTACATTCCATTTCAAAATCAGAAACTCGGGAAGCAAGCAAACAATTGTGATGTAAAGCGCACCAACCAAAGTCAACCGTGTTAAAACTTTATCAATATAGCGCGCAGTTTGATCCCCTGGCCGTATTCCAGGGACGAATGCGCCACTTTTCTTTAAATTATCAGCCGTTTCCTTCGAGTTGAAAACTAATGCCGTGTAAAAAAAACAGAAAAATACAATAGCCATAGCGTAAAGCATCACATAAATTGGCTGGCCTGGTGCCAATTTAGAGGCAACATCCTTAAGCCAATGAGAACCACCACTGCTACCAAACCAATTTGCCGCAGTAGCAGGAAATAAAATAATTGATGATGCAAAGATTGGCGGGATAACACCTGACATATTTAATTTAAGCGGAAGATGGGAAGACTGCCCACCATAAACCTTATTTCCAACTTGCCTCTTGGCATAGTTGACCAAGATTTTTCGCTGCCCTCGCTCTACAAACACAACAAAAGCTGTTACGAGAACAACTAGAGCACAAACAAATAATGCTGAAACTGGATGCATGGATCCAGTACGAACCAACTCAAATAATCCACCCAATGCACTGGGTAGGCCAGCAGCAATTCCCGCGAAAATGATAATTGAAATACCATTTCCCAAGCCGCGCTCTGTAATTTGCTCACCCAGCCACATAAGAAACATTGTTCCTGTCAATAGCGTCATAACAGTAACAAAACGAAACATATACCCCGGATCCAAAACCAAGCCCGCCTGGGACTCCAAGGCAATAGAAATACCGACACCTTGAAATAGGGCCAAACCAACCGTCCCATACCTAGTGTACTGAGTGATCTTTCGCCGACCTGCCTCACCCTCTTTCTTAAGGGCCTCCAATGACGGAACAGCAATCGTCAACAGTTGCATAATAATCGACGATGAAATGTAGGGCATTATTCCCAAAGCAAATATTGTAAAACGAGACAGCGCGCCGCCAGAAAAAAGGTTGAGGACACCTAAAATTCCACCTTGCTGCGACTGGAATAGCTCAGCTAAGCGTGAAGGATCTATTCCCGGGACAGGGATATGGGCACCGATCCTATAAACAACGAGCGCACCCAACAAAAACCCAAGTCGGCGCCAAAGGTCGCCAAACTTATTTGTATTTAACTGTGGGTTTGATTGAGGAAATGCCACGACTTATTCCTAGAGACTGGTGCGAAATTAGGCTTTTACAGGACTAACAACAATCGATTCCTCGACAGTCCCACCAAGCAGCTCAATAGCCGCTTTAGCACCCTTAGTTGCCCCGATACCCGTTAATGAAATCTTGCGATTTAAAACACCTGAGAGAATAACTTTTGCTGAAAGCGACGTCCCCGAAATAATACCTGCTTGCTTTAAAACAAGTAAATCAATTTCATCCACATTCAGTTTATCAAGTTCAGACAAACGTACTTCTGCATTGCGATGCGCCGTTAAAGACACAAAACCGCGCTTTGGGAGACGACGCTGCAAGGGCATTTGACCACCCTCAAATCCAACCTTATGGAAACCGCCTGCGCGGGATTTTTGCCCCTTGTGTCCACGTCCTGCAGTTTTTCCTAAACCGCTACCTATACCACGTCCCACGCGCTTCGAATAATGCTTAGCACCGACAGCCGGTTTTAAATTATTTAGTTCCATAATAGCAAACCTATCCTCTTAACCTTCACATTTCAACAAGTAAGCAATTTTTCGAACCATGCCCCGAATAGCTGGTGTATCTTCAAGCATAGAAGTGCTATTAATACGCCTCAAGCCAAGGCCTTTAACTGTCGCACGGTGATCTTCTTTTGTGCCAATAACACTTTTGATAAGAGTCACTTTAATTTTTTTGCTAGTAGTCGTCATACATCACTCCAGAATTTCAGCAATGGCTTTGCCACGCTTAGCAGCAATCTCTGAAGGCGTGTTCATAGCTAATAAACCATGCAGAGTGGCACGAACTACATTGTAAGGATTGGTAGACCCAATTGTTTTTGCTACAACATCAGTAATACCCATAACTTCAAAAACCGCTCTCATAGGCCCACCCGCAATCACACCCGTACCAGCCGATGCTGGGGACATTAGCACCTTTGTGGCTCCATGGCGCCCCGTCACAGAATGGTGCAAAGTACCATCTTTAAGATTTACTTTTACTAATTTTCTCCGGGCCTCTTCCATTGCTTTTTGAACGGCAACAGGGACTTCACGAGACTTCCCCTTACCCATGCCGACTCCGCCATCGCCATCGCCAACAACTGTAAGCGCAGCAAAGCCCATAATTCGGCCGCCCTTTACTACTTTGGTAACTCGGTTAATAGCAACCATTTTCTCGCGCATACCATCATCAGGCTTTTCTTGTCCCTGTTGCGGTTTCCTACCCTGTGGTTTAGCCATGTTTATCTCGCTTAGAACTTAAGACCGCCCTCTCGGGCAGCTTCGGCCAACGCCTTGACGCGACCATGATAATGAAAACCGGATCGATCAAAAGCAACCTGATCAATACCTGCAGCTTTAGCGCGCTCAGAAATCAAGCCGCCAATAATTTTGGCAGCATCGACATTTGCGCCATTGGGAACTTTTGTGCGAATCCCAGATTCCATCGATGATGCAGAAGCAAGTACTTTCGTACCGCAGCTTGAAAATATCTGTGCTGATATATGGTTATTTGAACGACTGACAGCCAATCTTACCATTTTCAATTCAGCAATTTTTGCGCGGGTTTTAAGCGCCCGACGCTGGCGAGCAAGCTTGCTTTTCATAATCAAATGCCTCGCTTATTTCTTCTTAGTTTCTTTAATAACAACCACTTCGTCCGAGTACCGAACACCTTTACCTTTGTACGGCTCAGGTGGTCGATAAGCACGAATTTCCGCAGCAACTTGACCGACAACTTGCTTGTTAATTCCTTTGATTAGTATTTCGGTTTGCGTCGGCGTCTCTACCTTGATGCCCACAGGAACACTATGAACGACAGGATGCG
The DNA here is from genome assembly GCA_030645365.1 of Rugosibacter sp. GTDB lineage: Bacteria > Pseudomonadota > Gammaproteobacteria > Burkholderiales > Rhodocyclaceae > Rugosibacter. The sequence continues at coordinate 42,365 of JAUSMB010000038.1, forward strand.
AGAAACCCAAGGTCAAATTAAGATTTGCGCCTTGCGCTTGAGCCCGATAACCCACACCAATAAGAGTTAACTTCTTCTCGAAGCCCCTTGTTACGCCAGTAACCATATTATTGACAAGTGCTCTCATTGTCCCTGACATTGCATCTGCCCCTGGCACATTCTGAGAACAACTAAAAAACAACCTATCGTCTTTACGGTCAATAAGAACCGATGGAAGCAAAAATTGATTCAAACTTCCCAATGGACCTTTTACTGCAATATTATTTGCATTTAATGTGACTTCCACCCCGCTCGGGATATCAATCGGATATTTAGCAATGCGCGACATAATTTTATAGAACCTCTTTAAGCAACGATACAGATAATTTCGCCGCCCATATTTCCAGCGCGTGCCTGCCGATCAGTCATAACGCCCTTCGGGGTTGAAACAATAGCAACTCCAAGGCCATTCATAACTCTGGGCAAATCATCCTTACCCTTATACACCCTAAGTCCAGGGCGGGATACGCGATCTATCCTTTCAATAACAGGATAACCATCGTAATACTTCAGCTCCAAATCTAGCTCCGGTTTAACGCCATTCGCTCTTACAACAAAACCTTCTATGTAGCCCTCATCTTTCAAAACTTTAGCAATCGCTAACTTCAGCTTTGAGGACGGCATCGATACAGAAATTTTAGTTGCCATTTGCGCATTACGAATGCGAGTAAGCATATCGGCAACGGGGTCAGTCATACTCATAGTTTTATCTCCTTACCAGCTAGCCTTGGTCATTCCCGGAACTTCGCCACGCATAGCAACTTCACGTAACTTGTTACGGCACAACCCGAATTTACGGAACACGCCCCGAGGACGACCCGTCAATGCGCAGCGATTTCTTTGACGAGATGGGCTCGAATTGCGAGGTAGCTGCTGAAACTTCAAACGAGCCACCACCCGCTCTTCTTCAGAGATATTCATGTCAGTAAAAATTGCAACAAGCTCCGCCCGCTTAGTGGCAAATTTATTAACCATTCTCGCGCGCTTTGCTTCGCGATTTATAAGAGACAACTTAGCCATATGATTATCAATTCCTAAAAGGAAATTTAAATGCAGCCAGAAGCGCCTTCGCCTCTTCATCAGTTTTTGCTGTAGTGGTGATACTGATATTCATGCCACGGAGCATATCGATTTTATCGTACTCAATTTCAGGGAAAATAATCTGCTCTTTGATGCCAACGTTATAGTTACCCCTACCATCAAAGCCCTTACCTGACACACCTCTAAAATCCCTGACCCGTGGCATAGCAACACTAACCAAGCGGTCAAGAAATTCATACATGCGAGCACCGCGCAAAGTCACCATGCACCCAATAGGATAACCCTCACGAATCTTAAAACCAGCAATAGCTTTACGCGCCTTAGTAATTACAGGCTTCTGCCCAGCGATAGCAGTCATATCCTTAACCGCATGATCCAAAACTTTTTTATCGCCCACAGCCTCGCCAACACCCATATTAAGAGTTACCTTAGTAATCCTCGGAGCTTCCATCACAGACTTGTATGAAAATTTCTCAACCAGATCAGGCAGCACAGTTTCTTTATAAAATTCTTTTAAGCGGGTCATATAAAATCCCTCAGGCCTTTACTATAATTTCGCCATTAGATTTAAATACCCGAACCTTCCGGCCATCATCTAATGTTTTAAACCCAACCCTGTCAGCCTTCTGAGTTAAAGGATTAAACAGCGACACATTTGAGATGTTAATCGGCATCTCTTTAGTAAGAATACCCCCCTGCTCACCCTTCATAGGATTGGGCTTAACATGCTTCTTAACAAGATTAATACCATTAACAATAACTCGACTTTCATCCAGCCAAGCGCTCACAGTTCCGCGCTTATTCTTATCCTTACCTGCAGTGATTACGACCTCATCACCTTTACATATCTTATTCATTTTTAAAATCTCGCAAATTAGATCAAAGGACCTCAGGAGCCAAGGACACAATCTTCATGAATCGCTCATTTCGTAATTCACGCGTAACAGGGCCAAAAATACGAGTTCCAATAGGCTCGAGCTTACTATTAAGTAAAACAGCTGCGTTACCATCAAACTTAACCAAGGATCCATCACTGCGACGAACACCTTTAGCCGTCCGAACAACTACGGCAGTATAAACTTCGCCTTTCTTGACTCGGCCACGCGGGGCAGCATCCTTGATGCTCACTTTGATAACATCCCCAACGCTTGCATAACGACGCTTCGAGCCACCCAGCACCTTGATGCACATAACAGAACGTGCGCCGGTATTATCAGCCACATCTAAGATAGATTGCATTTGAATCATATTTATATATCTCCAACTTAATTCAAACATGAAATATGCTTGATCAGTTTTGGCGCCCGCTAGTGGCTAGAGGCCGAATTAATCGGCAAATTAACGAATAATTTTACTAAAAATAACTGCTTTCGTCAAACAATAAAGCAGTTAAATCGATAATTTAAATTTCTCAAGCTTTTTCAATAATTCTCATTACACGCCACGATTTCGTTTTGGATATGGGCGCGCACTCCTCAATCTGTACAAGGTCCCCAGATAAAGCATCAATGCCTTCAACATGCGCATGATACTTTTTAGATCTGATTAGAATTTTTCCTATAACAGAATGCTTAACCTTGCGTTCGATTAAAACCGTTACTGTTTTATTCATCTTGTCTGAAACAACGCGACCCTGTAAGGTCCGCCTAACAATCTGATGATTTGTCATTTTGCACTAGCCTTTTCGCATTGAATCGTCTTAATACGGGCAATGTCCTTACGCACTTTGTTAATTTGGCTAGTATTACTTAGCTGTTGTGTGGCAACTTGCATGCGAAGACTAAACTGAATTTTTCTTGAATCTAATAGAGTTTTTTGCAAATCATCGCTGTTCTTCGATCTTAATTCATCAGGTTTCATGATCAATCATCCTAAATGTCTAGTAACAAATGTAGTTTCTAGAGGTAATTTTGCAGCAGCTAAGCGAAATGCCTCTCTTGCCAAAACCTCATCCACTCCATCCATTTCGTAAAGAACCTTACCTGGCTGAATTTCTGCCACCCAATACTCCGGCGAACCTTTCCCGTTACCCATGCGAACTTCTGCAGGTTTTTTAGAGATTGGCTTATCTGGGAAGATTCGAATCCAGATACGACCTCCCCGCTTAATGTGACGAGTCATAGCCCGACGAGCAGCCTCAATCTGGCGTGCAGTCAATCGACCGCGCCCTATAGCTTTAAGGCCATATTCGCCAAAACTAACCTTGGCTCCACGCGTAGCCAAACCAGTATTGCGGCCTTTTTGTTCTTTACGATATTTTCTTCTAGAGGGTTGTAACATTGATTATTCCTTAGCCTCTTTAATTGCACTAGCCACACCTTCGATAGTAGCAATACTTCTACGAACACGTTTGGCAGGGGCTTTTTCCTGGGCACCAATTTCATCACGACCTGCACTAAGCGCGCGCTTGGGTTTAGCCCGAGTATCTTCTGAAACCTGATTACTTCCAAGTTCAGTACTAGAAATAAACTCCCCCTTATATACCCAAACCTTAATTCCAATAATTCCGTAAGTGGTTTTAGCTTCTGATACCCCATAGTCAATATCGGCTCGCAATGTATGTAGCGGTACACGACCCTCACGATACCATTCACGACGAGCAATTTCGGCCCCATTCAATCGACCAGAGCTCATTATCTTAATACCTTGCGCACCAAGCCGCATAGCATTTTGCATTGCGCGCTTCATGGCACGGCGGAACATAATGCGCTTTTCTAGTTGCTGAGCAATTGAATCGGCAATAAGTTGTGCGTCAATTTCAGGCTTACGAATTTCTTCAATATTTACATGGACAGGGACGCCCATTTTTTTTTGTAACTCAGCCTTGAGAAACTCAATATCTTCTCCACGCTTACCAATAACAACACCAGGTCGGGCACTGAAAACAGTGATGCGCGCATTTTTAGCAGGACGCTCGATAAGAACTCTGCCTACAGAAGCATGAGCCAGTTTTTTCTTCAGAAATTCCCTGACGTCAAGATCTTCTCTCAGCATCTGTGGAAAATTTTTGCTATTAGCATACCATCGCGAACTCCAATTTCGCGTAACGGCTAATCGAAAACCTGTCGGATGTATTTTTTGTCCCATTTTTCTTCCTTAATTACCGACAGTTACAAAAATATGGCACGTAGGCTTAAGAATTCTGTTACCACGCCCCTTTGCTCGAGCCGTAAAACGCTTCAGTACCGTACCTTTTTCAATATAAATGCTCGTAATCCGCAACGCATCAATATCAGCTCCATCATTATGTTCAGCATTTGCAATAGCAGATTCGAGAACTTTTTTAATAATGACCGCGCCTTTTTTAGGTGAAAAAGACAATATGCTTAAAGCTTGGTCAACAGACTTACCGCGAACTAAATCAGCGACTAAGCGACCTTTTTGGGACGATAGCCGAACACCACGTAAAACTGCATTAGTCTCCATCATTAACCCTTACTTCTTAGCGACGACTTTTTTGCCGCCGGTATGACCTTTAAATGTTCGCGTCAAAGCAAACTCACCTAGTTTATGACCCACCATGTTCTCAGACACATAAACCGGAATATGCTGCTTTCCATTATGTACCGCGATAGTAAGACCAATAAAGTCAGGAAGAATTGTCGATCTACGCGACCACGTTTTAATTGGCCTCTTATCCTTTGACAAACGAGCAACATCAACCCTCTTTAGAAGGTGCGCATCAACAAAAGGACCTTTTTTAATTGAACGTGCCATATTTCTTCACCTTTTAGCGCTTATGACGGCGCTGAACAATCATAACGTCAGTGCGCTTATTGTTACGAGTGCGGTAACCCTTGGTTGGAGTACCCCAAGGACTCACTGGAACCCGACCAGTACCTGTTCGACCCTCACCACCACCATGTGGGTGATCCACTGGATTCATTGCAACACCTCTAACTGTCGGGCGAATACCACGCCAGCGCTGTGCTCCAGCCTTACCTATCTTTCTCAAACTATGTTCTTCGTTGCCCACCTCACCAATTGTGGCGCGACATTCGACATGAACTCGCCGAATTTCACCTGACCGCAGACGAACCTGGGCATATGAACCCTCCCGAGCGAGAAGTTGGGCAGAGGTACCTGCCGACCGAACCATCTGAGCGCCCTTACCAGGCGTCATTTCGATACAATGAATCGTCGTACCTACCGGAATATTGCGAATAGGCAAAGCATTACCTGACTTAATAGGAGCATCCACACCACTAATCACCTGCTGGCCAACACTCATGCCTTTAGTCGCAATAATATATCTTCGATCACCATCTGCATAAAGAACAAGCCCAAGATTGGCAGATCGGTTTGGATCATATTCCAGACGCTCGATTTTTCCCGGAACGCCATCTTTCGTTCGCAAAAAGTCAATAATTCGATATTGCTTTTTATGACCACCGCCCATATGACGGGTAGTAATGTGCCCATGCGCATTACGGCCACCAGTACGAGTCTTTGTTTCAGTTAACTTATCAAGGGGACGCCCCTTGTATAAACTTGCATTAACTACCTTAACAACAGCCCGCCGCCCAGGCGACGTAGGCTTAATTTTTACGAGAGACATTACACGCCCCCCCCTTCAGTAAAATTAATTTCCTGCCCCGGCCTTAAGCACACATAGGCCTTCCTCTGATCGTTACGCTGACCAATATTTTTACCAGTGCGCTTTACCTTTCCCTTAAGGTTACTTACCTGCACCGACTTAACTACTACTTTAAAAAGCAGCTCAACTGCCGCTTTAATCTCTGGCTTTGTTGCATCAGGTAAAACAATAAAAACAACCTGCTCATTCTTATCGGCAATATGAGTTGCTTTCTCAGATATCTGGGGAGAAACTAAAACTTGCAATAGACGCTCTTGACTGTAATTTAAGCTCATGCCAGCATCTCCTCTACTTTAGCAACAGCCGCTTTCGTTAAGACCACCCTAGAAAACCTAACGAGCGACACAGGATCAGCTTGATGCGCCTCAAGAACCATGATTCCAGGAAGATTCCGCGCCGCCAAACTCAAATTTTCATCAGGGGCATCAATGATGACAAGAACCGACTCACCAAATCCCAAAGCCTTTAGTTTTCCCGCAACTAATCGAGTCTTTGGCATATCAACGGTGAATTCACTGACAACCACAAGTCTATCTTCACGAGCCAATTGAGAAAATATCGAAGCCAATCCAGCTCGATGCATTTTCCTGTTTATTTTTTGCGTAAAGTTCTCATTCGGCGAATTTGGAAAAATTCGACCACCACCACGCCACAAAGGCGAAGAAGTCATACCCGCACGAGCACGTCCTGTACCTTTTTGCTTAAATGGCTTCTTAGTGCTGTGATGAACCTCTTCACGGTCTTTCTGCTTTCTGTTGCCAGAACGCGCATTTGCCTGATACGCAATTACGACTTGATGTACCAGCGACTCATTAAACTCCCTACCAAAAACAGCGTCTTGGACGGATAAAGGCGCGCATATCTGGCCCTGAGCATCAATCAGTTTTAGATCCATGGCTATGCCCCAACTTTCGTTTTCGCCTTAATCGCAGGCAAAACAACAACATTCCCACCCCTGGATCCAGGAACAGCGCCTTTAATCATCAGGAGCTGCCGCACCTCGTCCACCCGGACAACTTTTAAATTCTGGGCAGTACATGTATCATCACCGAGATGGCCCGCCATCCTCTTACCAGGGAAAACCCGGCCTGGATCCTGCGCCATACCAATGGAACCAGCGGAATTGTGCGACAAAGAGTTACCGTGAGAAGCGCGATTCGATGAGAAATTATGGCGCTTAATTGCGCCCGCGTAACCTTTACCAATAGACGTGCCACTCACATCAACCAACTGGCCGACCGAAAACACAGCCGCAGCCACAACATCACCAAGCTTTAGATCTGCCAATTGATCAGCAGACACCCTAAACTCACGCAAGACACCCCCTGCCTCAACACCAGCCTTGGAAAAATGACCTGCTGCAGCCTTAGTCACACGACTCGCGCGGCGCACCCCATAGGCAATTTGCACAGCGGAGTAGCCATCAGCTTCGTCAGTTTTTACTTGTGCTACACGATTATTTGACACATCAAGCACCGTCACAGGTATAGAGCTACCATCCTCTGCGAATACTCGCGTCATGCCAACCTTGCGTCCAACAAGGCCTAAACTCATTTTATTCTCCTAAACTCCAGCTACGATTGGCTGGGCTTTCTTACTTTAAAAAATACTTCTACTTTCTCTTTTATCCACAACTCAATATTACTGAAGTTTAATCTCCACATCCACTCCAGCCGGAAGATCCAGCTTCATCAAAGCATCTACTGTTTTATCTGTGGGATCTATAATATCCATCAAGCGAAGATGGGTCCGAATCTCAAACTGATCTCGCGATGCTTTATTTACATGAGGGGAGCGCAGAATATCAAAACGCTCGATGCGAGTGGGCAGAGGCACGGGACCACTCACAGCAGCTCCCGTCCGCTTTGCGGTTTCTACAATCTCCAGAGCCGACTGATCGATAAGACGATAATCGAATGCCTTGAGACGGATGCGGATCTTTTGACTTTGCATACAATTTCCTTAAAACTTAAAGAGCGAGAGTAAAATATACAGCCAACCATTATATGGTAATTTAACCAACCGCGCAAGGTTTACTCAATAACCTTTGCCACAACACCTGCACCGACGGTACGACCGCCTTCACGGATAGCGAAGCGCAGACCTTCTTCCATCGCAATCGGAGCGATCAGCTTGACGGTCATGGCGATATTATCACCTGGCATGACCATTTCAGTGCCGGCAGGCAGTTCAATCGCGCCAGTGACGTCCGTCGTACGGAAATAGAACTGGGGACGATAGCCATTGAAGAAAGGCGTATGGCGACCCCCT
>JAUSMB010000039.1 GCA_030645365.1 Rugosibacter sp.
ACAATTTCCGAAATGAAATCATCCGGATTAAGTGCAATCCCAAGAATTACACGACATCGGCCTTCGGAAATATCCACGACAACATTTTATTCTTCACAAAATCCGAAGAGACAAAACTCAATCGAATTCTCGAAGAACGAGATGAGGACCAATTAGCAGCAGACTTTTCTCAAGTAGAAGCAAAAACAGGACGGCGCTTCACTACAGGAGCATTGCATGCAAAAGGAATTCGGTATGGGGCTACTGGCAAAGCTTGGCGAGGCATCATGCCGCCGTCCGGCAATCATTGGCGCTATGTTCCCGAGACGCTCGACCGCTTCGACGCTGAAGGATTGATTGAATGGTCTTCAACCGGGAATCCCCGACTGAAGCGATATGCTGATGAAGATGAGGGAAAGGCGGTTCAGACGATTTGGAATTACAAAGACCCCGGAGATCGAGCGGCAGATTACGCTACGCAAAAGCCAGAAGAACTGTTAGAGCGAATCATCAAAGCCAGCAGCAACGACGGCGATCTCGTCGCCGATTTTTTTGTCGGCTCTGGCACCACGGCGGCAGTCGCGGAAAAGCTCGGCCGCAAGTGGATCTGCACCGACCTCGGCAAGTTCGCCATCCACCCCACACGCAAGCGGCTGATCCAGGTGCAGCGCGAGTCGAAAGATGCGGGCAAATCCTTCCGCGCCTTCGAGGTGCTGAACCTCGGCCGCTACGAGCGGCAGGCCTATCTGAATGTCGGCGGGCGGCTCAGCGGCAAACAGAAGGAACAGGCGCTGATGCAAAAGGAGCGCGAGTTCCGCGACCTGATCCTGCGCGCGTATCGTGCCGAGCCACTGGAAGGCGAGCCTTTCTTCCACGGCAAGAACGCCGGGCGGCTGGTGGTGATCGGCCCGATCAACCTGCCCGTGGGCCGGCTGTTTGTGGAGGAAGTCATCACCGAATGCCGCAAGCGCGGCGCTTCGCGCTTGGACATGCTGGCCTTCGAGTTCGAGATGGGTTTGTTCCCCGCAGTGCTTGATGAGGCCAAGCAAAAAGGCATCGACCTCACGCCGAAGCAGATTCCTCCCGAAGTGTTCGACAAGCGCGCGGTAGAAAAAGGCCAGGTGGTGTTTTTCGACATCAGCTTCATCGAGGCCACGCCGCGCTACAACAAAAAAGACAAATTCACGCTGCAAATCGAACTGACCGACTTCTCCGTTTACTACACCCAAGGCGCGGCAGAAGCCGCCGCCGCAAGCCTCAAGGACGGCAAAAGCCAGGTCGTGTGCGAACAGGGCCAGCTCATCAAGGTGAGCAAAAACAAGGACAGCGTTGTCACGCGCGAGACGCTAACAAAAAACTGGACCGACTGGGTGGACTACTGGGCGGTGGACTTCGACTACATGTCGCGCCGTGAGATCATCAAGGTCGCCAAGGACGCCGGGACGGAAAAACACGCCGCCAATGCGCCCGAAGGAAGTGCAAAGCCGCCCGTCCCGATAGAAGCACCCACCGAATTCGAAGAACGCTGGACTGGCAGCTATATCTTCGAGAACGAATGGCAAAGCTTCCGCACCCGCAAAAACCGCGACCTGGAATTCATCTCCGCACCCCACACCTACACCCAAGCCGGCCGCTACACCGTCGCCGTGAAAGTCATCGACATCTTCGGCAACGACACAATGGTGCTGGTGCCGGTGAGTGTGGGGTGAATGAGTCATGAGGCCGCTGGTTTCAACTCAGACGCCGCTGAGAACTCTTAGCTTGGACATCCGCAATTCGGCCACAGCTGCCGCTCAATCGCATATTCTGCTCTTGACCATAAGCCGACTTGGACTCGCCAGCGCGACTACCTCAAAGCGCCATTTGTGCCACAATTTAATATAGAAAGTGGTGGCCGAGTTAAGAAAAACCCCATACCACTGATGTATCTTTCAATAGACCCATTTCGCCCAGTCTTCACCTCGCATGACCGTGTGGTAGAGGGTCACAATTACAGAGTACGCAAGGGCCTCATTGACTGCACCGAAACTTTGCTTGATTATTCACGTTGTCATAAAGGGGAGGGAAACGCCCCAAGCACAATGCCTGTAGATTCGACGGTCGCAGAACGACCGTCGATTAAAATACTCCGACGCAAGCTTCATAGATAGAGAGGAAGTATATGGGTCAGGAGGTAAGGACTTTAAAACTGGAAGACTTGGTGCTCTGGACCGAAAATCCGCGAGATCCTATCGACGAAACAGCCACTGATCAGGACATTGTGAACAGGGCGCTTGAAGATGAGCGATCGAAATGGAGTCTGCCGAAGTTGGCGAAGGAGATGGGGAGCTATTACGACTATAGCGAACTTCCGACGGTCGTTTTCCATGGGAAAAAACCGGTTGTATATGACGGGAATAGACGGATCATTCTTGGCAAGATAAAACACAGGTTCGTGTCCGTGGATGGGTTCGATATAGCGTCCATTCCGAGGTTTCCAACCGAGATTCCCTGCAATGTCTGCTCGAAGGACATTGCCCTTCAAAACGTGTATAGAAAGCACGCCGACACCGGATCATGGCTACCTCTTGAACGAGATATCTTCCTTCATAAACACATGAAGCAAGAGAAGACGCCGTTCCTAATAATGGAAGAAAGCACCGGCATTATCAGCGCCAACCCTCATCTGAATCAGCGGTTCGTCAAAGAAGAAATTTTCCGAGAGGACATCCTAACCAAGCTCGGAATTTCAGTTGCCGGTGACAAGATTCTCAGCAAGCATAGTCCCGCCGAAACGCAAGCGATACTTGACGACATTTCTCAAAAGATCAAAGAAAAAGAAATAACTACCCGGAAGAATCGCGGCAAAGTCCTAGAGGTATTGGCTCCATCCTCTCAGCGAATCATCGAGGAACATAAGAAGCACAAAGCTCGGGAGGTGGACCTCAAAGCGAAGAGTGCGGTCGCCGGCGACACCACAAACCTAAAGCAAAGCAGGCGAGTGCGAACGAAGGCTACCGAAATTTTTGGCGGCCCGCTTTACCTTCGCATGGGGAGCGTGAGCAACCTGTATCGAGATATTGTCGATCTTCACGCCTTTTATAGCGACAAAAAGGGCTCCTTGTCCGACATCTTTCCGTGCCTAATCCGCATGGCCCTTCGCTTGCTCTGTGAGGCCGCTGCTGAGGACTGTAATCAAGAAATCGCTCGATATGTCAAATCCCGATTCCAAAAGGCGAAAGGCACACTAGATCAGGATGCAAAGACGACGCTATCAAACAACAATGTGACAGAAACAAGCATCGTTCAGTTGTTGCACACGGGCGCCCATAACTACACAGCGTCGGCGAATATGGATCAAACCTTGGCAGTTTCCATAATCGTTGGAGTGATCCTGACTGATTCCCACGGTAAGGCAGCTACAAAGTGAGTCACTATTGCTCGCCGCTACGTTATCCGGGCGGCAAGAATTGCATCTTCCCGTTTGTTTCACGGTTGTTTTATGAAAACGGACTCCTTGGCACGGCATATGCCGAGCCTTACGCCGGTGGCGCGGGACTGGCATTGAGACTGCTCTTTGAAGAGTATGTGGAACGCATCTACATTAACGACCTCGATCGAGCAATTTACGCCTTCTGGACTTCTGTATTAACGAACCCAGATGTGTTTTGCAGCTGGATCGATGAAGTTGATGTTTCCATGGACAGTTGGTACAAGTACAAAGAGATTCACAATGACGCACAGTCGGCAGATCTATTCGAGCTAGCAAAGTCCACGTTCTTCCTTAACCGAACAAATATTTCAGGTGTCATTAAGGGAGGGGTCATTGGCGGCTACGAGCAAAGGGGCCGCTACAAGATAGACGTCCGATTCAATAAGCGTGACCTCATTGGGCGGATACAGAAGATAGCTCAGTTCAGAAATCGGATTTCAGTTTCAAACTTCGACGGTCTAGCATTTGTTAAGAAAATGGACAGCAAACCGGAAAACGTGTTTATTTATCTTGATCCTCCCTATTATCAAAAGGGAGCTGACCTTTACATGAACTTCTATTCGAAAGCCGATCACGAAAAGCTTTCGAAGCACGTCCACAAAATGAAGAAGAAGTGGATGGTCTCCTATGACAACCATGATTTCATTCTGAATCTCTACGCGGCGAAGAAGAAGGTACTCTACCAGCTGTCTCAAAGCGCATCGAATAGGGTCGGAGATGAAGTTCTCATCTTTTCCGAAGAGCTTGCTTTCAGGCAATCCATGAAGTCATTGAGTGCGCCGATTTGTCTCTAACCTAATTGCAGATATTTGATTGCTGCATTTCAAGAGCGAAGTTCGACGCCCGACGTCGGTTCGAGCCCAATTTGCGCCCCAACCATATTGATGACGGTAGCAAATAGTTGGCTATTCGACCACTGCAATCGAAACGACACCGAAAGTCGCATGTGTCAAGTCACGTTTCGCGCGGGCAAATAGGGGGCCAGCGCCGCTTCTAACGAGGCGTGCAGGGTGGCGAACCCCACATCGCTTGAGGCCAGTCCAGCCTTGATAATTTCGCAGTAGCGCTCTTTGGAGATTCCCAAGCTTTTTGCTGCGGGTCCTACAAGTGGTTTGCCCGGGAGCACTCGTAGAAATGCAGCCGAATCATCCGAACCAACCGCTGCGTCAACAATTGCTGCCTCTTCGTTCCAAATTTGGTCTGGGTTCGTGACAGGCAAAGTGCTTGGAATCTGACTCGTCAGGGCGCTTTGAAGGGCAGGACGATCATTGAAATCTGCTGTGCTACTAATAAAGCCTCGCTCCAAGAGCATCATCGATCTCGCCCTAAATCGTTCGCAGATGAGCTTGTTAGACAGGGTGCCGCTCATTTGCTGCTTCCAGCCCAGATGCGTGGAGGTAAATGATTGCTCTGCGCTGGCTGCAAGCCCCAGATGAGCGGCAACGGCAAGATAAACCGGTTTGAGAACGTAGAGGCTTTCGACCTCGTGCACAGGCAACACGTATACGCCCTTAATGTTTGAGAGAAGATCGTCCGGCCAGTGATCGCGATCTATTATTCCAACGGCTTCGAACCCGCTGACTATTGAACTAGTTTGAAAGGCCGCAGTGCATCGTTTGACATTCTCGCAGCCGCCGACGGGCACTAGTGCAGTACCCTTGTCGTTGAACCATGCCCGAAGCAATTCTTGGTCAAGACTTTTCTCCTCGCGACCTTCACAAAACACAAGCCTCGTTGCGTACACGGAGAACGATGCTGCGCCAAGAATTGAAGCGACGTCGTCAGTCGGCAATGTGTCGCCTGCGGCGATAAGCTCCGGCGCTTGACTCGGTCGCGCGAGAACTATGCTTGCGTCTTTTCTTGACAGCGCAAAATTTAGGTCATGTGTAACGTACACGAAGCGCTTGTCGTTGCAAATCGACTCAAGCGTATCCCAGAATCGCACTGCTAATCTCGAATGAAAATGGGTTTCTGGTTCATCGATCACAACGATCTGATGCGTAGAATCGAGAATCCTGGCCGCTAGGTAGAGCCCAGTTCTTTCGCCATCGCTCATGTGTTTGGCGGTATAGGTGGCAGAACCTAGATACTCGTTCGTTACAGTGGCACTGAAGTCACTAAAAGCAATCGTTCTACCCGGGAAAACAGTCTTCCACAGTGCCCTTGTTTTGTTCAAAACTGTTTCTGGGAGACTTTCTGGAGTTTTCCCTTCTTGAAGCTGATCATAAATCCGCATCGCTTCCACGGCGTGCGAACTCCATAGCTTCCCAAACAACGCATCTATGTCTGGAATAAGCTCCCAATAGGTGTTTTTCCTCTGATTGGTTCGACTGTTCAGCTCATTGATTGCTGTCTGCAATGTCCAGTTTGGAATTTGATCAGGAAGCGCAATGTTTCGAACGGCCCCAATAAATTCTGCGTTCCCGGCGGTAGTCATTTGGACGGCCAGACGTGTCTTGCCGGAGCCGTTTGCTCCGAGTATGACAACCGGCGCGGTTCCTACAATAGGTGAAGTCAGACCGGGAATCGAGATGTCCATTATTTTTTTCGCTCCAGTTGGCTAACGTGAAATAATACGAAGGAAATAATCCGGGACAGACCACGATTTTTTTAAAAGCGCCCGACATAATTATTTTCCTGATCGCAAACGCTCGACTCTATAGAGCCGCTCTTGGGATGAACCACGAACACTTGCAGTTGCTGGTTACCCGCGTCATGCCTACGGCAAGAACAGGTACCGGTTATCAAGCGGTCAGCCCTTCAACCGCTCCTTGCGCAATGAGCTTGGCCTCGTAGCTATCCCGATCCAGCGGACAATCGATCAGCAGGCCGAAATCCTTATTGCTCAGTTTGCATTGCCTGGCCATCTGCGAGAGCAGGTTGTCGTCAATCTCGCGCGCACCGTGACTGGTCTTGGTGAAGACGCGCGATTTCTTTCCCGCTTTGGAGTGATAGTGAAAAAAGTTGTGATCGCCCTTGGCGCGTTGGAAGCCTTTTGCTTCAAGGCTTTTTTCCACATCATTTTGCTTACGCGGCATGAGCGCCCTCGGTGAATCGAGCTCGCAAGGCCTGCTTCAACAGGCGGGCAGGTGCATCCAATTCATCATCGGAAGCTTGGGCGTATTCCCGCCAGAGCATCGCCAGTTGCTCGTGCAGTTCGGCAAGCAAGGTTTCGCGGGTGGGGGCGTAAACGTCGATGCCCAGTTCGCCGTGTTCGATACATAAGAGTTGCTTGCTTTCATCCAGCGTGGGTTCGAAGGTAAGGGCGGGCACGGCCTTGAGGGTGAGGCCACTATGCCGGACGGTGTCGAGCGCCAGCACGGAAAGGTCGAGATCGCGGATGTCGGTCACGTCGATGATCTGCTTGGGTGCGCCTTGGTCGTCCAGCAGCACACGGCCCGTGACCTGAATCAGGTCGCGGCGCTTTTCATAGAGCAGGTCTTCGACGGCTTCTTCGTAGATGCACGCCAACTCTTTGCTGGTGGGCGGATAGATGATGGTGACCTTGCGTTCGGTGAAGTCGATGCTTTTCAGTTCGCCGGTAACAACGCGTGCCGCCTCGCGCTGTTCAATGGGAACCAGCGTTTCTTCCACGAATGGGATGGTCTCGACATCAAAGGTGGCGAAGGAAACGTCGCGGTCGTCGTGCAGGTTCAGTTTCCATTGGGCGTCCGCCCGGGGTGCCATGCCTTTGACGGCTTCCAACACGCGGCGGCGGATGCGCTCATCGGGCAGGACTGTTGCCAAGCCCACCGTGCTCCGTGCGGACACGTGTTCCATAACCCCACGAAAGATGTCGAATGCCTTGTTTGCCAAGTCCGCAACAAAGAGTTCACCTGCGCCGCCAACCGTTACGGGCATGGCATAACTACCGGACTTGGGCAGTTGGCAAATAAGTTGGAACCGCTGGCTGGTGGCTGCAGAAACCCGCGCCCGCTCCTTGATGCCGCGTCCCTCAACATGTACCCCGATCAACTCGAAGGCGCGCTGGGCATTCTCCAAAATCTGGACGAGTATCGCCGCCGGTACGGCATGTTCATCAGGCGCGCCACCATCAATATGAAACGAGAAGGAGGGGTTATTTGAAACAGGCATAATAGTTAGCATTATGTCGCTAGAGCCTTTTATATTCAATCATTGTGTGAAACGAAGGAAATAAAGCGCAGGGCTGAATTACGAAAAGTGGGCAGCAATATATTGCCGCGCCGTGCGGCGGTGTTGTTATTTGCCGAGGAACCGGGCAGCTTGCTGGCGACTTGTGCCAGATTGCCCAAGTGGATACGCTTAAGGCTTCTCGCATGCTCAAGACATGGGTGGAACAAGGTGTGCTCGTTGCCCTTGCCGACCGTGCCAAACGCAACATGGCTTATACCAAGGCGGCACAGGCAGCACAGTCGGATGTGCAGCGCGTGGCGATCACGGTATCGGTGGTCTGGTCGGTATCTCACAAGTTCGCTAGCAATGCTTTTTCACCCGGCGAGATCGGTCTGCTGTTGATAAAGGGAGGGGTGAGAATAGCTATTGATCGTGGTGGCCCGCGACAAGTGAGCGTTCCTGAAAATCAGAATCACGGCTGACGATCACGAAGCCGTTATCTTTCGCCTATTGCCAGATTTCAGAATCGTTTGCGCCTTCCAACCCAAGCAAGGCAACTTGTGAAGAGCCAGAGAAGGCAGTTTGCAGGAAGGGGACGATGCGCCTCGACAGATTTTCGTCGAGCAGCAGTTTCATCACACGGCCACGGTGTACAGGTTGTGTTCGCGGTCTGCAGCAAAGGCGAGGCAGGCGCGAATATCCGCAGGCTCAAGTTCAGGGAAGTCTTCGATGATGTCTGCTTCGTTCATGCCTTCGGCAAGCATCTCCAGTACGTCATAAACGCTGATGCGCAGATTGCGGATGCAGGGACGACCGCCACGTTTGCTGGAATCAAGTGTGATACGAGAGTCAGTCATGTTTCACCACCTTGCCGGTCAGGCTCTTGAGCGCACTATAAGGGACATGGCGCGATTATTCAACCGCGTTAATGATGTCAGTTTGAAGTCCGTATCAAAGGAGCCTTTGAGGTTAGCGCGGTAGAGAAATTTTCTTGGGCGCAAACGCATGAATCAATCGAGACCATAGGGTTAGGCGGGGGTAGCAGCGTATCTTCTTGGGTGAGGGCAGGCCAAGACTGCCGTCCCACCAGCGCCGACTTTTCGGTTGGCGCTGTTTTATGTGCTTGTTTTATTCCTTTTAGTCGCTAAAAAACTCCTTCACCCGATCCAGCCAGCCTTGTGCTTTGGGGTTGTTGCGTCCGTCATTACCCTGGCTGATTTCTTCGAACTCGCGCAGCAGTTCTTTTTGCCGGTCGGTGAGGTTCACGGGGGTCTCAATTACCACATGGCAGAGCAGGTCGCCCTGGGCGTGTGATCGTACGCCCTTGACGCCTTTGCCGCGCAGGCGAAATGCCTTGCCGGTTTGGCTGCCAGCGGGAATTTTCAGATGGGCTGCGCCATCCAGCGTGGGCACCTTGATTTCGCCGCCGAGGGCGGCGGTGGTGAAGCTCACCGGCATTTCGCAGTGCAGATCGTCATGTTCACGTTGAAAAACGGCGTGGGGCTTGAGGTGTATCTGCACGTAAAGGTCACCCGTCGGGCCGCCATTAACGCCTGCTTCGCCTTCGCCACTCAGCCGGATACGATCGCCTTCATCAACACCGGCGGGAATTTTGACGGAGAGCGTTTTGTGTTGCTTGATGCGGCCCGCGCCATGGCAGGTGGTGCAGGGGTCGGGAATGTAGCGGCCAGTGCCGTGGCACTTGGGGCAGGTTTGCTGTACCGAGAAAAATCCTTGTTGCATACGCACCTGGCCGTGTCCCGCGCAGGTGGGGCAGGTTTTGGGTTGCGTGCCTTTTTTGGCACCGCTGCCTTCGCAGGCTTCGCATTCGGCCATGGTGGGAATGCGGATGCGAGTCTCGCTTCCATGGGCGGCATCTTCCAGTGAGATTTCCAGGTTGTAGCGCAGGTCGGCCCCGCGATAGACATTCGAGCGACTGCCGCCGCCACCACCGAAAATGTCGCCAAAGATGTCTGAAAAGGAATCGCCAAATCCACCGCCGCCACCGCCACGGGCTTGCGGGTCGACGCCCGCGTGGCCGTATTGGTCATAGGCGGCGCGCTTTTGCTCGTCCGAGAGAATCTCGTAGGCTTCCTTGGCTTCCTTGAAGAGGCCTTCGGATTTGGGGTTATCCGGATTGCGATCCGGATGGTGTTTCATGGCCAGCTTGCGGTAGGCCTTTTTGATGTCTTCACTGGAAGCGTCGCGATTGACGCCAAGAATTTCGTAGAAGTCGCGTTTTGCCATGATTGTTCAGAGTTGTCAGAGCCAAGCAGAACGGGCCGCAGCCAAAATGGCAAGCGGCCCGAGGGAGTTATATCAATTTTCTGCTGATGTTTATTTCTTGTCCTTTACTTCGGTGAATTCAGCATCGACCACGTCGCCTTCGTCGGCCTTGGTCTGACCAGCACCGCCTGCGTTTGAATCACCACCAGGCCCCCCGGCACCGGCTGCCGTCTGGGATTCAGCGTAAATTTTTTCGCCGAGTTTCATTGATGCATCGGTCAGGGCTTTCGTCTTGGCTTCGATGGCTTCTTTGTCGGTACCTTGCAGCGCAGCTTCGGCCTCGGTAATGGCAGCTTCAATGGCGGATTTTTCTTCTGCACTGAGTTTTTCGCCATGCTCGGCAAGCGATTTTTTGATGGAATGCACCATGGCATCGCACTGGTTACGGGCGTCGACCATTTCGCGGGCTTTGTGATCTTCTTCGGCGTGGGCTTCGGCGTCTTTCACCATGCGCTGAATTTCTTCTTCAGACAAGCCTGAGTTCGCCTTGATGGTGATCTTGTTTTCCTTGCCCGTGCCTTTGTCCTTGGCCGATACATGCAAAATGCCGTTGGCATCGATGTCAAAAGTGACTTCGATCTGTGGCATGCCGCGTGGTGCGGGCGGAATGTCGGACAAATTGAACTGGCCTAGGCTCTTGTTGCCGGCGGACATTTCGCGCTCACCTTGCAGCACATGGATGGTCACCGCATTCTGGTTGTCGTCAGCAGTCGAGAATACCTGGCTGGCCTTGGTCGGGATGGTGGTGTTTTTGGTGATAAGCTTAGTCATCACGCTACCCATAGTTTCAATGCCGAGGGAAAGCGGGGTGACATCGAGCAGCAGCACATCCTTGACTTCACCTTGCAGCACGCCGCCTTGAATGGCCGCGCCAACAGCAACAGCTTCATCAGGGTTCACGTCACGGCGCGGCTCTTTGCCGAAGAATTCTTTCACTTTATCCTGCACCTTGGGCATGCGCGTCATGCCGCCGACGAGGATCACATCGGTGATGTCAGTGAGACTGACGCCAGCGTCTTTAACGGCCAAGCGGCAGGGGGCAATGGTGCGCTCGATCAGCGTTTCGACCAGCGATTCAAACTTGGCACGGGTGATTTTCAGCGCCAGGTGTTTCGGGCCGGAAGCATCCGCCGTGATGTAGGGCAGATTGATCTCGGTTTGCTGACTGGAGGAAAGTTCAATCTTGGCTTTTTCTGCGGCATCCTTCAGTCGTTGCAAGGCGAGCACGTCGTTCTTTAGGTCGACGCCCTGTTCTTTCTTGAACTCGGTGACGACGTAGTCGATCAGCACCTGGTCAAAGTCTTCACCGCCGAGGAAGGTGTCGCCATTGGTGGACAACACTTCGAACTGGTGTTCGCCGTCGAGCGCGGCAATTTCGATGATGGAAATATCGAACGTGCCGCCGCCGAGGTCATATACGGCAATCTTGCGGTCACCTTCCTGCTTGTCCATGCCGAAGGCCAGCGCAGCGGCGGTGGGTTCGTTGATGATGCGTTTGACATCCAAGCCAGCGAAGCGGCCAGCATCATTGGTGGCTTGGCGCTGGCTGTCGTTGAAATAAGCGGGTACGGTGATGACGGCCTCGGTGACTTCTTCACCCAGGTAATCTTCAGCGGTTTTTTTCATTTTGCGCAGCACTTCGGCGGAAACCTGTTGTGCCGCCATCTTGTTGCCGCGCACTTCTACCCAGGCGTCGCCATTGTCGGCTTTGACAATCTTGAAGGGCATCAGGTCGATGTCTTTTTGCACTTCCTTTTCGTCGAAGCGACGGCCGATCAGCCGTTTGACGGCGTACAGGGTATTTTTGGCGTTGGTTACCGCCTGGCGTTTGGCTGCGGCGCCACAGAGAATTTCGCCATCTTCGGCGTAAGCCACGATGGATGGGGTGGTGCGTGCGCCCTCGGCGTTTTCGATGACTTTAGGCTTGCCGCCTTCCATGATTGCAACGCAAGAGTTGGTCGTGCCAAGGTCGATACCGATAATTTTGCCCATGATTTTTCCTTTACTTTATTAAGAGGTGAAAGCTTAAAAACAAACCTGCTTTTGTTATGGGGATACCCAGCTTGAATTCAAGCCGCTGCCTGATTTTTTTGGTATTTCGTTGTGTTACTTTGTTTTGGAAACAATGACCAATGCCGGACGAATCACGCGATCATGCAAGGCATAGCCTTTTTGCAAGACAGAGAGCACGTGATTGGGCTCGCCGTCGGCCTCGGTTTGGCTGATGGCCTGGTGTTTATGGGGATCGAACTTTTCGCCGAGTGGCGAAATTTCAATCAGATGAGATTTTTCAAACGCAGCAGAGAGTTGCTTTAATGTGAGCTCAACCCCAGCCTTGAGGTTTTCTGCATTTTGGTTTTCATTGGCCAGCGCCGCTTCCAGGCTGTCTTTGACGGCAAGAAGCTCGGTGGCAAATTTTTCTACGGCAAACTTGCCGGCGCGGGCAATATCTTCCAGTGAGCGACGGCGTACATTTTCAGTTTCGGCCTTGGCGCGCAGCCAGGCGTCATGGTGCTCGGCAGAGGTCAGCTCGGCCTGGCGCAAAAGCTCTTCCAGGCTGGGCATGGTGTCGATTGAGGAGGTTTCGGTGCTATTTGCGGCATCGGCAGGAAAAGTCGGCGCTGGTGATACGGCGCTTGCATCAATTTTTTCGATAGGTTCGCTTGAGTTGTTTGTTGGTGAGTTTGGCGTGTCTTGCATGAAGGGTCTCCTGACTAAACTTTGGCTACGTGGGGCTGAATAATGATCTTTCAAGTCCCACCCGCACTTTCTCATGCGGGGAAAGCCGACTATTTTAGCGGGTTGGCCAGGTCTTTCATATGGCCCGCCCGGTTTTTAAGTAAATTGCAGTCAATGAAGGCTTTGATTCTGCTAAAGTTTAAAAAACATTATTTGTAAAAAATGAGGAGAAAAGCATGAATGATCGTCACGGTAGCAATGCGGCATTCCGCACTTCCGGCGCGCCGCCACAAGAAAAATCATCCGCAGGCCTGTCGATGCAGGATATTGCCGCGTGCATTGTTGATGTGCCGGGCGAGACCTTCAAGGTGCATCGCTCCGTTTATACCGATCCGGAACTGTTTGAACTGGAACTCAAACATGTGTGGGAGGCAACGTGGATCTATATCGGCCATGAGAGCCAGATACCCAACCCGAATGATTTTGTGACAACGCTGATTGGGCGCCAGCCGGTCATTATCAGTCGTGGCGCAGATGGTCAATTGCGCGGTTTTATCAACGCGTGTTCGCATCGCGGTGCCATGGTGTGCCGCAAAGACAAGGGCAACGCCAAACGCTGGGTTTGTCCTTATCACGGCTGGGTATACAACAACCAGGGCGAATTGCTGGACGTGAAGGATGAAGCGGCAGGGGCTTATCCTGACCACTGGCAAAAGCAGGATCACGGGTTGACGCCTGTGCCCCATGTGGCCAGTTATCACGGTTTCATTTTTGCGAGTCTTAACCCGGATGTGCCAGATATCAAAACTCATTTGGCTGGTGCTGCGCCGTTTTTGGAGCTTTTTGCGAATCAGTCAGCGGAAGGCCTTGAAGTGCTCCGTGGGCATTCGGTGTACACCCACCGTGGCAACTGGAAAATGCAGGCAGAAAACGGGGTAGATGGCTATCACGTGGATATTGTCCATGCGTCTTATTTTCGCCTGGCAAAGTTGCGCGCACAGCAGGCCGCTGAGGCCGCTGAGGCCGCTGCTGCCAATGGAACCGTTAGTGAAGATAAGGTCAAGGCGATTCAGGTGAGCCTGGGTGACATCGGGAATGGCAATTACGACCTGGGTAATGGCCATGTCATGATCTGGATTGATATCCCCAACTTTCGTGATCGTGCGCTCGGCATGGATTACGATGCCTTGGAAGCGCGGGTCGGGCCATTGCAAGCGACCTGGATGGCCAAGCGCTTACGCCAGGTGCTGATTTATCCCAACGTGATTTTGTTCGATGGTATTTCGACCCAGCTGCGTTCTTGGCGGCCGATTGCTGCCGACCAAACAGAAGTGCATGCCTATTGTGTTGCACCAAAGGGTGAGTCGGCCAAGGCGCGTGAGCGTCGCGTGCGGCAATATGAAGATTTTTATGGTGCCAGCGGTATCGCGACACCCGATGATTTAACGGAATTCGATGCCTGCCAAAACGGCTATGCAGCAGCGCGCAGTGCGCCATGGCAGGATTTTGATCGAGGCATGAAACGGCGCGTTGCAGGCGCGGATGCATTGGCACAAGAACTTGGGTTTGCCCCTGACGTCAGCGCCCCGAATGTGGCGGATGAAACGTTGTATCACGGCGAATATCGCCAGTGGTTAAAGTTGCTCACTGAAGGAATGCGCCGCGAGGAGGGCGATAAAAATGCAGGTTGAACGGATTGAACGTAGTTTGAGTGAGGCGATTAACGAGTTATTGCTGGAAGAAGCCGATTGCCTGGATGAACAGCGCTGGCGCGATTGGCTGGCGTTGTATGAAGAAGATGCCGTCTATTGGGCGCCTTCATGGGACGATGATCATGTATTGATTGATGATCCGCTGAGTGAAATTTCGTTGATTTATTGCGGCAATCGCGCCCGCATGGAAGACCGTGTATGGCGTATTGAGTCCAAATTATCGTCGTCTTTGTTGCGGTTGCCCCGCACGCGCCACTTGGTGACGAATGTGCGCGTGCGCTCTGTTACTGCGACTGAGGTGATTGTCACCGCGAATTTTCAGGTCAACACCTACAAGCATGAAGAAAAACGCACGGATATGTTTTTTGGCCATTATCGTTATCGCTTGGCACGCAAGGGTGAGGCGTTGAGTATCCGGGAAAAATATATCGTCGTGTGCAACGACGTGATTCCAAGGCAAATGGATATTTTCAACGTGTGAGGGTACTTGGCAAACAAGTCGTACCCATTCTTGTGGTTTACGGTATCAAGTCATTCATGCGTCGCCAGGCTTTAAGGCCTTTTGCTCAAGTTCGTCCACTTTCCAGGATGCGTGACTATCCAGGCCCAGAATTTGCGCAAGGTAAGGCAGAGTGGCCTTGAGTTCTGCTGCGAGTGTCCAGGGTGGATTGATGATGAACATGCCGCTGCCGTGCATGCCACGTCCCTGTGTGGATGTGGCGCATACGCTCAAGGTGGCGTGCACCCAGTGTGTGGCGCCGGATTTTTTGAGTTTATCGGGTAGTTGATTCGCTTCAATCGATGGCAGTAGCGGGTGCCACACCAGCAGGGTGCCGGTGGCAAAGCGTTTTAATCCATCCTTGACGGCGGCGACAACTTTCAGATAATCGCTCTTGATTTCATACGAGGGATCAATCAGCACTAGAGCGCGTCGCG
The DNA here is from genome assembly GCA_030645365.1 of Rugosibacter sp. GTDB lineage: Bacteria > Pseudomonadota > Gammaproteobacteria > Burkholderiales > Rhodocyclaceae > Rugosibacter. Next base: position 15,160 of record JAUSMB010000039.1, read on the forward strand.
AAGGCGGCGGCAGGCTGGCCTTGAGCACATCAAATCCATCGGCTTGCGCCACGGTTACCCGGCGGCCTGCTTCTTTGTATTGGCGGCGCAGCAAGGCAAAATCAGTCGGGTGTAATTCACAAAAACGCAGCCGATCAATGGGCCGCGCCAGGTGATCAATCAGCCAGGGCGAGCCGAGGTAGCGGCGCAAGTGACCGCTTTGATTGAGTGCTTTGATGCTTGTCATGAGTTGCGCCAGCGGCGCGGGTAAATCAGTGCGCGACCATAATCGGCCAATGCCGTTGAGATATTCACCCGTGCGCTTGGCCTGCTCGCTATCCAGCACGTAAAGCCCTGCACCCGCATGCGTGTCGATTACCGTGTAGGGCTTGTCTTTACTGTTCATGTGCTGCATGCACAGCATGAGTACCAGATGTTTTAAAACATCGGCGTGATTGCCGGCGTGATAGGCGTGGCGATAACTGAGCATGGCGGCAGGATAGAATGAACAACCATGAATGATACGCAAGGTAGCCGCATTTCCAAACTTATGGCCGAGCGCGGCTTGTGTTCGCGTCGCGAGGCCGACGCTTATATTGAGCGCGGGCTGGTGTTTGTGAATGGCGAGCGGATAACGCAACTTGGCACGCGCGCCATGCCGGATGCCGTGATTTCTCTGGCGCCGGAAGCACGCGCAAGCCAAGCGCGACAAGCCACGATTTTGCTGCACAAGCCGATGAGCTATGTTTCAGGGCAGGCCGAAGATGGCCATCAGCCGGCTTCCTCGCTGATTTCAGCCAAGACGCAGGCGGCGGGCAGCACGCAACGTTTTCAGCTAGTGCACATGAAAGGTCTCGCTCCGGCCGGTCGGCTGGATATTGACTCCACCGGGTTGCTGGTGCTCACGCAGGATGGCCGTGTGGCGCGTCAACTCATTGGCGATGATTCCACCGTGGAAAAAGAATATCTGGTGCGTGTGGAAGGCCCGCTGGATAGCCATGACCTGGCACTGCTCAACCACGGACTGGAACTGGACGGCAAACAATTGCGTCCGGCACAGGTGCGCTGGGCTAATGAAGATCAACTGTGTTTTGTTCTCAAAGAAGGCCGCAAGCGACAGATACGCCGTATGTGCGAGCTCGTCGGTTTGCGTGTCACAGGTCTCAAGCGCGTGCGCATTGGCCGCGTGCGTCTGGGCGATTTGCCGCTAGGGCAGTGGCGGTACTTGCGCGAGAACGAAAGTTTTTAGAAGAAGCAGGGGCACCCCAAGGGGGCTCTCTACGGGCGCGCCGGGTACAGCGCCATTGTCGCTATTGCAGCCCTTGCCGCGAAAAGTCGGCGATTGTTATTGTCGGCGCCGTATCCCCAGCGCCGACTTTTTAATCCTGACAGCAGATTAGTCTGGTGTTGCCAACTTGAGGCCGATGATACCGAGCATGATTAAAAAAAGGCTTCCCAGCCGGCCCATGTTCGCGGATTCGTTAAAAAGAAGGATGCCAAAGATGGCCGTGCCCAGTGCGCCGACACCCACCCAGACGGCATAGGCCGTGCCGACAGGCAGAGTTTTCATTGCCATGCCCAGAAGGCCAATGCTTGCCACCATGGCAGCGAGTGTGCCAATGCTTGGCCACAGGCGGGTAAAGCCGTCTGTGTATTTCAGGCCAATGGCCCAGACCACTTCGAACAGACCCGCTAAAAGTAGTAAAACCCAAGCCATAGTCACCTCGGCAAAAAAGAAAAATTTCCATTGCAATGCTTCAGTCGATATTAGCGCAATCAGGGCGCCCAAACCACCTTACAGTGGGGCATTTTCCCCACAGTGCCCACTGCTCATGGAAGGCCACCTTGCCCGTGTCGAACGAAACTCCGGCGTGTAGACCCCCACATCAATGCGCCGGATAAAAATTTAGTTGAAGTTATATTTCATTTAAAATCAAAGCTAAATTTGTTTGCATTAGGGTCTGAGCATGGAGCGGTTACCATCCATTGAACCAACGGGCACTGCACCGAAATTGCTGAGTCAGGTGCGCGGCAAGAGGGGTTTTGAGCACGACAGCTTGCGTACCGGGCTGTCTTATACCGATTGGATTAAACGATTAATCCGTCATTTTGGCAAACGGCAGTTGGCCGGGATAATTTTGCGTGAGTGCTGATCTTTTCGCAGGGGAGCCGCTTGCTGCGCCGTTGGCAGAACGCTTGCGGCCGCAAGCGCTGGACGAGGTGATCGGGCAGTCGCATCTGGTGGGGCCGGGCAAGCCCTTGCATTCGGCGTTTTCTTCCGGCGTGCCGCATTCGATGATTCTGTGGGGGCCGCCGGGGGTGGGCAAGACAACCTTGGCGCGGCTGATGGCGGATGCGTTTGATGCCGAGTTTGTGGCGTTATCCGCCGTGTTTTCCGGGGTCAAGGATATTCGCGAGGCGATGCAGCAGGCGGAGGGCCAGCGGGCACTTGGGCGGCGCACGATTTTGTTTGTGGATGAGGTACATCGCTTTAACAAGGCGCAGCAGGATGCGTTTTTGCCATATGTTGAAAATGGCACGGTGACGTTTATCGGCGCGACAACCGAGAACCCGTCATTCGAGGTGAATTCCGCGTTGCTCTCGCGTGCGGCGGTATATGTGCTGCACAGCTTGACGGAGGATGAGCTGGGCGCATTGTTCGATCGGGCACGGGCGCAGGCTTTTCCTGAACTGGATTTTGAACCGGCAGCGCGCGAGCGGCTGCTGGGTTATGCCGATGGCGATGCGCGGCGGCTGTTGAATGTACTGGAGCAGGTAAAAACAGCCGCGCAGGCAGACCAGCAAGCAGACCAACAGGCAAATCCGCGCCGTGTCGTCAGCGCCGACTTTCTGGATTCGATCCTGGCGGCTGATCTGCGTCGTTTCGATAAGGGGGGCGATGCGTTTTACGATCAGATTTCGGCGCTGCATAAATCCGTGCGCGGCTCGAATCCGGATGCGGCTTTGTACTGGCTGGTGCGCATGCTCGATGGCGGGGCTGACCCGTTGTACATGGGGCGGCGCATCGTGCGCATGGCGATTGAAGATGTCGGCCTGGCCGACCCGCGCGCGCATGAAGTGACGTTGAACGCCTGCGCCACTTATGAGCGGCTGGGCAGCCCGGAAGGCGAGCTGGCGCTGGCCAATGCGGTACTTTATCTGGCGGTGGCACCGAAATCGAACGCGGCTTACCTCGCCTATAATGCGGCGCGCGCGTTTGTGGCCAAAGACAAAAGCCGTGGCGTGCCGGAACATTTGCGCAACGCGCCAACTAAGCTGATGAAAAACCTGGGCTTTGGCGCCGATTACCGTTATGCGCATGACGAAGCCGAGGGTTACGCCGCAGGGGAAAATTATTTTCCCGACGGCATGCCGCAGGTAAGCTGGTATCAGCCAGTGGCGCGAGGATTGGAACAAAAAATTGCCGACAAGCTCGCGCATTTTCGCGCGCTGGATGCAGAGTCTGCAAAGGTAAAACAGTTTGCAAAAGCACCAAAGATCACCGCAGTAGAGCCCGCAAAAAAATCATAGACAATCATAAAAAAATCGTAGGAAAAACAGGAAACCACAGGTAACCCCATGCTCGATATTCAACTTCTTCGCACTCAGATTTCTTTTGTTGCCGAACGTCTGGCCACGCGTGGCGTGACGTTGGATACCGCCGTATTTGAAGCGCTGGAAGCAGAAAGAAAGCAGCTGCAAACTCAAACGCAGGATCTGCAAGCGCGGCGCAATACGCTCTCTAAACAAGTCGGCATATTGAAGGGCAAGGGCGAAGATGCTTCAGCGATTTTGACCGAAGTTGCCGGTTTGGGCGATGCGTTAAAAGCGGGTGAGGCGGCTTTGGCTGAACTCATGCCGCGCTTTGATTTTTTTCTGGCGGGAATTCCCAACCTGCCGCACGAAAGCGTGCCGGTGGGAAAGGACGAGACTGGCAATGTGGAAGTGCTACGCTGGGGCACGCCAAAAACCATCGCAAATCCACAAGACCATGTGGATTTAGGCGTGGCCTTGGGCGGGCTGGATTTTGAAACAGCGGTGAAGATTGCCGGTAGCCGCTTTGCTGTAATGAAAGGCCCGATTGCGCGGTTGCATCGGGCGTTAGCGCAGTTCATGCTGGATATGCATACAGACAAGCATGGCTACACCGAAGTGCATGTGCCGTATCTGGTGAATAAAGACAGCATGTTTGGCACGGGGCAGTTGCCAAAATTTGAAGAAGATTTGTTCCGTGTGCCGCATGGTGAAGACGGTCACTTGTACTTGATTCCCACCGCCGAGGTACCAGTGACCAACATCGTGCGTGGCGAAATTGTGGATGCCGCCACGCTGCCGTTGAAATTTGTCGCCCATACGCCATGTTTTCGCTCAGAGGCGGGCAGCTACGGGCGCGATACGCGCGGCATGATTCGTCAGCATCAATTCGATAAGGTGGAATTAGTGCAAATGGTGCATCCAGAGCAATCCTGGCAAGCGTTGGAAGAGCTTACCGGCCATGCTGAAGCCGTGCTGCAAGCACTCGAATTACCCTACCGAAAAATGGCGTTGTGCAGCGGCGACATGGGGTTTTCTGCGGCTAAAACTTATGATCTCGACGTGTGGTTGCCCGCACAAAACGCCTACCGGGAGATTTCTTCCTGCTCGAATTTTGAAGCCTTCCAGGCGCGGCGCATGCAGGCGCGGTTTCGCAATGAGAAAAATAAAACAGAGCTATTGCACACTATCAACGGCTCAGGCCTGGCGGTGGGGCGCACCCTGGTCGCCGTGCTGGAAAATTATCAAAATGCCGATGGCAGCATTACCGTGCCCGCAGTATTACGCCCGTGGATGGGCGGGCTGACAACAATCAGCGCAGCCTGACTTGCCCCGCAGCTTGTGGTGTAGCGGCTGCGAAGGGTGGTGCATATATGGGTTCAAAGCGTGCCAGGATGCTGTAGTAGATGCGTATGTTCTCCACCAGAATTACGGCTTCGCCGCCGCGTGCAGGACCCGATTTCAAGCGGTCATAAACCTCTGGCCGTGACAACAGCGGTAATACTTTTTTCATTTCATACCAGCTGTTGGGGTCGCGACGCATGTCTTTGGCAATCGCTAGCGCGCCGCGTAAATGCCCCATGCCCAGGTTGTAGGCAGCTAACGCGAGCCAAAGTCGATCGGGTGGCTTTACGCTATTAGGTAGTTGGTCGCTGAGTTCGGCCAGATAACGTGCTCCGCCACGAATGCTGCTTGCCGGATCAAGGCGGTTGTCCACACCCAGGTGATCAGCGGTATCTTCAGTCAGCATCATGATGCCGCGCACATTGGTAGGTGAGGTAGCCAGCGGATCCCAATGGGATTCCTGATAAGCCAGCGCAGCCAAAAGGCGCCAGTCGATTCCGGTTAAATTCTCAGCGGCGTAAAAATGACGTCGCAAAGGGGGCAACAATCTACGGGTATCTTCGATAAACTGCGTAATGCCAATGGAATTGATGCGCTTGACATGTCCAAAGTAACGATCATTGAGCCGAGCTATAGTGCCATCTGCTCGGGCGCGCTTAATAAATGCATCGGCTCGAACACGTAATGACGGGAGGCTTGGATTTTTTGTCTGGTTGTCTGGTTGTTTGTGCGCTGAGTTTGCACCAGGGGTTATCAGGTCATCGAAGAATGCCCAACGCAGATCGGTTTTTCCTGGCAAGCGCACACGGGCGTTGAGCTCAGGGTAAAAGTTGCTGGCCAAATCAAAATTAATGTCATGCACGGCTGCTAGCGGAATTTTTTGTGCAGCAACTTGCGCTAGCAAGGTGACTTCATCCATGCCGGGTATTTCGATCACGGTAGGTCTGAGTTTTTCATCCATCGTGCGCAGACTTTGTGCGAGCGGCGATCCGGCAACGACCGCCACTGTTTTGCCAGATAAATCGGCCATATCATCAGGCCCGAGTACATCATCATGGCTGACAATCCATTGTCCTACGCTGCGTATAGGTTGGGAAAACTGAAAGTCTGTACGGCCTGCCGGTAACGAAGCGGCCATGTGCACCTTATGCATTGTTAATAAGGGATTGATCTGATTGAAGTCTTTGGTGGTGACAAAGCGTGCTTTAACACCAAGGCTGGCCGCGAAAAGGTTGCATAAATCGTATTCGAACCCGCTAATCGTTGCGCCCTCTTGTTGATAAAAACCCGGGGCCTCGCGTACGGCAATCACCAGCTCACCCATCGCTTCAGGTGAGGGCAGTGGTTTCGGAATTTCAATTCTGGTGCAGCTGGCAAGAGTAAAAAAAATGAAGCAATACAGCAGACAGAGTAGTTTTTGCAATCTGATCACTCCCTTTTTTCTTTCAGACTTATCGCTTCGCAGCTATAATACTGCGTCGCGGAGAGGTGGCAGAGTGGTCGAATGTACCTGACTCGAAATCAGGCGTAGGTGCAAGCCTACCGTGGGTTCGAATCCCACCCTCTCCGCCACGGTTTTCATTTTCTTCTTCTCCCATAGCTTATTTTTCCAGTATGAACCCTGATGAGGGAAAGTACTGCAGAATTATTTATTTGTTGTTGCATGCCAGGAGTCTTTCAAGGTCACGGTGCGGTTGAAGGCGGGTGCACCGGGTTTTGAATCAATGCGGTCTGCGACAAAATAGCCGTGGCGTTCGAACTGGAAGCGGTCTTCGGCGCTGGCATTTTGCAATGCGGGTTCGAGTTG